>DDQB01000014.1:0-1546 GCA_002342505.1 Acidaminococcaceae bacterium UBA2453
TCATATTCGGAAGTGTGTTTGAAAGCTTCCATAGCCAGGGATTTTCTTGTCTTCTGATCAATGTCTCCGTCTTTTTTCAGCATTTCCATCAGCGCGCCATACCGTTCAGGATTGGTGATGATCACCACGTCGCGGAAATTTTTGGCGGAAGCGCGCACCATGGCCGGACCGCCGATATCAATGTTTTCAATGGCTTCCTCTTCCGTTACGCCCGGCTTTTCAATGGTCTGTTTAAAAGGATACAGATTTACAACCACCAGATCGATAGGAATAATACCATGCTCTTTCATCTGCGCCATGTGTTCCGGATTGCTGCGTACGCCTAAAATCGCGCCGTGGATCTTCGGGTTCAGCGTCTTTACACGGCCATCCATGATTTCCGGGAAACCGGTTACTTCGCTTACATACGTTACCGGGATGCCCGCATCCTTAATCGCTTTCATGGTGCCGCCGGTAGAAATGATCTCTACCCCGTTTTCATGCAGAAAAGCGGCTAATTCCGTAATTCCTTTTTTGTCAGAAACACTCAGCAATGCTCTTTTGATCTTCATGCTTGCTCCTTTCCTTCTCTTTCCCTTTTCCCGATTCATTGACTGACAATCATTAACTCAAAACTTCTTTCGACTGCATACCATAATTATGCGCAGACTCAACTTCCCGCATAAATTATCTGGCGATATAAACTTTCCGTCCTTTGATAGAAAGCCGTCCTTCCGACCATAACCGGATCGCTTCCGGCAACGCCTTGTGTTCTTCCACCAAAATACGCTCTGCCAGCGTTTCTTCTGTGTCGTCATCCATGACCGGCACAACCTTCTGCAGGATGATGGGCCCGGTATCCGTGCCTTCATCCACAAAATGCACCGTGCAGCCTGCCACCTTCACACCGTAATCCACTGCCTGTCCCTGGGCATCCAGTCCTTTAAAACTGGGCAGCAACGCCGGATGGATGTTCACGATCTTATGTTCCCAGCGGCTGATAAAATGTCCTGTAAGGATTCGCATGAACCCTGCCAGTACTACCAGTTCCGCTCCGGCGTTACGCAGCGCCGCGTCGATTTTATCTTCAAACTCTTCTTTGTCCCGGCAGCCTTTCCGTTCCACTACGGCGGCAGGGATGCCGGCTTTGGCCGCCCGTTCTAACGCAAACGCGTCTTTATGGTCGCTGACCACAACGGCCACGTCCACATCTAATTTTCCTTCTGCGATATGATCGATGATGGACTGCAGGTTGCTGCCCCGTCCGCTCACGATTACGCCAATCTTCTTACGCACCGAAAACGCCGCCTTTCATCACGGTAGTTTTGTGTCCCGGAACAATCTTTCCCAACTCGTAGAAAGTCTCTCCCTGTTCATTCAGATGGGCCCGCACCACGTCAGCTTCCGCGGGATCCACTACCAGCACCATGCCCACGCCCATGTTGAAAGTGCGGTACATTTCTTTATCCGGCACATTGCCCCATTCCTGCAGCTTTTTGAAAACAACAGGCACTTCCCAGGCATCCGCATTCACTTCCGCATCGCAGTCTTCGGGAAGAATGCGGGG
>DDQB01000014.1:1571-5347 GCA_002342505.1 Acidaminococcaceae bacterium UBA2453
CAGGTCTTCGGATACAGGCGGGTAGGAGTCAAGAGCTTCTCTCCCAGGGTGCAGCCAAATTCCGGAATCATTGTGTCCACAGTAAATTTCATCACATCAAAACAGATTTTACGCACCAGCGAAAAACCGTTGGAATGCACGCCTGAAGAAGGCAGGCCCAGTAAAATATCGCCCGCTTTTACCTTTTCTCCGGTAATCATCTTGCTCCGTTCCGCAACGCCCACACAGAAGCCGGCAATATCGTATTCGTCTTTTGCGTAAAAACCGTGCATTTCCGCGGTCTCGCCGCCAATCAGCGCACAGCCGCTTTCCCGGCAGGCATCCGCCACGCCTTTGACGATATCCGCGACCTTTTGGGAATCCACTTTATCTACGGCAATGTAATCCAAAAAGAACAACGGCTCCGCACCCTGCACCAGAATATCGTTGACGCACATAGCGACCGCATCCTGGCCAATAGTGCTGTGATTGTTTGTCAGAAACGCAAACTTTAATTTTGTACCTACGCCGTCGGTTCCGGAAACCAGAACCGGTTCTTTGTACTTTTTCGTATCCAGGGCAAACAGGCCGCCAAAGCCGCCAAGATCGCCGATCACTTCCGGCCGGTAGCTGGCCCTTACGCTATCCTTCATCAGTTCCACTGCACGGTTGCCGGCATCAATATCCACGCCGGCATCGGCATAGGTCAGTTGCTTCTTCTCTTCGCTCATGACAGCCTCCTGTTATCATTCTCCCCGCACGGCAGCCAGCTTCGCTGCTTTCGCGGCAACTTCTTCCTGCATCTTAATACGGTATGCGGCTAATTTTTCCACCAGTTCCGGATGGGCGCCCGCCAGAATTTCCACCGCAAAAATCGCGGCATTCTTTGCACCGTCGATCGCCATCGTTGCAACCGGCACGCCGGAAGGCATCTGTACAAAACTCAGCAACGCATCCATCCCCTTCAACGGACCGCCGCTGATGGGGATCCCGATCACCGGCAGCGTCGTATATGCAGCAATCACACCGCCCAGATGCGCAGCCAGCCCTGCCGCCGCAATAATCGCTTCCACACCGCGTTCCCTGGCGCCGGCAGCAAATTCATGCACCTGGTCCGGTGTACGGTGGGCTGAGGCAACAACCACTTCTACCTCTACGCCAAATTCTTTCAGTGTTTTTTCAGCGGGCTCCAAAATCGGCCAGTCTGAATTGCTTCCCATGATAATCGCAACTTTCATCCTGTGCTCTCCTTTTCCAATAGGGGTATACGAAACAGACCTTACTCCAACGTAAAGTTATTCATAGTAATTTTACCAATATGCAGAAACAGTGTCAATTAGATTGTAGCAATTGTTACATTATATTTATGGAAATTGCAAAAACGGGTTTGATAGTTAACCGTATTTACTATATACTAATAAAAAACAATTCGAATTGGAACACCACTCTGAACAAAATGCCGGAGGACAGTAATGGAGAATACAAACGCTTTCATAAAATATGCCGGAAAAGAGATTCCCGTGCTCTTTTCTGTCGATGTCTGCGTCGCAGGCGGCGGTCCGTCGGGAACGGCAGCCGCGATCCGCGCAGCGGAAAACGGAGCCAGCACGGTTCTGCTCGAACGCGGCATCGCACTGGGAGGCCTGGCTGTACTGGGCTGCGTCTATCCCTTCATGGATCCCCAGGCGCCGGACAGCGACACGCCCTATGTGACAGAAATAAAAAAACGGCTGCAACAGCACGGTGTCGCAACCTTCGACGGAGTCACCCAACAGGTCTGGCATAATCCGGAAACGCTGGCCCTTATCTATGATGAAATGTGTGAAGAAGCAAATGTGGAAATCCTGTATCAGACGACGCTGGTCGACACAGTCTGTACCGGTGCCGTCATCACAGCCTGCATTGTGCAGACTATTGCGGGCCTTGCGGCTATTTCCGCCAAAATTTTCATCGATGGTACGGGTGACGCATTTCTCTCCCGTTCGGCCGGTATTCCGTATGAATGCGGCTACGAAAAGACAGGGAACAATCAGCCTCTTTCCTTCCGGTTTGAAATGGGAGGCATCGACGTGGAACGCCTCAGCCGCTACATTACCCTTGATCTGAAAGAAGACTGGTGCAAATCGAAGCCTCCCTATTTTGAAATCGCCGAAGCCATGCACCGCACGCAGCGATACAAATTGGAAGAACTGATGGCCCGCGGCGTCGAAACCGGTGAACTTACGCAGGAAGAAGCGGAGTACATGCAGGCCTATTCCATCATCGGGAAAGACGGCGTCATGAGCATGAACTGTCCGGAAATCCCCGTACGTTTCCGTGCTGCCGATCCGATTTCCTACAGCAAAGCCGTTAGCTGCGGCCGCAAAATGATGCGCCATATCGCAGACTATCTGATCCGCCATCTGCCCGGATTCGAGCATGCATTTATCAGCCGCGAAGCCGCCATGCTGGGGGCAAGGGAATCCTGGCGCATCCGGGGCAGATACTATCTGCAGGAATCCGATTATCACAACCAGAGCCGTTTTCCGGACGCAGTCTGCCGTACGGCCTGGTTCATCGACGCCCACGGGGAAAAAGTTTCGGAAAAATTGCCTCCGGGCGGTTATTATGAAATCCCTTACCGTTCCCTGGTCACGGATGAAATCCAAAACCTCATCGTAACAGGACGCTGCATCAGCGCCAGTTTTATCCTGCAGGCCTCCATGCGCATCCAGCCCACCTGCATGAGCATCGGGGAAGCAGCAGGCATCGCGGCAGCCTGGTGCCTTGCGCATAAAATTCCTGCAAACGCCTTACATTGGGAAAGCATTCCTGCCGCAAAGCGCAGCTATGTAAGCAACGCTGATGCTGCAAAATAAGGAAGCGCTGATTCACAACGCGTTACGGTTTATAAAATTTCAGACCGGCAGTTTTTAGTTCTGTCTGCAGTGCCTGCATAAATTTTGGTCCCGGATCGACCTTGGGATTAAAATAGCCAGGCACTTTTTCTTTATATAACCCGCTCTGCTTCGCTGCTATCTGCTGGTAATGACCCCACATATAGCGAATGGTCGGATATTTTTCTTTCAGATAACGGATCAATGCCACGTTAGCCTGCAGCTGCGCTTCGGTTAAATCCTCTGCGTTCTTTACGCCTCCCACATTTTCAATACCGATGGCGCACCAGTTGTACCCGATCGCATGACGGTCCAGCATAGTCTCCGGCGTTAAACGGTAAATCGTTCCATCCCTGTCCACCAAAAATTGCGAGCACACATTCAGCGTGCTGTCCGCCCGGGCTTCTTTATAAAAATAATCGTGCACGCCTTTCCATTCCGGCGACTCCGTCCAGTGCACGATCACCGCCTGCGGAACAATTTCCGTCATCTCGCTGCCGTAATGCTTTTTGGCATATTCCCGCATTAGCTGTTCCCGCTGTTCAGTCAGGCGCACCGGTTTATCAATGATAACCGGCGCAGTAACCGTACGCGGCAGATTGACTTCCGCCTGTTTCCCATCAAATGCGTAAGCAGGCTTAACCGCTTCAGTAAACGCAAAAACAGAAAAGCAAAGCAGCAGACTCATCAAAAAAAGTTTCATTTTCCTTCCTCCTAAAAACAATCCACGCTGTACGCAATCATTTTGCAAGCACATAGATCCCGTCGGACATGCGCAATCCTTCTTTTTGCAAATATTTTACAATAAAAAACAATGTAAATCAAAACAGAATACAAAGCAATAAAATAGCGCTTCCTTAAGGAAGTACTGATTAAATGAGTTTGTGCGATTGCCGAGGGCGTTTTGCGAATGGCAAGGAA
>DDQB01000014.1:5412-13928 GCA_002342505.1 Acidaminococcaceae bacterium UBA2453
CGAATTAATCAGTACTTCCTTAACTTTCATATTTATTTTGACATAACATATTCGCTGCATGTAAAATAAAATGCAAGAAGTTTTCAAGCTAATTAGGGAAACGCTGATTAATCTTTCGATTGCACAATAGTAAACGAAAAACGAAGCACGAGGGTTCATTATGAGTATAAAAGAAACACAATTGGCCGAACTGGCCGCGCAATTAGAAAAATGCAGTTCCTGTCACCTGCGGCAGGATTGTCAGGCTCCTGTAGGATGGTACGGCTGTCCGGACAGCCCCATTGTTTTTATCGGTGAAGGCCCCGGCGGCGTGGAGGATGATTACGGCTGCCCCCTGATCGGACCTTCCGGCCAGCTGCTTGACAAGGCTTTGTGGTCCGTCCAGATGACACGGGACCGGGTACTGACCAGTAATATTGTCAAATGCAGGCCCAAAGGCAACCGTACGCCGGATTTGGCGGAAGCAGATTTCTGCGCCAAAATCTGGCTGGAACGGGAACTGGCTATTTTACAGCCGAAAGTAATTGTAGCATTAGGCAGTGTAGCCATGCATTATTTAGGCGACCCGGATATGCGCATCACCCGGCAACGGGGCAAATGGTTCAAAACCGCCCAGGGCTACGACTGCATCGCCACGTTCCACCCTTCGTATATTTTGCGCCAGTACGGCCGCGCACAGGTGCAGGCCAAGTGGGATGTATATCATGACCTGCAGCTGGCCCGTGCCAAAGCAGTAGAATGCTGCCCGGATTACCTTCTCTGTTCCGATAAACCGGTGAACCTGTTTGCAGAATTCCGGAAGCGAAACGGATAAAAATTAAACAGCAGCAAGAGAATAAGAATTTTTCTGTCAATCCTCTGCTGCTGTTTTTTTATTTATTTTCCCCTGCTGAAAAATCCATTCCATGGCTGTCTATATGTCGCCAACATGCTGGCAGGCACAACGTTTTCTTACACATCCTGTGCCGGCACGCGTTTCATATTTTTCTGGTTCGTGCCTTTTGAATCCGGCGCATCCTGTTTTTCCTTCGGCGTCACTTTAATTTTGAAATCTCCATTTCCCTCGTGAAAAAAGTCATTCAGAATAGCATGGATAGCTTCTAAAAACATATAGACCAGGAACATCACGGCCAGCTTTTCAAAGACCTGTTCAAAAAAAGACGAATCATCCTTTGCTTTTGCGCTGCCGGACTTACTCTCTTTCCCCGGATCCAGCCGGGGAATTTCCGTATTGTTCGGCGCTGCTTCCGCCAGTTCATAAACTGCAGGCGCCTGTGGCGTAACTGCAGCATACGCCGACGCAGACATCATAACGGTCGAAGTAAAAAACATAGACAGAGATAACAGGATGGGTAAAAAAATTTGTTTTTTCAGCTTCATCGCAATTTCCTCCGTAAGCAACATTTTATCAATATGCAACAAAAAACTATAAATCGCCATAACATTGTAAAACGAAATAAAATTTTTATTCCTTATATCTTTACATTTAATCTTACCCTTATTATTTGTTTTTTTCAAGGCAAATTGGAAAACAAAAGCAATAGAAAAATAAAACAGCTGCAGAAACCCTACAGCTGTTAAAAAAATCATTTCAAATGTGAAGCGCTCGCTTCGTCTCCTGACGATTACAGCAGCGCTTCCTTTTTATCCAGGATCGCCTGACCTGCCGCGCAGGCCGGGCAGAAACAGGTCTTGCCGCCTTCAGCTTTCACTTTCTTCGCCAGCTCTGCCATCTCTGCAGCCTTCTCGGCGCCAAAATAACCTCTGCCTGCATCGGAACTGAAGAATCCCAGTACCGAGTCAATGTCCTGCACATCTTCTTCCAGCTCTGCCACTAAAAATTTTCCTGCTTCTTTTTCCTTGTCTGTATCCAGCGCATCCAGATAATTCCGTGCAGCCTCTTTCAGTTCTGCACAGCAGCTGGGAGCTGCCAGCACTTCTTTCACTTTTTCCACAATAAAATCACGTTCTGCCTTTGCCATTTTCATTTCCTCCTTACACTGCATTCGTAAAATATGATCGGCCAAACCGGATATGCTGCAAAACCGTGTTACTCCATTTTACCATGCAAATTTTATTTAAGTTGTAACTGTTCAAATTACATCAGAATCATAACACAAAAACGGCGCCCTGTCAAGAATCGTTTCAAAACATGTAAGGAACCGCTGATTAAGGAAGCGCTTCCTTGCATTCCTTTTCATCTACAATTCGAGTACAGACAAAGCAAACCATTCTCTGTTCATGTCGCAGATTTTTTTCTTCTTAACTTTTCACAACTACCTTCATTATGTTATAATGACATATGTAAAGTTGAACAAATGAAACATATATAGAGACTCATTACTAATAAAGAACAGGTGGGTTTTAGAAATGGTAACAACAAAAACCAAAGCAACCAAAAAACAAAGCAAAACAAAACTTAATTCCACGCTTTTAAACTACAACGCCGCTACGGTAAAAAAAGTACGGGAGCAGATGCTGGAAGAAAAACATCTCAGCACAGTTTCGGATTTTTTTAAAGTACTGGGCGATGAAACGCGCATGAAAATTATCTACGCGTTGTCCCGCGGCGAGCTTTGCGTCACTGATCTGGCCATAGCGTTGGAGATGACACAGTCGGCGGTCAGTCATCAGTTGAAACTCTTACGCATGGCTAACCAGGTAAAATCCCGCAGAGACGGCAAAAGTATTTATTATTCGCTGGACGACCAGCACGTGATTGACATCTTAAATGAAGCCCTCACCCACATCCGCCACAAAATCAGTGAAGTTAATTAACACGTCCGTATTGTTTCAGCATTGTCATCGCAAGATTAGTTAAGGAAGCAAATAACTACTGGAGGAACATCATGAAAGCAGATTGCGCGAACTGTCCGACACATGCCTGTTACACCAAAGGTGTAAACTGCACCGGCGTATCGGAAGAAGAAGTAAGACAGGCTTATACAGAAGAAGAACTGCAGATCATGCAGGCCGCCGCCTACGTGGAAGGAACCTTTTACAGCAACATCACCCGCCTGCAGGAAATTGCCGAATTTGCCAAGACCATGGGCTATAAGAAACTGGGCATGGCCTTCTGCATCGGGCTTAACGCGGAAGCCCGTTACATTGCCCGCTATTACACACAACAAGGCTTTGAATTTTACAGCGTCTGCTGCAAAAACTGCAGCTTTGCCAAAAAGGAATTTGACCTGAAGCAGGTAAAACCGGAGTTGGATCACGAAGCCATGTGCAATCCCAAATTCCAGGCCCGTTTCTTAAAGGAAAAGGGCGTAGAGCTGTTCATCATCTGCGGACTTTGCGTTGGACACGATGCCATCTTCACTGCCAACTGCGACGGTCCCGTCACTTCCCTTGTGGTGAAAGACCGGCTGCTGGCTCATAATCCCCTGGGCGCAATCTACTCCCGTTACTGGAAACGTAAGCTGGGGATCCTGGATCCGGACGAAGTGTAATAATCCACGCACAAAAACGCTACCCCCTTTGGAACACCGCAATCATTATGCCTTGCATGATATGAAATTACAATAATGCCACAGCAACAGGAATTATACCTTATCTATTGTAACCAATACCAGTATTTTTTGCGTCCCACAGGCCACTTTGGTCGGAAAAACGACCAAAAGCAGGACTGAAATGCAGTAATAATGCGGGGTGCGCAACCTGATTTCTATAATTATGAGACTTAGGTTATTGTATCTGTCTCTCCGTTATACTTCGTTCCAGCATTTTAACTGCTCTGTTCGAGAAATCTGCCATTGCGTTCTCCCCCAAAATGGGGTTATGTTTACGGAAGCAAAACTTTCATGCCGTCGGCTATTACACCGACGGCAAAGCTGCAAGGAGAAATCTACTGCTAAGTCTACTTTTTAGTAGACTTAGCATTTTTTTATGCAGATAAAATTCGGCAGCAGTTTTTTTCATCCTGGGGGTGCGGACTAAATCCTAAACCAAATGATACAACAATTTGTGTGAACAGATTTTTCTTTTTTATAAAAAACACAATATCTTGTGTTTTATATATTGACAGAAGCATACTTTACGTCTATAATGGGTAGTACCAAAGAAACGCAACGTTACCGGGACTCTGCCCCGTTCGCACCTTTGAGCCACAGTTCCCTGTTCCGTTGCAAATCATCGCACCGCATCCCTTGCGGCATGCCAAAGAAGGTCGTTTTCATGAGTACAGTACGCATTTCAGGCAGCAAGAAGCATTCTTCCGTAAACGGTCCCGGCGTGCGGTATGTCCTGTTCTTCCAGGGCTGCCCCCATCACTGCCCGGGCTGCCAGAACCCGGAGACCCACGATCCCGCGGGCGGATCCGAGCGGAACGTGGCTGACGTAGTGCGGGAGATTTTGCAGACAAAGTACCTGGACGGCCTCACCTTTTCCGGCGGCGACCCGTTGCTGCAGCCGGAAGCTGTGATTGAGATTGCCACTGCCGCAAAAAATGCAGGGCTGAACCTGTGGCTTTACACCGGCTGGACCTTCGAACAGATCCAAAACGGCGCAGCAGGCGAAACTGCGAAAGAAGCGCTGAAGCATCTCGACGTTCTGGTAGACGGTCCTTTCGTGGAAAAGTTAAAGACCGGCAATGCCATCTGGCGCGGCAGCGACAACCAGCGGCTCATCGACGTGCAACGTTCATTAGCGGAAGGCAATGTAGTTGAATTACCAGATTCTAAAGTAAAGTAGAAACCAGATTTTTTTCAGAACGGCAAAGAAAAGACAGGAGCAAAGCCCCGAGTTCCGAAGTCGCAGGCGAATGAGTCCATGGAATCGCATTCGCGCACGGTTTTGCGATGCCTTTCCTTTGCCGCGCAGATCACAAATGCAAAATTTATAAAAGAAAGAGAAAGGCAGCAAACATCATGACGTATTTTAAGAATGTAGTAAAACGCAACGGTATCACTGTTCCCTTTGACGAGAAAAAAATCGAGAACGCTATCGCCAAAGCATTCATCGCCACCGGTGAAGTGGAAGCCCGCAACGTTTCCACCATCGCAGGCGCCATAACCCTGATGGTCATCACCAACCTGCGGGAAAACTCCCAGGAAATTCCTACCGTAGAGGATATCCAGGACCGCGTGGAATCCACTTTAATGAAATGCGATTACGTAAAAACAGCCAAGGCCTACATCTTATACCGTAAACAGCACCAGCAGGCCCGCCACACTAAAAACACCCTGCTGGATTACAAAAAGCTGGTGGACGGCTACATCGGAAAAGATAAAGACTGGCGGGTAAAAGAAAACTCCACCGTCACCTTAAGCGTGGGCGCGCTGATCCTTTCCAACTCCGGCGCTATCACCGCCAACTACTGGCTCAGCGAAATTTATGACGAAGAAATCGCTGAAGCACATCGCAAATGCTTTATGCACATCCACGACCTGAGCATGCTTACCGGCTACTGCGCAGGCTGGAGCTTAAAGCAGCTGATCCAGGAAGGGCTAGGCGGCGTACCCGACCGCATCTCTTCCGCACCGGCAAAGCATTTAAGCACCCTCTGCAACCAGATGGTCAACTTCCTGGGCATCATGCAGAATGAATGGGCCGGCGCCCAGGCGTTTTCCTCTTTTGATACCTACCTTGCGCCTTTCGTAAAAACAGACAAGCTGGATTACAAAGAAGTGAAGCAGTGCATCCAGTCCTTCATTTACGGTGTGAACACACCCTCCCGCTGGGGCACCCAGGCGCCCTTCACCAACATCACCCTGGACTGGACCGTACCCGATGACATGAAAGACATGCCGGCCATTGTGGGCGGTAAGAATATGGACTTCACCTACAGCGACTGCAAGAAAGAAATGGACATGGTGAACAAGGCCTTCATCGAAACCATGATCGAAGGCGACGCCAACGGCCGGGGCTTCCAGTACCCCATCCCCACCTACTCCATCACCAAAGACTTTGACTGGAGCGCAACGGAAAACAACCGCCTGCTCTTTGAAATGACGGCCAAATACGGCACGCCTTATTTCTCCAACTATATCAACTCCGACATGAAACCCTCCGACGTGCGCAGCATGTGCTGCCGTCTCCGCCTGGACCTGCGGGAGTTGCGGAAAAAAGCCGGCGGCTTCTTCGGCTCCGGCGAAAGCACCGGCTCCATCGGCGTAGTGACCCTGAACCTGCCCCGCATCGCCTACCTGAGCAAGACGAAGGAAGAATTCTACGCCACACTGGACAAGTACATGGACATCGCTGCCCGCTCCCTGTCGGTAAAACGCAAAGTAGTGAGCCGTCTCATGGACGAAGGGCTGTACCCCTACACCCGCCGTTACCTGGGCACCTTCAAGAACCACTTCTCCACCATCGGCATGGTAGGCATGAACGAAGCGATTCTGAACGCCGCCTGGCTGAAGGATGAAGACATGACTACGGAAAAAGGCCGCGCTTTTGCCATTGAAGTACTGAACCACATGCGCACCCGCCTGTCCGATTACCAGGAACAGTACGGCGACCTGTATAATCTGGAAGCTACACCGGCAGAATCCACTTCCTACCGGTTTGCAAAACATGACACGGAAGAATTCCCCGGCATCCGGACGGCGGCCAAAGACGGCAACGCGCCTTACTACACCAACAGCACCCATCTGCCTGTAGGTTACACCGACGACATTTTTGACGCGCTGGAGCTGGAAGACGACCTGCAGACCCTGTACACCAGCGGCACCGTATTCCACGGATTCCTGGGCGAGCGCCTGCCGGACTGGCAGTCTGCCGCAACCCTGGTTCGCAAAATTGCGCAGAACTTCAAGCTGCCTTACTATACATTGTCTCCCACCTACTCCGTCTGCGCGGAACACGGCTACATCCGGGGCGAACACTTCACCTGCCCCAAGTGCGGACGCAACGCGGAAGTGTACTCCCGCATCACCGGGTACTATCGCCCGGTGCGGAACTGGAACGACGGAAAGGTCAGTGAATTCCAGAACCGGAAGACCTACAGCACCGAACAGGTTCGCATCGACCGGGACGGAAAAATAGAGAACGACGCTGAAGTTTCCGAAAGCGTAGCTTATTCAGAAACCGCAGCAGCCAGCGCGGCGCAAAATGCAGCAGCGGAAACAGCCGGCGCGAAGAAAATGTTTACTGCATTTCCGCAGACTTCGGAAACGCCAGACAAGCGCATGATGGATGAAGCAAAGAACCTGGCGGCCAAAATTATGAACACCGGGAACGCTGCAACCGGCGCAACAAAGGCTACGGCCCTTGCTTCCAACGGCAAGCGGTATCTGATCTCCACCCACACCTGTCCCAACTGCGCCATGGTGAAAAAGATGCTGAATGAGGCCCACGTGGATTACACGCCGCTCTTCGCGGAAGACAATGAAGGCGCGGAGCTGGCCAGGAAGTTCAACATCTGTGCCGTGCCCACGTTGATTGATGAAACGGGAGCAGAAACAAAATTAATGTACAACGTGAACGAAATCAAAACCTACATTGACGGACTGCATTAACGGAAATTGATAATAAAAAAATCAGGGAACGCAAATCGAATTGCGTTCCCTTTCTTTTTCTTTTACACAAGGAATAAATCATCCCTTAAAGAACGTGCCGAAAATCCCGCGGATCAGACTGGCGCCAAGATTGCCTCCCACGCTCTTGCCAAAGCTGCCCGCTACCGAGCCTCCAAGCGAACGGCCCACCTGACGGCCCACCGTACCCAGCACGCTGCTGCCTACGGATTTGATCATACGATTCTTTTCCGCAGCGGCCCGTTCCGCTTCCCTGGCGGCTTCCTTTTCTGCTTTTTCCTGGGCCAGTGCGGCTTCCTTCGCTTCTTTTTCCGCTAACTTGGCCTGCTCCGCCGCCGCTTTGGCTTCTTCCGCTTCTTTCTCATCCGCCAGCTGCTGCCGCTGCAGGAACTCATAAGCGGAATCGCGGTCAAAGTAGTTTGCATATTTGCTGTACAGCAGGCTGGCCTTGATGCACTGGTCCCGCTGCCCTTCGGAAACGGAACCCATGCTGCACTGGGGCGGCAGGATGGAAACTTTCTGCGCGATACCGGGAATGCCGCCTTCATCTAAGAAGGACACAACCGCTTTGCCGGTACCCAGTTCCATGATAGTAGACGCCGTATCGAATTCCGGATTGGGACGGTAGGATGCCGCAGCCGCCTTCACCGCACGCTGGTCCGCCGGTGTATAGGCCCGCAGCGCATGCTGCACCTTGTTCCCCAGTTGCGCCAGCACCCCGTCGGGAATATCTTTCGGGCTCTGGGTGCAGAAATAAATGCCCACGCCCTTGGAACGGATCAGCTTCACCACCTGTTCGATCTTGTCCAGCAGCGCTTTGGAGGCGCCGTTGAACAGCAGGTGGGCTTCGTCAAAGAAGAATACCATCTTGGGTTTCGGCAGGTCGCCTACTTCCGGCAGCGTCTCAAATAATTCGGACATCATCCACAGCAGGAAGGTGGAATACAGTTTGCCGTTATTGATGAGGCTTTCGCTGTCCAGAATATTGATCATGCCTTTGCCGCAATCCTGGGTCAGCCAGTCGGTGATGGACAG
>DDQB01000031.1 GCA_002342505.1 Acidaminococcaceae bacterium UBA2453
TGAGGGACGCAGTCCCGAGTTCCGAAGCCACAGGCGAATGAATCCATGGAATAGGAATCACTGACGGGTTTGCGGTGCCTTTCCCTGACGAATCACTAACGCACAAACTTCAATTTTATTGATTCAAGAGACAGATAAGAGAGGAATTCCTATGCTATTAAACGATATTATTCAAAAACATCCCGCAGAGAAAGCAGCTTTTATTTTTAAAGATCAGTACATGACCTATGGAGCATTGCGAAAGCGGATAGAAGATTGGGCTCTGTTTTTGCAGTCGCAGGGAATCAAGCGCGGGGATCGCGTCGGCCTGCTGAGTAAAAACTCTCCGGATTTTGTGGCGGCTTATTTTGCGATAGTGCGCGCAGGCGCAATTGTCGTTCCCTTCAACTTCCAGCTGATTGCGCCGGAAATCGCTTACATCGTAAAAGATACGGAAATGAAAATGCTGCTTGCAAAAAATAAAGTAGACGTTGCGCAGGCTCTGCTGGATCTGGGATGGGAACGTGAGTTGAGGCAGTTCACTTTTGACGAGATGGTTGCACCGGAGGGAGCGACGCTGACTGAGTATGAACTGGAAGAAAAAGACCCGGCGGCGATCATTTACACTTCCGGTACTACGGGACGTCCGAAAGGCGCTGTGCTGAGCCAGGGAAATATTGTGCATAATACGGAAGATTATATTGCAATCGTCAATATGAGCGAAGATGATATCGCGTTATGCGTCCTTCCTATGTATCATTGTTTTGGCTGGATCTGTACCGTATGCTCCAATCTGTATATCGGCGCGACGCAGGTTGTTCAGGAAACATATCAGTTCGGCGATGCCATGAACCTGATCAAAAAATACAATGTGAATACCATGTGCGGCGTTCCGACCATGTTCCAGTTGTTTGTCAAGGGCGCGGAAGCGCAAGACCTGGCCCATTTCCGGTTCTTTGTCAGCGGCGGCGCGCCGTTGCCGCGCGTGCTGTATGACGCGTTTGCGAAAAAATTCGGTCAGCATGTGCAGGAAGGCTATGGGTTGTCAGAAGCTACGCCGGTAACGACGTTTAACCGGGTAAACCGCACCAAACAGGGTTCGATCGGACTTCCGATTCCCCATGTACAGGTAAAACTGCTGGATCCGGACAACAACGAGGTGCCGGTGGGCGAAGTCGGAGAATTGTGCGTACAGGGGCCTAACGTAATGCTGGGGTACTGGAACCGGCCGAAAGAAACGGCCTGGACGCTGCGGGACGGCTGGCTGCATACTGAAGATCTGGCATACCGTGATGAAGAAGGATGGATCTTTATCGTGGACCGCCTGAAAGATATGATCATCAGCAGCGGCGAGAATGTGTATCCCCGCGAAGTGGAGGAAGTGCTGATGACACACCCCGATATCAAGGAGGCGGCAGTTGTCGGTATTCCCGATAAGCTGCGGGGACAGGCCATTTGCGCTTACATCGTTCCGGAAGACGGAGGGACGCAGGATAAACGCATGATCCGTAAGTTTTTACTTTCCCGCATTGCGCCGTATAAAATTCCGAAAGAATTTATTTTCTGCGATCAGCTGCCCCGGAACAATACGGGCAAAATTCTGAAGAAAGTATTGCGCGAACAGTCTCTGGACAATTTGATCAATCGCAAGTGAAAATAAAAAATAACGGCTGTAATAATTTTTATTACAGCCGTTTTTCTATGCGTTTTTTATCGTTTTGTAATCAGATCTTTGCCTGCCTGCAAGGCTTTTTTGTTAGCCTCTTCCGTTCCTTTGGGAACGCGGTTCAGCACGGCTTTTTCCAGTGCTTCGTCAGATACGCAGTGAGTCAGCGCTACCACGGCGCCCAACGCCACAATGTTGGCGAACAGGGACTTGCCGCAGGCATCGACTGCTGTGTGGGTGATGGGCAGATCGATCCGTTCCTTATGGACGCCCGGAACTTCTGTCACAAACAGGGAATCGGTGATAACGATACTGTTTTCGCTGCAATCTTTTGAGTATTTGCTGGCCGCTTCCTGGCTCATAGCCAGCAGAACGTCCGGACATACGACGCGCCCGAAGCGGATGGGGTCATCGGAAATAATGGCTTCCGCTTTGGAGGAACCGCCGCGGGCTTCCGGTCCGTATGACTGGGACTGTACTGCTTCCTTGCCATCCAGGATAGCGGCTTCTGCCAGGATGATGCCTGCCGTGATCAGACCCTGGCCGCCAGTGCCGGAGAATCGAAAATTATGCTTCATGGTTATTTCCCTCCTTGCGCGCGTTTGATGATTTCATCATAGGCTTCAGTGTATTCCTGTACATCGTTTGTTTCGTACAGTACGCCGATTGGGAATTTGCCGGCTGCAATGGCTTCCGCTTTCTTTTCTGCATCCATCTTATCCCATGCGGCTACCATTACACCGTGATCCCGCTGCCATTCCATCATCTGGGCCGGAGCGCCGGCTTTATTCTGGCGTCCGAAGTTGATGGGGCAGGCCGAAACGCATTCGATAATGGAGAACCCTTTATGGGCTATGCCTTTGGCAATGACATCCACCATCAGCGGCACATGGAAGGTGGTAGCCCGTGCGCAGAATGTTGCGCCGGCTGCTTTGGCCAGTTCTAATAAATTAAAGGACGGTTCAATGGTCAGATAGGGGGCCGTAGTCGCTTTTGACCCTTTCGGGGTCATGGGGGAGTACTGTCCGCCCGTCATGCCGTAAATGCTGTTGTTATACACGACAAGCGTCAGGTCAATGTTACGCCGCGCCGCATGGATCAGGTGATTGCCGCCGATGGCGGTGCAGTCACCGTCGCCGCTGGCTACAATGACTTTTAACGCCGGGTTGGCCATCTTCAGGCCGCTGGCAATAGGAAGGGCCCGCCCGTGCAGGGTGTTGGCAGTATTAAAATCCAGATAGCCGGAGGAACGGCTGGAGCAGCCGATACCGGAGATCAGGGCCACTTCATCTTTGGACAGGCCCTGTTTGTCTATTGCTTTAACGATGGCGCCGGTAATGACGCCGTTGCCGCAGCCGGGACACCAGATGTGGGGCAGCCGGCCGGGACGAAAATATTTTTCCACTAATTGTTCCATTCCCATGGTAGTCTCTCCTTTCCCTTACCGGCCCATAGCCTTTTTGATTTCCGCCAGCAGTTCCTGCGGCGTAGCGGATTCGTTGTCATACTTGCCATACAGGGCAACCGGACATTTTCCTGCTACGACCCGTTCCACTTCCAGCACATACTGGCCGTAGTTCAGTTCGTGTACTAAAATGCCTTTGACTTTACCGGCAAGTTCTTTTACTTCTTTTTCCGGGAAAGGCCAGATGGTAATGGGACGGAAGAAACCGACTTTCAGTCCTTCCGCGCGGGCCATATCCACTGCTTCATAAGCAGTACGGGCTGCTCCGCCGAAGGAGATGACGGCAAATTCCGCATCATCCAGCATATAATTTTCAAAGGTAACGATATCTTCCAGATTATTATAAATTTTATCGTGCAGCCGGTTCAGCGCGTTCACCGTACCTGCAGGGGTCCCTTTCGGAAAACCGGTCTCGTCATGGATCAGGCCGGTCACGTGCCAGCGATATCCGCTGCCGTAGTCTGCCATGGCAGGAACCAGATTGTCTTCCGTGACGCCGTAGGCAAGATATTCTTCCGGTTTGCAGGTGGGACGGACCCGGTCAAAAGTTTCTACTGTGCTGTAATCATCCGGCAGTTCGATTTTTTCCCGCATGTGCCCGATAACTTCGTCCATCAGGATAATGACGGGCACGCGGTATTTTTCCGCTAAATTCACCGCGCGGATAGTAAGCCAGAAACATTCCGGTACGCTGGAAGGGGAAACTACAATGACCCAGTGATCGCCGTGGGTGCCCCAGCGTGTCATCATCACTTCGCCCTGGGCGGGACTGGTGGGCTGGCCGGTAGCAGGGCCCACGCGCTGTACGTCAACAATGGTAACAGGAATTTCCGCCGTGCAGGCCAGACCTAACATTTCCTGTTTTAAAGAGAAACCGGGACCGCTGGTGGCGGTCATGGATTTTTTGCCGCCCATGGACGCGCCGATGGCAGCGCCTAACCCTGCGATCTCATCTTCCGTCTGCATAAATTTTCCGCCGACCTGGGGCAGACGGGCTGATAACTGTTCGGCAATTTCCGTAGAAGGGGTGATGGGATAGCCGCCGTAAAATTTAACGCCGGCCGCGATGGCGCCTTCTACTACTGCCTGATTACCTTGCAACAGTAATACTCTGGACATAGCATCTCACTCCTTTTACTTTTCTACAAAAATTGCATAATCCGGGCAGCGCATTTCGCACTGGCCGCACTGGATGCAGTCTTTTTCTTTGCCTTTAATGATGGCGCATTTTCCGACTTCTGTAACTTCCAGCACCTTTTTAGGACAGAAGTTAACACAGATGCCGCAGCCTTTACAACGTTTTGTNNNNACCAGTTTCAGCATGTAAAACCCTCCTTCAATGAATTCCCCTCCGGAAAAAAAGTTTGTATAATTTTATATATTAAGGAATATAATAATTTGGGCATAAATTTCTTTTCCTTAATTATAACGTATTCCATATTTTAATAAAAGATGCAATCGCAAAGTTTACAGAAATTGCAGAGTAAGATTATTATATTTAAGAGATTCATAACACGGATGATAAAAAAATTTTNNAGGAAAAAATCGTTATAATAATAACAATTCTATTTGAAAAGCACAGTTCATTTACAGATTCTTTCCCAATGTTTTAACATAAGAGGATTTTCGGGTATGAACAAAAAAGAAAAAGAGATGGACAAGCGGAGCCGTATCATGGCGGCAACGGAAGAAGTCTTTTCCCGCAGGGGCTATGCGCAGGCTACAATAGATGAAATTATTGCGCTGGCAGATACGGGCAAAGGTACCGTGTATAAATATTTTGGCAGTAAAGACGATCTGTTTTATACGCTGGTTTCGCAAAAGCATTGCGAACTGATGGAGCAGATGCAGCGTGTTTCTGATGCTGCAGGAAAGGGCATTGAAGAAAAACTGGCAGATATTCTTACGGTATGGATCCGTTTTTTGCGGAAAAACACCGTGCTCTGGCAGGTATTATGTTTTGAGATGACCTGTTCCAACCGCGGTTATTCCGCAGTGGAAACGGATTGCGGGGCGCTGCGTCTGGAAGCCCGTTGGGGAGATCTTCCTCCTGCGGAGGAGCAGGAAAATATTTTGCGATATCACCGGTTGTTGAAAGAAGAGATTGAACCGATCACCAATGTGTACAGGGAAGGAATCAGGCAGGACTTTTTCAATAAAATCGCCGGCCATGAGGACATTGCAAAAAATATTTTTTTGGCGGTGGCCATGCTGGTGTTTTTCCATACGACCAACAATCTGGAAAAAATTTCGGCGGAGGAATTGGCTGATAACATTATTAAAACCCGTTTATATGGGCTTGCAGGAAGGAAATAATGAATGATCAGGTTAGTAGATGTAGAAAAAACGTACTACAGTAAAGCGGGGAATATAGAAGCCCTGAAAAAAACAAATATCGAAGTCAAAGAGGGGGAAATCTTCGGTATTATCGGATTGTCGGGGGCAGGGAAGTCAACCCTGATCCGGTGCATCAATATGCTGGAAGTCCCCACCGGCGGGCAGGTCTTTGTGGACGGACAGGATCTGACAGCCATGAACGAATCCCAGCTTCGGAAAGCGCGGCAGAATATCGGTATGATCTTCCAGCATTTTAATTTGCTGGCATCCCGTACGGTATACGACAATGTGGCGTTCCCGCTGGAGATCCAGGGGCTGGATAAAGCAAAGATACGGGCGCGGGTAGAAGAACTGCTGGACATGGTTCAGTTAAAGGACCGTGCGGATTATTACCCCAGCCAGCTTTCCGGCGGGCAGAAACAGCGCGTCGGCATTGCCAGGGCGCTGGCGTCCAATCCGAAAGTGCTGCTGTCGGACGAAGCAACGTCCGCGCTGGATCCACAGACGACAAAATCCATCCTGCAGCTGCTGCGGGATATTAACAAACGTCTGAACCTGACTATCGTCATGATCACCCACCAAATGGAAGTGGTGAAAGAAATCTGCGACAGGGTGGCAGTAATTGAAAACGGCGCAATTATTGAAGAAGGCACCATGTACAAGGTGTTTACGGAGCCGCAAAAGGAAACGACGAAGGAATTTGTCAAGACGGTCAACGATATCAAGATTCCGCCAATCGTCGATACGAAATCAATGAAACAGAAATACTTCCCCGGGGCGAAGCTGCTGGTCAACCTGACGTTTTTGGACAGCGGGGAAAGCGATAAAGAAGACGAAAAATCCGCCGGCGCGGATCAGCCGTTGGTTTCCGCTCTTATAAAAAAATTCGGCGTGGATGTCAATATCATCTCCGGCAAGGTCGATTACCTGAAAGATATTCCCTACGGCACGCTGCTGGTTGAGATTATGGGAGATGAAAAGAGTATCGCGGATTCCGTAGCATATGCGCGGAATGTTGGAGTTAAACTGGAGGTGATCGGATATGTCGCCTGATATGATTAATTTGCTGGTAAAATCACTGGGGGAAACCTGTTATATGGTGTTAGTCGCCATTGTGCTGGCGACACTGATCGGTCTGCCTTTAGGCGTGATCCTGACAGTGACGAGGAAAGACCACATTATGCCCAACGCATTAGTGCATAATGTGTTGGGAGCTATTGTGAACGCGACCCGTTCCACTCCGTTTATTATCCTGATGGTTGCCATTATTCCCTTTACCCGCATGATCGTAGGTTCTTCTATCGGAACCACGGCGGCTATCGTACCGCTGACGATTACGGCGGCGCCGTTTATTGCCCGCGTCATAGAATCTTCGCTGCTGGAAGTGGACCGGGGCGTTATCGAAGCAGCCCAGTCCATGGGGGCGAGCCCGGTACAGATCATCTGGAAAGTGATGCTGCCGGAGTCGCTGCACTCCATCGTGTTGGGGATTACACTGGCTTTGATCGCGCTGATCGGCGCATCTGCCATGGCCGGCGCATTAGGTGGCGGCGGTTTGGGAGACCTTGCTATCCGCTACGGGTATCAGCGTTTCCAGATGGATGTTATGATCGCCACGGTCGTCGTGCTGATTGTTATGGTGCAGGGCGTGCAGAGTATCGGCAATACCCTGAGCCGCAAACTGAATAAGAATAAACTGTCGTAAACGGAACAGAGAAATGTTTTATCAGCGGCGTCCGCGGGAAGCGGGCGCCCTTTTTTCTTGTTCATGGTGAAAAATATATTGACTTTCACACTATAAAGTAGTAAATTGATAAATAACGAATTTTATTTATGATTTTTATTTGATGATGAAATGTTATGTTGTTGACAGATAAGAAACTGGGCAACATGGCCGTGCGGAGGTTTTATTATGGCGGAAAAAATTGAGAACCATCTGACTAAGCAGTTATGCGAAGCGATTGCTTCTTTGAAAACGTTAGAGCAGATTTCAAGTTTTTTGGAGGATGTATGCACGATCAGCGAATATAAAGCGCTGGCACAGCGTTTTGAAGTGGCCCGTCTTTTGGATGAAGGCGTTAAATATGAGGATATTGTGGAACAGACCGGCGCCAGTACGGCGACGATCTCCCGCGTAAAACGCTGTCTTGTATACGGAAGGGACGGCTATGAACTGGCGCTGACGAATCTGAAAAAGAAGCGTAATCAGCGTCGTTCATCGCGTTCGCTCCGAAAAGCGAAATTTGAAAAAGAAAGAGCCGAAAGAAAGAAAGCGGTAAGGGAAAATGAATGATACGATCTTACAGGTTCCCTACGGTACGCGGGATGTGCTTCCGGGGGAAGCGGCAGCCCGGCGCCAGATGGAAGATAAAATCTGCAGTCTGTTTGCCCGCTGGGGATATGACGAAGTAGCGACGCCTACCTTTGAATATCTGGATACCTTTGCCGGTTCCGGGCAGGCAGATGAAGGCGCGTTCAAATTTTTTGACCGGAAGGGCAGCATCCTGATGCTGCGTACGGATATGACGACGCCAATCGCCCGTATGGTATCTACCCGTATGCGCAAAGATAACGGGGTAAAACGACTGTCCTACCGGGCGCAGCTGTTCCGTTATGAAGAAGCGCAGGCCGGGCGGCAGTGTGAATTTACCCAGTGCGGCATTGAAATGATGGGGACGTCCGGCGCCGCGGCAGATGCGGAAGTGATCGCCCTTGCCGTAAACACACTGCTGGAAGCGGGACTGAAAAGTTTCAATATTACTCTCGGGCAGATGGAATTTATCAACGGTTTGATTGAAGCTGCCGCCCTTTCAGATGAGCAGGCAAGAGAGATCAAGCGATGCCTGATCAAACGCAATGCAGCAGGATTGGAAGAGACAGTGGAAGCTGCCCGGATTCCGGAACAGCTGGCGAATATTTTTAAGGAGCTGCTGTTCCTGCATGGCGGTATGGAATTGCTGGAGGATATGCAGAATCGGGTGTTAAGCCGCCGATGCTGGAATGCGCTGGAGAATCTGCGGGAGATCTATGAACTGGCAAAAGCGTATGATGTGGCGCAGTACCTGAGCTTTGACCTGGGGCTGACACGCAGTTTGGATTATTATACCGGAATGCTGTTTGAAGGTTATGCGGCCGGTATGGGGTATTCCCTCATCGGGGGCGGCCGTTACGATAACATGATGCAGCGGTTTGGCAAACCGTGTCCCGCTACCGGATTTGCCTTGGGCATTGACCGCATTGCGCTTACGCTGCAAAGACAGGGAACCTTGTATATGGAAACGCAGGAACCGGTGCTTGTGGCGTATGCCGAAGGAAAGACCGCCGAGGGGATCCGGCTGGCCTGCAGGCTTAGGAAAGAAGGACGGTACGTGCGGCTTGCGGATCATGCGATGACCGAAGAAGAAGCGTGTCTGGCAGTGAAGGAAAATCATTGCGGCGCATATCAGTATGTGAAAGAATAATTGCTTTTAGATGAATCATTTACCGTCGGCGTAACGTCGGCGAAATGGAGAACAACGATGGAAGATTATATTACAATTGCATTGCCCAAGGGCAAGCTGTTCAAACGCAGCTTGGCATTGCTTGCAAAAGTCGGATACAGTGCGGAAGGGGTTTCGGAAGATTCCCGCAAGCTGGTGATTGCCAACGAAGAAACCAAAGTACGCTTCATCATAACCAAAACGGTGGATCTTCCCACGTATATCGAGTACGGAGCCGCGGACATCGGCATCATCGGCAAGGACGTTCTGCTGGAAGAACAGAAAGATGTCTATGAACTGCTTGACCTGGGATACGGAAAATGCCGCCTGATGATGGCGGTTCCGGAATCAAAACGGCGGCCGGAACTGAAAGATTATGCGCATTTGCGCGTGGCGACAAAATATCCCCGCTGTGCAAGGGAATATTTTGACAAGCTGGGGATCCAGATGGAAATTGTAAAGCTAAACGGGTCTATTGAATTAGGGCCGCTGATCGGGTTATCCGAACTGATTGTGGATATCGTGGAGACCGGTACGACTATCAAAGAAAATAAACTGGTGGAAGTGGACAGTATCTTTACTTCTACGGCCCGCCTGATCGCCAACCCGGTAAGCTTTAAGCTGAAATTTGACCGCCTGCATAAACTGGTAACCGATCTACGCGCGGTATTGGCGGAAGAAAAGGCGTAAAATATAAAACGAGGAGCAAAAATCAGAATGAATGTTATTGATGCGCGAAAAATGAGCGCGGCAGAAATTGCGGCGCTGCTGAATAAAAAAGCATTTGATGAGACGGAACTTTCTCCCGGCGTGCAGGCTGCCTGCGACCGGATGTGGGGCGAGCACCTGACGGCGGCGCAGATCGTGGACAGGATAGTGATCAGCGTACGCAAAGGCGGCGATAAATGGTTGCTGCATTTTACCAATACCATTGACCGGGCCGACCTGACGGCAGAGACACTGCGGGTTACGGAAAAGGAATTTGATGAAGCCCGCACGCTGGTGGATCCTAAGGTCATTGATTCCATTACCCGCGCCATCATGAATGTAAAAAAATTCCATGAGGAACAGATGCCGAAATCCTGGTTTACCAACCGCGCTTACGGCAGCATTTTGGGCCAGAAGGTCACCCCGCTGGACAGTGTGGGTATTTATGTGCCGGGCGGTACCGCCGCGTATCCTTCCAGCGTCATCATGAACGCAGTTCCGGCCAAAGTGGCAGGCGTGCCGCGTATCGTTATGGCCGCGCCTCCCGGAAAAGACGGAAAGCTGAATCCCTATGTGCTGGTCACGGCCGAAAAGATCGGGATCACGGAAATTTACAAAATGGGCGGCGCACAGGCGATTGCAGCGCTGGCTTTTGGTACGGAAACCGTGCCGAAAGTGAATAAGATCACTGGTCCCGGCAATATTTTTGTTACGTTAGCGAAAAAAGCGGTTTACGGTCATGTTGACATCGATATGCTGGCCGGGCCCAGCGAGATCCTCATTATTGCGGACGATACGGCGAACCCGGCGTATCTGGCGGCCGACCTGCTGAGCCAGGCAGAGCATGATCCGCTGGCCAGCGCCATCCTGATTACCGACAGCGAACGAATCGCGAAAGCTGTCGCGGAAGAAGTAGAGATCCAGGTAAAAGAACTGCCTCGGGAAGAAATTGCGGCGGCTTCATTGAAAGCCATGGGCAAAATTATTTTGGCGAAAGATATGGATACGGTTGTCGCCATGGCTAACATCAGCGCGCCGGAACATCTGGAAGTGATGACGAAAGCGCCGTTCCAGCTGATGCCTCTGCTGCACAACTGCGGCGCTATGTTCCTGGGTACCGATTCGCCGGAACCGTTAGGCGATTACTATGCAGGACCTAACCACGTTTTGCCTACCGGCGGCACGGCAAAATTCTACAGCGTGCTGAACGTGGAGACCTTCATGAAAAAAACGAGCATCATTTCCTATACAAACAAAGCGCTGCTGGAAGCGGCGGACGATATCATCGCCATGGCTGAAGCCGAAGGACTGCGGGCCCATGCCAACGCCATCCGCAAACGCCGGGAAAAATAATGGTAAACGGGAAACCTACGTATTTTGTACAACATGATCCAAGAGGTGAATACTGTGTCTGAATTTGCTGTTCGTTCCAGCCTTTCCGGTTTAGAAGAATACGAAGTGGAAACCATAGAGGCTGATATTATTATCAATGCCAATGAGTCCAATTATCCGGTTCCGTCCCCGATTCAGGAGGAACTGGAAGAACGGACAAAAAACTTTACTTTTAACCGCTATCCGCCCATGAAGTGTGAAACTCTGTGCGGTTTGATTTCCGAAACCCTGGGCGTGGATATTGACAAGGTGCGCGTAGGCAACGGCTCCAGCGAATTGTTGCAGATGGCCTGCTATGCCTTTGGGGGCCAGGGACGGAAAATTGCTGTGCCGTATCCGTCCTTTTCCATGTACGGCGTGTACGCTCAGATGTCGGACAGCGAAGTGCTGCGCTACCCGCTGACCGTGGATGGTTTTCTGGATGCGGACGCAGTTATCTCATTTTGCACAGAAAACGAACCGGATCTGCTGATCATCAACAACCCCAACAATCCGACCGGTAACTATAATCCGCTGCCGGTCATTGAAAAAATTATAGCGAATGTAACATGTCCCATCATTGTGGACGAAGCGTACATGGAATTTGCACGGGGCGAAGGGGTGGATCCCCGGGATCTGCGGCCGCTGTCCCAGTTAAAACTGGTAGCAGGTTCCGCGCTGGCGCTGCTGAATAAATACAGTCATTTCCTGGTGTACCGCACTTTTTCCAAGGCGTACAGTCTGGCAGGTATGCGGGTAGGGTATTCCGTTGGCAGTATTACATTAAGCAAAATTTTAGGAAAAACGCTGCTGCCGTATCACGTCAATGCCTATTCGCTGATGGCGGCGGAGGTGTGTTACCGGAACCGTGACGCGTTCCGCCAGCAGATAGAAGAGATTCGTTCCCAGCGGGAACTGATGATTGCGGAATTAAAGGAACTTGGCATGAAGGTGTGGCCGACTGAAACGAATTTTATCTGTTACTGCCCGGAAGGAAAGCTGCAGCAGGTGCTGGCTGATGCCTTTGATAAAAAATATGGTGTTTCGAATTATTCCCAGGCTACGAAAGCCGGGAAGATGATTTTTAAAAGCATGCTGGAAGAAAAAATCCTGCTGCGCGACTTTACAGAGCATCCGGTTTTGCAGGGATGCATCCGCCAGACCGTAGGTATTCCCGAAGAAAACGGAATCGTTATGAACCGCATCAAGAATCTTTGCAGGGAGTGGTTGGGAAATGAACAAATCAACTGAAATAAAAAAGCCGCGCGTTGCGAAAATTGAACGGAATACGGCAGAGACGCAGGTTAGCGTGTCGCTGGATCTGGACGGGGAAGGCAAATGCGTCATCGACACCGGCATCGGGTTTCTGGATCACATGCTGACGCTGCTGGCTAAGCACGGCTTTATGGATTTAACGGTAAAAGCCAAAGGGGATTTGGACGTGGACAGTCATCACACGGTGGAAGACATTGGCATCGTGTTGGGGCTGGCGATGAAAGAAGCGTTAGGAGATAAAGCCGGTATCCATCGTTACGGAAACTGCTTCATCCCTATGGACGAAACGCTTGCGCAGGTCTGCCTTGATTTTTCCGGCCGTCCCTTTTTAGTATTTGACGCTGCGGTTCCCAAGGTGCAGTTAGGAAATTACGAAGCAGAGATGACGGAAGAATTTTTCCGGGCCGTGGCTATGAACTGCGGACTGACGCTGCACATCCGTGTGCTGTATGGCAGCAATGTCCATCACATCATTGAAGCAATTTTCAAAGCCTTTGCCCGGGCCGTGGCCGAAGCGACAGCATCCGACCCGCGGGTAAAGGGCGTTATGAGCAGTAAAGGCGTATTGTAAAAATATCGCTTTGCCGTGTTCTCCGCCATCGGGATCGGTATGGTATGAGGGGCGCGCCTTTTAAAAAGCAAAAATTTACAGGAGACAATGGCGATGAGCAACCGAGATGTCGTAATTGTTGATTATGGGCTGGGCAATTTGCACAGCGTGAATAAAGCTGTGGCCGCGGTGGGAGGAAATCCGGTCATTACGGGTGATAAATCCGCCATCGCTGCTGCGGAAAAAGTAATTTTGCCGGGAGTGGGAGCCTTTGGCGACTGTATGGCGAATCTTGAACGGGCCGGGGTGATATCCGTACTGAAAGAATATATTGAGGCGGACAGACCTTTTCTGGGAATCTGTCTCGGCATGCAGGTGCTGTTTGAGGAAAGCGAAGAAGCTCCGGGAGTAAAAGGCCTGGGTGTCTTTCCGGGGAAAGTGGTCCTCATTCCCACAAAGCTGAAAGTTCCCCACATGGGATGGAACCGGCTGGAGCTGAAGACGCCGTGTCCGGTGTTGCTGGGCAGTGAAGGAAAGTATGTGTACTTTGTGCACAGTTACTGCTGCCAGCCAGAGGATCCGGCCCTGATTACATCCGTCTGCGATTACGGGACGGATGTGACGGCCAGCATAGGCCGGGGAAATGTTTTCGGCGTCCAGTATCATCCCGAAAAATCCAGCGCGGTGGGACTGGAAATGCTGCAACGGTTTGTGGAGTTATAAAAGCAGAAATTCTAATTTACATTTTTTCAGAAAGAAGTAATACAAATGATTATATTTCCGGCAATTGATTTACGGAATGGAAAAGCAGTGCGCCTGGTGGAAGGCGATTTTAAACAGGAAACGGTGTATGCGGAAGATCCCGCGGCGGTAGCGGAACAGTTCCGCGAAGCCGGTGCGGAATTTTTGCATGTGGTGGATTTGGACGGCGCACTGGCGGGGGAAAGCCGTAATCTGGAAGTGATTCGGCGCATTCTGGCCAGCGCTGGCAATATGAAAGTGGAAGTGGGCGGCGGCGTACGCAGCCTGCAGGCAGTTTCCCGTCTGTTGGACATAGGCGTGACCCGCGTTATATTAGGCAGTCTGGCAGCGCGCAATCCGGCGGAAGTCCGGGAGATCTGCAAATATTTTCCAGGACAGGCCGTTGCCGGCATAGATGCGAAAAACGGCGAAGTGGCCGTAGAAGGCTGGGGCGTGTCGGGCGGCATGAATTATCTGGAATTAGGTAAACGTATGGCGGAGATCGGTATTGAACATATTATATTCACCGATATCAGCCGGGACGGAAAGCTGCAGGGCGTGAACGTGGAAGCTACGGCGGAACTGGCAAAAGCCAGCGGCGTAAAAGTCGTTGCAAGCGGAGGCGTGGCGTCCATTGCAGATATAAAAAAATTGATGGCGCGGGAGCAGGACGGTATCGAAGGTGTCATCATCGGCAAGGCGTTGTACACCGGAAAGGTGGATCTGAAAGAAGCGCTGTCAGTGGCAAAAGGAAACGGATAAAATTCCGGATGAAACAGGAATTAAACAGCAGCAGCCAAGGGTGGCCGCTAATTTTTGAAATTATTGCGAAATTGCGTGGCTATGCATGGTTACGCTCGGTGTAGTTTGCTATAATAAAGAGGGAACAGTATGCTGACCAAACGGATCATTCCCTGC
The DNA here is from genome assembly GCA_002342505.1 of Acidaminococcaceae bacterium UBA2453. GTDB lineage: Bacteria > Bacillota > Negativicutes > Acidaminococcales > Acidaminococcaceae > Succiniclasticum. The sequence continues at coordinate 14,490 of DDQB01000031.1, forward strand.
CTTGATGTGAAAGAAGGGCGGGTCGTAAAAGGCACAAATTTTATAGGGCTGCGGGATGCGGGAGACCCGGTGGAACTGGCGTCGCTGTATGACAGGGAAGGCGCGGACGAGCTGGTGTTTCTGGACATTACCGCCAGCGTGGAGAAACGGAAATCCATGTTAGATGTAATCAACCGCACGGCAGGTCAGGCTTTTATGCCTCTCACTGTAGGCGGCGGCATCAGTACCGTGGAAGATATCCGCAACTGCCTGAACGCCGGCGCGGACAAGACGTCGCTGAATACGGCTGCGGTGAAAAACCCGGATCTGATTGCACGGGGCGCCGAATTGTTCGGCAGTCAGTGCATCGTACTGGCGGTGGATGCAAAACGCTGCGGCACGGACCGTTGGGAAATTTATGTAAACGGCGGACGCACGCCTACCGGTATCGACTGCCTGGAATGGGTAAAAAAAGCCGTCGGGCTGGGAGCCGGTGAAATATTGCTTACCAGCATGGATGCGGACGGAACCAAAAACGGATACGATATCCCATTGACAAGGGCTGTGGCCGAAGCCGTGAATGTGCCTGTAATCGCCAGCGGCGGCGCCGGTACGCTGGAGCATTTTTACGATGTACTGACGGTGGGCAAGGCGGATGCGGTGCTGGCAGCTTCGGTGTTCCATTACAAAACGTTTACGATTCAACAGGTGAAGCAATACCTGCGAGACAAAGGGGTAGAGGTGAGACTGTAATGAAAATTGATGTAACGAATCTGAAATTTGATGACAAGGGTTTGATTCCTGCCATCGTGCAGGATGTGTACAGCGATGAAGTATTGATGCTGGCCTATATGAACGGCGAAAGTCTGGCGAAAACGGTGGAAACAGGGTACACCTGGTTCTGGAGCCGCAGCCGTCAGGAGTTGTGGAACAAGGGAGCTACCAGCGGGCACCTGCAGAAGGTGGCGTCCATTTCGTATGACTGTGATGGCGACGCGCTGCTGGTGAAAGTGGACCAGACCGGCGCAGCCTGTCATACGGGGCATCATTCCTGTTTCTTCAATCCGCTGTGGAACGAAGGGGAAGGTAAGAACCTGCCCGTGCCGGAACCGGACAACGAAAGTATTTACGGCGTGCTGGCCGAACTGTACCGGGTGATTTTGTACAAACGGGAACACGGCGGCGAAAAGAGCTACACCAAGTACCTGTTCATGAAAGGGCAGGATAAGATTCTGAAGAAGGTGGGCGAGGAATCGGCGGAAACGATCATCGCTTCCAAGAACAATAGCCGTCAGGAAGTAATTTACGAAATGAGCGACCTGTGGTATCACTGCATGGTGCTGCTGGCGTACCACGGTATTTCCCCGGCAGAATTGCTGCAGGAACTTTCCGGAAGAAGGTCGAAGGAGAATAACAGCAAATATTGATTTGTTCCGGGCTTTTTGCATTGCAGAAAGTCCGGTTTTGTTAGGGGAGGCAGTTATGGATAAACCGGTTCTTATCATCGGGCATCAGCATCCGGACACGGATTCGGTCTGCTCGGCTATTGCGTATGCGTACCTGAAAAAACAGATGGGATGGAATGCGGAGCCGGCCCGGGCAGGCAAGCTGAACCCGGAAACGGTGTTTGTGCTGGATTATTTTAACATTCCGGCGCCCCGGCTGATCAATTATTTTTATCCGTCCCTGGAAGATATAAAGCTGATGCAGGCGCCCGCCGTAGGCATGCAGGCAACGCTGCGGGAAGTGGGGAAACTGTTTGTGGAAAATCCGCGGCTGAAATCCGTGCCGGTGCTGGACGAGGAGGGAAGCGTGGCCGGTATTGTAACGGTAGGAGATCTGGCCAAGCGGTATTACGAAGAAGAATCCATCAAGGAGCTGGAAGACGGTTCCGCCAGTTATGACAATATTGTCAGCACGCTGGAAGGCAAACTGCTTTGCGGGGATATAGCAAAAACATTTTCCGGTAAAATCAAGCTGGGCGCGTCGCAGGTGAAAACCATCCTGTCGGATGTGGCGCCGGGGGATATGATTATTTTGGGCGACCGGGAAGATGTACAGAAGGAATTGCTCAGCATCGGCAGCGTCTGCCTGGTCCTGACCCGGAATACCGCTGTTTCGGAAGAAATTATCCGGCTGGCGGAGGCAAAGGACGATGTAATCATCGTTACTCCGTTTGACAGTTACCGCACGGCGCGGCTTATCAACCAGAGTATTCCCGCGAGCCTGTTAATGACGTCGCCGGTAGTATGCTTTAATGAGACAGATCTGCTTGCGGATGTGAAAGAAAAAATTTTGTCTGCCAAGTATGTAACGTATCCCGTGCTGCGGCAGGGAAAATATATTGGGATCATCGACCGGGGCATGATGCTGGAACCGGAACGGCAGCAGGTCATTCTGGTGGATCACAACGAGCGGAGCCAGGCGGTGGAAGGTATTGAAGAAACGCAGATTCTGGAGATCATCGATCATCACAGGCTGGGCGGCCTTACCACCGGCGCGCCCATTTATATCCGCCAGGAGCCGGTGGGCTCCACAGCTACGATTATCGCTAACATGATGTGGAACCATGATATTGGCATGCCGCCTTCTATTGCGGGTATTCTGTTTGCCGCAATGGTTTCGGATACGCTGTATTTCCGTTCTCCGACTACTACGGAAGCGGACCGGACTGCGGCGAAGCGGCTGGCGGTGCAGGCGGGCATTGAAGATCCGGAGGCGTTTGCCATGCAGCTGCTGCGGGCGGGCAGTGTGTTGAACACCATGGCTCCGGCGGATATCATCCGCAATGATTTCAAGGAATTTGATTTCGGGGACGTGCGGGTGACGGTGAGCCAGATCAACATCATGGACCGGCAGCTGGCGCTGGAAAAATTACCGGAACTGCAACAGGCGCTGGATGCATTCCGGGAGCATGAAAAGTATGATATGTCACTGCTGATGGTGACAGATGTATTGGGCGAAGCTACGGATCTGCTGGAGTCTGGCAGCCGGGATGGTTTGCTGGACCTGGCTTTCGGCGCGCGTGATAAGGCAGGGTACTACCACCTGTCGGGTGTGCTGAGCCGGAAGAAGCAGGTGATTCCGCCCCTGACGGAAGCGTTTAAGAAAGTGGAATGAGGAGAATCGGATAAACTTGCAGATATGGTAAGAATGATTTTTTTGCAAAAGTCTGAAAGAAATTGGAATTAAGGGATTTTTATGAAGCATTACATGTGTTTTGATATTGGCGGCACCAGTGTAAAATATGGCGTGGCCGAAGAAAACGGAAATCTTCTTTGCAAGGGAGAGATTCCCAATAAAATTATAAATACAGGCGTGGATGGGCTGGTGGAAGACCTGGCTGCCACGACGGAACAATACCGAAAAGAATACAGTCTGTATGGGATTGCAGTTTCTACTGCAGGCGTTGTGGAGCCCGGGCAGGGTTTAATTTTGTATGCGCCGAAATATTTTCCGGGTTATCCGGGAACGGTGCTGGCGGAACGGTTGGAAAAACGTTGCGGCCTTCCCTGTACGGTGGAAAACGACGTGAACGCGGCTGCGCTGGGTGAATACTGGCTGGGTGCAGGGCGCGGTGCGAAATCGCTGTTTTGCATTACCGTCGGGACCGGCATCGGCGGCTGCGCGATTTTGGATGGCCGAGTGATCCATGGGGCTGCCTGCTTCGGCGGAGAAGCGGGACTGCAGCACATTACGCCGGAAAGTACGTGGGAAGAGATGGCGTCCACGCGGGCGCTGATTCGTAATGTGGCGGCGTCAAAAGGATTGCCGGAAACCGATCTGGACGGAAGGAAAATTTTTGCTATGGCAAAAACAGGCGACACAGACGCCGTGGCAGCCATTGCAAAGCAGATGGATGATCTTGCGACAGGTATTGTTAATATCTGTTACATTTTAAATCCGGAACGAATCATTATCGGCGGCGGCATTGCGGCCCAGGAAGAATATTTGTATCCGTTGCTTGACAGTGCGCTGCGTAAAAAACTGTTCCCTCTGGTATATGACCGTCTGGCCCTTTGCTTTGCAACATTAAAAAACGACGCCGGGCTCATTGGCGCGTTGAAAAATTTCTTATTGCGAAACAATCTTAATAATGGTAAGATGTAATTCAGACAGTAGAAGAACCGGCGATTCGAGTGTTTTGCATACACATGGCAAAGGAATGAATCGGGGATTCGATGGACTTGTTTATTTATGGCGAAAGAATGAATCCGAGGTTCGTTAAATATTTTGTACTGAAGTTGCGAAAGAAGAATTTTTAGTAATGAAGAAAGAAAAATATGTAGTAACCGGTATGACCTGCAGCGCCTGTTCCAGCCGCGTGGAAAAGGCGGTGAGCAAGCTGGAGGGGATGGAGAAGGCCAGTGTGAACCTGCTGACCAATTCCATGCAGGTAGAATATGACGAAACAAAATTAAACGGGGAAGCTATCGTACAGGCGGTGGTGAACGCAGGCTACGGCGCGGAAGCGGTGGCGGAACCAGTTCATAAAAGGACGGCGTCCGGCGCAGGCCAAAGCGGAACTAAAAAAAAGCCGGAAGAAAATCCGGCTGTGAAAGCGGCTCGGGAAGCTATTGCTGAAATGCGGCACCGGCTGGTCTGGTCCCTGGTATTTTTAATTCCGGTGCTGATCCTTTCTATGACGCCTATGTTTGCCAAGTTTTTTGGTTTTGCGATCCCGGACTTTTTGCAGACATATTTTTACGGAACGAATAATGCAGTCTGGCTTGCCTTTACGGAATTTATCCTGGTACTGCCGATCCTGATTATAAATAAGAAATTTTTTACCAGTGGCTTTAAAAGCCTGGCCATGGGCGGCCCCAATATGGACAGT
>DDQB01000066.1 GCA_002342505.1 Acidaminococcaceae bacterium UBA2453
CTGTAATTCAAATCAGAAAAAATATTGTATTTTTTTGTTTTGACAATGTACTTCCTGTGCTTAAAAAAAAAGCAAAGAGCCGACGCGCGACGCAAGCTGTATCCAGTTGCATCGTGTCGGCTCTTTTTAATTTCACTTACATTTATGACGGCTACCCTGTCAAAATTTCACGCCGCTTTTTTTAATGATTGCAAATGTTGTTTACAACGTTTTCTTTGAGGCAAATACATATTTTCCAAATCTCTGCCAAGCTACTTTGCTTTCAAATATTTCTTAAGTTTGGCATTGACGCACTCCCTTATTTCCTCTGCAATCCGTTTTGCTTTTTGCAATTCCATACCGATTTCCCCAGCCACAGCCAATATGTCGGCCATGGCTGGATTCTTTCCGTTTCCGTGCACCGATGTGGCGTGCTCTCCACCCAGCGAATAGCTGAAGGTCAGGTCATAAGCAGGCGCAAGCTGCCAGCGGCGCTGCCCTGCATCAAACAAATATGAAAAGTTTCTGGAATGGTCATCCCGGTTATGGGCAAATACATTAAAACACATGATCCGGTACAGCTTTTCAATTTCCGAAAAATCACGCGTCAGTGAAAGAGTCAGCTTCATCAGCAGATCGTAATCAAGATTCGGGATACGGTGCGAAGTTTCCAACAGTCCCGCAACAGAAACCATATGTACCTTTTCCTTTTTCCCATTCACTGTTTGCCTGTCAAACCGCTTCACGCCAAAATATCCGGCACAGCAGGCCGAAGGGAACAGACGGGTTTCAGTCATCTCAATACCGCAGGCTTTGGCGCAGATGGAATACTCGTATTCCTGTAGTCCAATCTCTTTGCTGTCGCTGCCGGATGGGAATTTGACGATCCAATCTGCATCATCAATCTGCGTCAGGATTTTAGGCCGTGCACCGCCGGAAGAGCCACCCAGCCGAAACAGTTCGTCCAAATCATCAGCATGTCCCGACTGTAAAACAGCAGCGCATTCTGCCGCAATCCGATCCAGATCCGGAACGCCTTCCTTTTTTTCAAAGGTATGTTCCGGCTCATAGCGCAACGCGCCCATACCGCTGCTGCCAACAATGGAAAGGCGCTCCAGATTTCCTATGCTGCCCGGATCGATCCCATTCTTCAACAGCATGCGATCTACCAGCAGTCTGCCCCACCCGTCCGGCAGGCTGTCTGCAAATACACCGAAGAGCCCGCCGAACGGTTCCGCCTTAGGCACAAACACCTGTGAACGCAACGGTAAAGAAAACGGACTGATGGAAAAGCCTTCTGCCATCCATTCTTCATCATATGCAAAAGCTGCCAGTGCATTTTTGTATAAAGCCATCGTGCCAACTTTTTTATTTTTATAAAACACTTGCAGCTTTTCAGTTTTTTGCATTGCTAATCTCCTCTATCGTTAAAAAGGGAACCTCTGCAAACAGACTTTTCATTTCATCTTCCATCTGCAGGGCAATGGCAATCTTCGTCAGCGATAACAGCGAAACCTCGCCGCTTTGTTCAAAACGCTTCACAGAACCTAAGCTTACCCCTGATTTCTCACTTAATTTTTCCTGCGATATTTTTCTGCGTTTCCGAATGTCGCGTACCCGTTTCGCTATGCCGCGATTTATTTCCTTTGGAGTTGTCTGTGCAAAAGAATAATCAAAGTATTCCATGGATAATATTTTATCTTATTTTTGGAGATTAAGCAATATTTGGATATTATTTTAGCCAATTTTTATTCTTTAAACAGTTTCTTTTTTCCTACATAAAATACCACGGCCACCACAATCACCAGCACAGTAAGACGCAGGGTACTCTCCCGGAAATTCACTACGTCGTGTCCGATGACGACTTCCAAGGCAGTGGATGGAAATTTGCCGATCAGGTTGGCGATGATGTAATCCCGGACGCTCATACGGCTCAATGCGCCGATGGCTGTAAGGATGCCGGAAGGAAAGTACGGCAGCGCCCGGGCGAAGGTCATCCAGATGATACCGTTCTTTTCGCTGGCCTTATCGATGTCCTGGAGCCGGTTCGCTTTGCGGATCAGCTTTTCCGCCGTGTTGCGAAAGAAGAAACGCATCAGGAGGAAGCTCAGCACCACGCCGGTAGTCTCCGCCAGCCAGGAGACGGCGATGCCTAAAGGAAGCCCGAAGATCAGACCGTTGGCCGTAGATAAAAAGATGGACGGAAAGATACTGCCCGCGTTGATCAGCACGTCAATAAAAAAGCTGATGGCGATAGCCCAGGGGCCAAAGGAACGCAGGTATTCCGCCAGCGCCTGTACGTTTCCGCTGACAGCCAGTCGGAAAGTTTTATGCACAAATTCCCCTGCAAAAAAATGCAGGCACAAACATAACAGCAGCAGCAGGATCAACGCCACAACTTTGGTCAGCCCGTCAGGATCCTGATACCATTTCTTTTTTTCTTCCGTCATAAANNCATAAAGGAGATCTTCCTTCTCTGATTTGATTTTTGTTTTGCGAAACAGACGCTGCTGATGCAAAACAAATCGTTTTATTACTGAAACCGCCCTGCCTGTATTTCTTTTCAAACAGACAGGCACATCCTATTTTGCTTACGAATTAAAAATCCCGGCAAAGCAGCTGTCGAATAAATTCGCCGCTCCCTGCAGCATCTCCTGCCGCAGTTCCGGCTGGGCCAGCACACGCAGCGCATCCTTGCGGGCCGCCAGCAATACGTCGGTATCCCGCAGTATATCAGCCAGACGCAAATCGGGCAGACCATGCTGCCGCAGTCCGAACAACTGGCCTGCGCCCCGCAGTTCCAAATCCCGCTGAGCCAGTTCAAACCCGTCGTTGGAATTATGCAGCACGGCCAGCCGCGCCAGATTGTCTGCCTCCAGATTGTCCGTCAGCAGCACGCAGTAAGACTGTTTGTCGCCACGGCCTACCCGGCCCCGCAGCTGGTGCAGCTGGGCCAGGCCGAACCGTTCCGCGTTTTCCACGATCATCAGCGTCGCGTTGGGTACGTTCACCCCTACTTCAATGACAGTGGTAGTCACCAGGCATTTCAGTTTTCCCGCGGCGAAGGCTTCCATAATCTCATCTTTTTCCGCCGGTTTCAATTTTCCGTGCAACAGGCCGCAGGGAATATCTTTCAGCCATGTCTTTTTCAGTTCCGCGTACACATCGTTTACGCTGCGGACTTCTTCCATGGCGTCCGATTCATCAATGGACGCGCAGACCACATACGCCTGCCTGCCGGCTCGGATCTGACGCACCATGCCCGCATAGACCTGCTGCCGCATGTCGCCGGTATAACAGAGGGTCTCTACCGCCTTGCGTCCGGGAGGCATGCCCCGCATCACAGAGGTCTCCACATCCCCGTACACAGTCAACGCCAGCGTCCGGGGAATGGGCGTCGCCGTCATGATCAGGACATCCGGGGCAAATTCCGATTTGTTTACCAGCGCCGCCCGCTGGTTCACACCAAACCGGTGCTGCTCGTCGGTTACCACCAGCGCCAGATGGGAAAACACCACATCGTCCTGCAACAACGCATGGGTTCCCACTAAAATCTTCAGCCTGCCCTCTGCCAGCTCCTGCAAAATTTCCCGGCGCTCAGCCGTTTTCGTATTGCTTGTCAGGATTTTTATGGCAATGCCGGTTCCCTTAAAATATTCCGTCAGCGTTTCCAGATGCTGCTGCGCTAAAATTCCTGTAGGCGCCATGATGCAGCCTTGAAATCCGTTCTCCGCCGTTTTGGCCAGCGCCAGCGCTGCAATGACGGTCTTCCCGCTGCCTACATCGCCCTGCAGCAACCGGTGCATGGGTTTCACGTCTTCCATGTCGCCGGAAATATCCGCCCAGGCTTTTTGCTGGGCAGCCGTCAGGGAAAACGGAAGATTGCGCAACACCTGCCGGACAATCTCCCCGTTCCGCCCGTGCTTGATGCCCGGCCGGCCATCGTGCGTGTGTTCCCGGTTCAGCATCAAGCCGCATTGCAGCAAAAACAGTTCTTCGTAGACCAGCCGCCGCTTCGCCAGGCGGAAGCGTTCCATACTGGCGGGAAAGTGAAGATTGCTTACCGATTCAAAGCGCGAAGGAAACCCGTATTTTTTACAGATTATTGCTGGGATCGTTTCCGGTATTCCGTATGCCTGCGCCATCTGCAGCGCCTGCCGCACTGCAGCGCGCAAATTCTGCTGGGTCAGTGATTCCGTCAGGTTATACACCGGCAAAATGCCCACGGACCGGTCCAGACTGTATTCATCGCAGGGCTGCAGCAATACTTCGCTGACGGCTTTTGCTGCGCCGCGCCCCGGCTTGACCCGTCCCGTAACCAGGATGCGGCTGCCCGGCTTAAACCGGCGGGCCTGGAAACGCTGGGCGCCAAACAGGAAAATCTCCGCGTAACCGGTCTCGTCTTTTACGGTAATGACCGCGTACCGCCTGCCGCCGCCGGAGTACCGCTCCACCGCCCGCATGGCTTCCGCCTCAAAGATCTGCCTGGAACCGTCCGTCTTCAGTTCCCGGATCGTCGCCAGATGGGAATAATCAATATAACTGTCCAGACGCGGATAAAAATTCAGAAGATCTCCGACCGTTTCTATTCCCAGACGGGAAAACGCTTCCGCCCGTTTGCTGCCGATGCCCTTTAACGAAGTGACCGGCTTTTGCCACCAGTTTTCCATGTCTGCCCGTCCTTTCTTCAATAATACATATAGATTATAGCACTATTTCAATTTTTTTCTTTGACATTTTTGAAAAATGCTTGCTTTTACTTTCCACATGTGGTAAGATACTCATGTTAAATTTTAGATAAGTAGCTATATGCTGATTCTGTGAAGGAGGTCGAACCAAATGGCACATATTTGTGAAGTATGCGGTAAGGGCATCATGTCCGGTAATAACGTAAGCCATTCCAACCGTCACACAAAAGCCGCCTGGAAGCCCAATGTACAGACTGTACGGGCTATTGTTGACGGCGAAGCAAAACGCGTTAATGTCTGCACCCGTTGCCTGCGTTCCGGCAAAGTTACCCGCGCATAATCAGAAATGATACAATAAGCTGTTCTCTCCGGAGGGCAGCTTTTTTGTTTTCCCCTAACAAAAAAACGCCCGTAAATACAGGCGTTTTATCTTATTCGTCCTCGCTTCGGAAGATCGTATCAAAGAAGCTCTTCTTCTCATCCGAATTGTCGATCACGTCTTCGTTGAAGTTGATGCGGGTACCGCATTCCGGACAGAATTTTGTGTTGGCGCGCACTTTATGTCCGCAGCTGGTGCAGCGGATGAACGCTTTCATTTCGATGAGACGCTGTTCATAAATTTTAAAAAACGCGTCCACATCACTGTAATCCGGTTTCCATGTGTACACTTCAATGTACTTTTTATGCTGGTCAAAAAACAGCTGGACTGTTCCGTCCCCCATGTCCTCCAGCGTCACATCAAAAAATTTCTTCTTTTTATGACCGTGCACGACGAAATGTTCTTCATCCCGTTCGTCCACATCGATCCCGATATCATTCAGGCAGTCAAAGATCAAATCCCAGGCATCACGGAATGCCACTTCATAGATCCGGATATCCTGAACGCCGCCAGCTCCTGGTATACGCATATGTTTTCACCCTTCCTTGTTGCCACAACAGAAATTAATTTATACAATTATCGCTCGCCTGCAAGCGTAACTTTCAAAATCCAGTTCGTCCACAAAAAACATAAAAGTTTTTTTAAAAAATGGCTGCGAGCCTTACAGGCCGCAGCCATCATTTTATTTTGCATAGTCAACAGCCCGGGTCTCACGAATGATAACCACTTTGATCTGTCCTGGATATTCCATTTCTTCCTCAATCTTCTTGGATATATCGCGAGCCAGTAAAACGGCTTTAGTATCATCAATCACTTCGGGTTTAACCATGATGCGGATCTCGCGGCCAGCCTGGACAGCATAGCACTTTTCCACACCATCAAAGGATTCGGAAATCTCTTCCAATCGCGTCAGTCGTTTCAGGTAACTTTCCAGCGTTTCCCTGCGTGCGCCCGGACGGGCGGCAGATACAGCATCAGCGGCGGAAACCAGTACGGATTCCACACAGGTCGGTTCAATATCTCCGTGATGCGCGCCAATCGCATTGATCACAAAAGCGGATTCACGGAACTTCTTGGCAACTTCCACGCCCAGTTCCACATGGGAACCTTCCATCTCATGGTCAATCGCCTTGCCAATATCATGCAGCAGGCCTGCACGTTTTGCCAATGTAACATCTACGCCTAATTCCGAGGCCATGATCCCGGCCAGCTGCGCCACCTCGATTGAATGATTCAGCACATTCTGTCCGTAGCTGGTGCGGTACTTTAACCGACCCAGCAATTTTACAAGCTCTGGTCTCAGTCCGTTTACACCAACGGTGAAGGTTGCCTGTTCGCCGGCTTCCCTGATATTCTGCTCAACTTCTTTCTGGGCTTTTTCAACCATTTCTTCGATACGGGCCGGATGAATCCGTCCATCATTGATGAGCTTTTCCAGTGCGATGCGGGCAACTTCCCGGCGTACGGGGTCAAAACCGGAAATAATAACTGCTTCCGGAGTATCATCGATAATCAGGTCAATGCCAGTCAGAGTTTCCAGCGTACGGATGTTCCTGCCTTCGCGGCCGATGATCCGGCCCTTCATTTCATCATTCGGCAGACTTACCACGGAAACGGTAGTTTCTGCCACCTGATCGGCAGCACAGCGCTGGATGGCCAGCGCGATAATGTCACGGGCCTTTTTATCGGCTTCGTCTTTGGCACGCTGTTCCATTTCCTTAATCATGACGGCAGTATCATGCTGTACATCGTCGCGGACTGCGGCCAGCAGTTCCTGCTTGGCATCTTCGCTGCTTAACCCGGAGAGCCGTTCCAGTTCCTGCAACTGTC
>DDQB01000004.1 GCA_002342505.1 Acidaminococcaceae bacterium UBA2453
TATTTTATTTTTAATAAATAACTACGGAGAATGAAATGGATCGGTTATTTGATTATATAAAAGCCGCTTTACTATCCGGCAAAAGAATCTGGCAGCAAGTAAAAAACAAGTTTTCTACATTATTAAAATACCAATTGCGCAACAACAAGCCCCTGGCCCTTCTTTGCATCTCCGCACTGGGCCTGCTTCTGTTTTATGCTGCCCGCGTCCTGCACAAGGATGCGGCCCGCGGCGACCGCAAGCTGGTGATCCCGGAAGCCCATACCAAAATACTGGCGCAGGAGCCCATGTACCGAACCGTCACTCTCTTTGGTCAAACCAGCGCCGCTGCTAAAATTATTGTAGTGAACAAGTACGCCGGCATGATCACAAACGTGCAGAAAGATTTGGGAGACAAAGTTTCAGCCGGGGATATTCTGGCACAGCAGGACCTGAAGGATATCAATATCCAGATCAGCCGGGCGGAAGCGGATTATAAATCCTATGATGCTTACACGGAACGGTATGACGCCACGTTCCATTCCAACTACGCAAAGTACAAAAGTGATTATAATTTGAAGAAAACCAACTTTGACCGCTATACAGAATTGTTTAAGAAGGGCGCCGTCTCCAAGCTGGCGCTGGACGAAGCGGAGCAGCAGATGCTGAGCGCAAAGGCAAACCTGGAATCGCTGACAAACCAGAAACTGTATGACGGGAAGCCTGCCTATGTGGCGCAACGGGCCGAACGGGCGGAACAGCGGCGTAATACCAGGCTGCTGCTGGAAAACCAGCGGGAGGACATGACCATCCGCGCTCCAAGAGACGGGATCATCAGTTTCCGTAACGCGGAAGCCGGTAACTATGTGCAGGCCGGCTCCCACCTGTTTACTATTGTGGATAACAGCAGCCTGAACCTGGACTGTTATGTTTCCGAATATGACGCGGCGCTGTTAAAAACCGGTGAATCCGTTTCTGTTTTTGTGGAATCCCTTGGCAAAAAATATAATGGAAAAATTACCTTCGTCAGCCCGGACAAGAACCGTGAAAACAAAAATTACATGGTGCGGGTAGCGCTGGATAAAACAGATGACCAGTTGAAATCCGGCATGTTTGCCAAGGGCACGCTGCGTTTTATGCAAAAGGATAAGGCGCTGTTCATCAACCGCAGCGCCGTGCTGGAATTAAACGGAAAGCAATATGTTTTTGTATTGGGCGAAGATAAGAAAGCACACCGTAAAGCGATACAGTCCGGCATCCGCAATGCAGAAGATGTGGAAATCATCAGCGGGCTGAAGGAAGGCGAACGGGTCGTCACAGATAATATTTCCCGGATGAGGGACGGCATGGAAGTAACCGACCTGGGCAAAAAGGATGAAGAAAAATGAATATCACCAAATTTTCCATCCAGCGCCCTGTCGGCATTTCCATGATTTTTATGCTGATCACGGTGCTGGGGCTTTTCAGTTATTCTTTCATTGGCGTGGAGCTGCTGCCGGATGTGGAATCGCCTTACATCAGCTGCATTGTAGAATATCCCGGCGCCAGCACGGAATCGGTGGAGCAGCAACTGACAAAACCGATTGAAGACGCCATCTCTACACTGGAAGGTGTAAAAGATATCCGTTCCGTCAGCATGACGGGACGCTGCGAAGTCTTTGTAGAGCTTTCCCGTGACCAGGATCCCAACCTGGCTTCTGTAGAAGCCACAAAACGGCTGAACAAGATCCGCAGTTCCCTTCCCGCTGACATTGACGAGCCGGTTGTGCTGAAGCGTTCCGCTGAGGAATACCCTGTCCTGGAAATCGCCGTTACCGGCAAACAGGAAGCCGCCGACCTGCACGCCATGGCAGAAAATACCTTTAAGGAAAAATTGCAGCAGGCAGAGGGCGTGGCCGATGTTTCCGTTACCGGCGGGGCGGAAAAGGAAATCGCTGTACTGGTTAACCAGGAGCAGTTGAACTATTACAATCTTACCCTGAAAGATATTACTGACGCCATTCGCAGCGAAAACGCAATGGTATCCGCCGGTTCCGTGTATTCGGAGAACCGGCAGGTTTCCGTCCGGCTGGATTCCCAGTATAAATCTGCCGCAGATATTGGACGTATCTCTATTTCTAAAAATGGCCGTACCTTTTTGCTGCGGGATGTGGCAGACGTACAGATCAGGAACAAACGCAGTTCCCGCTATGCCCGCATGGATGGAAACGACGCCGTTTCCATGGAAGTGTATAAATCCAGCGGGAGCAATATTGTGGATACAGCCGATAATGTGCTGAAAAAGCTGGAAGAGCTGCGCAAAAGTTATCCGGATCACACCTTTACCCTGGTTTATAACCAGGCTTCCTTTATTAAAAATTCTCTGCGCAACACGTTCCAGACGTTGCTGGAAGGGCTGGTCACCACCGGGCTGGTACTGTATTTCTTCCTGCGGGGCTGGCGTTCTTCCTCCGCCGTTATGATCGCTATCCCTGTGTCCCTCATTGCCACATTCTTTTTAATGTACCTGGCCGGTTTTACTTTCAACATGATGTCCCTTATGGGCATGTCCCTTTGCATCGGTATCCTGGTAGACGACTCCATTGTTGTGCTGGAAAACATTCACCGTTTTCTGCAAAACGGGTACAATGCAACAGACGCTGCTGAACAGGGCCGCATGCAGATCGGCATGGCCGCTATTGCCATGACCCTGTGCGATGTAGTTGTATTTTTGCCCATCGCTTTTATGCAGAGCGCCACGGGGCAGCTGTTCCGGCAGTTTGCTCTCACCATTGTTTTTGCCACGCTGATGTCCCTTGTGGTTTCTTTTACCCTTACGCCTATGATGGCGTCCCGGCTGTATGCTAACGGGCTGGATGAACCAAAAGGAAAGATTTGGGATTTTTTTGATAATGTGGAAAGAAAAACAATCTGCCGCTATGAATCGCTGCTGCGAAATTGCCTGCAGCATCCCAGAAAACTGCTGACAGGCATCATCGCCCTGTTCCTGTGCAGCCTTCTGCTGATTCCGCTGGGCATCGTGGGAGCGGAGTACATGCCCAAAACAGATGAAAGCGCCCTGCAGGTCAATGTTGAATTGCCTATCGGTTCCAACGCCCAGCAGACCAATGAGATTCTGCTGTTGTTTGATGAGTATCTGCGGACCGTACCGGAGATCAGCCATCATCTTTCGTACGTAACTACACTGGAACGCAATGGAAAAATCTCCATAACGTTGTGTAATAAGAATGACCGTTCCCGCAGCGTGTGGGAGATTGCCGAAGAGATTCGCGCCTTTGCCCGCAAAAACCTGGGCAGTGCTTCCGCCCGGGTGAACGTGATCCAGTCTTCCGTAGCCGGTGTTTCCGGCGGCCGCAACCTGGTACGCTCTCCCCTGCAAATTGAACTGAAAGGTTCCACCATGGAGGTGCTGGCCGAAGAATCCGCAAAAGTGGAAAAAATTTTGAAAGAGACCCGCGGCGTAAAAGACGTAAAGAATTCTTATGTGGAAGGGAACCCGGAATTAAAAGTGGTAGTTGACCGGGATAAACTGGAATACTACGGAGCCTCCCTGAACCAGGTGCTGCGTTCTTTCTCCTCTGGCATCACCGGGCAGCGGGCCGGCGTTTTGGCCAATGACGAAAACAATTACGGAAAGGATACGGAAATCAATGTACGCTTTGCCGGAGGCGAAGGTTTCCGGATAAACGAACTGAAATCCATTCCCGTGCCGGCAAGAAGCGGAAGCGTATATTTGGGTGACATTGCGGAGATCAAAGAAGCCGTTGGCCCAACTACCATCCGTCGCCTGAATAAGGAACGGTTTATCAACGTACAGGGTAACCTGGCTGACCGCCCGCTGAATGAAGTAAAGCAGGATGTAGAGCAAAAATTAAAAACGGCCAGCCTTCGCTGCCGCTATGAATTCTCCGGCCAGACTGCTACCATGAACACTTCTTTCCGTGAAATGGTCATGGCGCTGTCCATGTCGCTGCTATTGATTTACCTGTTGTTAGCCGTGCTGTATGAATCGATTTTTACCCCGTTTATCCGCATGTTCTCCCTGCCGCTGGGTATCATCGGGTCCATCTTCTTCCTGCTGTTCACCCATAATACCATAAATCTGTATTCTCTCATTGGTATCCTTGTCATGGACGGGCTGGTAGCAAAAAACGGAACACTGTTACTGGACTATACGCTGACGCGGATTCATGAAGGAGCTTCTCCTTTGGAAGCGGTAGTGGAAGCAGGCAAGGTAAGGTTGAAGCCAATTTTCATGACAGCTCTGACTATGGTGGCAGGCATGCTGCCTACAGCCCTGAGCCTTTCGGAAGGTTCCGAGACCCGTGTCAGCATGGCCTGGGTCATCATCGGCGGTATGATCACTTCTACTGTATTTACACT
>DDQB01000082.1 GCA_002342505.1 Acidaminococcaceae bacterium UBA2453
ATGTCCAAGTTTAAGCCGGGTAAATATAAGCTGATTACTTATAAGCCGTATTACAATTGGGGCGAAGACTATCTCACGGCAATTTTCACATACCCCGGCGCTACTTTCCTGAAATACCATTCCACAAAGGTTATACGGAACAATAACGGCGACCTGATGCAGCGGTTGTATTTCAGACGAAACAATGCCAGAGGAAAAGGACTGCATTTCCAAATTTTCAACAGTAAGAACCAACTGTTACGCACTTACAATTTCAAGTCGGGGAATTCCAACCAGTGGTTCAGCTTCGACTGGAACGGCTGGGCAGGAAAAAATGCGGCCAGGCGTTCTCCCCGGGGCGTATATACGGTGAAGTACTGGGTTGACGGAAGATCGCCCAGTACGGCAAAATTCAGGCTGGCACTGTAAGGAGGCGTAAAGACATGAAACGGAATAGTAAGATGAATAAGCTTATGGTTTTTGTGCTGACGCTGATTGTAATGCTGGCCGTTACCGCGGCAGCCATGGCCAAGGGCAGTGAAGAATGGAAAAAAGCGGAAGGCAGTTACACATGGAAAGAAAGCTCCCAGTACAATAACGGCCGCCTCATTATCAAACCTATGGAAGAAGACCTTTTTCTGTTTGAATTTAATGTAATGAGGGGCAGTGAAAAGGAAGACAGTTCCTACGATTTCAGCACGGCGGGTATTTTCTTTGTAGAAGATAACGGTACAGCCGAAGCGGAATTTGAAGTGGACAAAAAGCCGGTGAAGCTGACATTTAACCTGAACGGCAAAACCATTACCGTAAAGCAGGCCGGTTCCATGCCGGCTGACGTCAGCGGCGCCTACGAATTTACGGAAAAAGGCTACGAAGTTTCAGAAGCGGCGGCCACGGCTGTCCTGGAAGGTATCGCCCCGGTGAAGACCAGCCTGAACAATACCAACCGGCCCTATCGTCTGGTTTATGCCCATGAAGCCATCGGCGGGTGGTTCTATGATGTGCGCGCCATCAACGCGCCCAGCAATAAACTGTTTGCCCGGTTTCTTGTGGCTGCGGATTTAAGCGCGGTTTACCGTAATGACGACGTAAAGAACCCTCAGCTGATCTACGGATCCCCGGCGGCCATGCTTGCTACGAAGAAAGCGCCTCTGTTACCGGAGGAAGAGGAAGAAGAAACGCCTGAACCGGAAGGCGCTACTGAAGAAAAAGTGGAAGGGAAAGGCGACGGGGCTAAGGAAAACCAGTTTGCCATCAGCGCTGTGGTGAATGTGGAGCCGGCAGAACCTGACATTAAAGTTGGCGAAAGCAGCAAATTAGTGGTAACCGTTCCCGGCAACCTGAAATATAAACTGTCCGATTTGAAATCCAGCGCAAGCGACAAGGTCAGCGTAGACGATAAAGGAACTCTCACTGCCAAGGCGGAAGGAACCGCTACGATCAGCGGGAAACTGACAATTGACGAAGCGTCCCGTGAATTTAAAGTAGAAGTGAACGCCTATGTCCCAAAGCTGGAATGCAACGCCCTGCCCGCTCATGTAAACGTGAATGAAAAGCTGGAACTGGCTGCGTATATTTCCGGCCAGGAAGGGGAAGTGAAACCCCAGTGGAGCGTCAGCGACGGCAAGATTGCGGAGATCAAGGACGGCGTGCTCGTTGGCAAAGGGGACGGCGTTGTGGATGTAACCGCAAAAAACGGTGAAATGACCCGCACCTGGAAAGTGGCGGTAGGCAAGGCGGAGCTCCCAAAGCCTGACGGAGCAAAAGCAGGAGACGATGACGACTTTGATATGCTGGACATATTGATCCTCGGCCTGCCGGTAGTCCTGATCGGCGGCGGCATCTGGATGTTCATGAATCGCAAAAAGAACTAAGTAAAGAAATAAGTAATAAAGATTGCGGGTAACAGGCGGCCTGTGATCCGCAAAGGGTTGCAGGCTATTGTAAAAAATAATCTGCAGCCCTGCTTTTGTGCAAGAAGAAAGGGGAGGGGCATTCATGAATAAAGCGAAAATGATAACGGTTGCGCTGGCCGCGGCACTGTCTTTGGCCGTCCCATTTGACTCAGGTATTGTGAAAATGGATTTGGCACGGCCGGCTTTTGCAGGGAGTAAAATAACTGCGGGACAGAACATCGCGCAACATTCCCTGCCGCTGCTTATGACCGTGCGTAGTTATTCGGACTGGGAAGGGCCTCATGAAATGCTGCGGGCCCACTGGACAGATATCCATTTTTATGGAAAAGCCAAAGAAGCTGACCGGAACATCGCAAAGGCGCTGGCAGAGTACAGCAGGAAAGAACAGGACGCTTTCGGAAAATCCCGTAAAGAGCTGTTTGCCGGCGCCAGAGAGGAATGGCGGCAACGGATGCGCGGCAGCGATTCGGTTTCTCCTTATTACGGGCCCTTCTGGTTTAACGGCGACATCCTGGTTCGCCGGGCTGACGGAAAAGCAGTCAGCTTTTTGGAAGATAACGGGGAATATGCAGGAGGCTTCCATGGTATAAGCCACCTTGCGGGGAAAAACTTTGACGCCCGTACCGGTAAGGAATTGCAGTTGTCCGATGTGTTCGCGAATCGGTTTGCCATGGCCGAAGCCCTGAAGAAAAAGCTGAAAGCAGATTACCCCGAAGCCAGCTTTATGGAAAATGGAGGCGCCGGTCTGGATGATATAATAGACAAGCTGGTAAAGGAAGATACCCTGGCCTGGACACTGGAACCTGAGGGAGTGACTTTCTGGTTCAATCCCTACCTGCTGGGGGGCACCTACGCAGAGGAAACCTTTGTCACAACGTTTTACTTTAATGAGGAACCGGAACTTTTCAAAACAAATATGGATACCGGCACGCCAGTATGGCAGGGCACGAAAGGATACTGCATGGATCTCCGCTCCTATACGCCCCTTCGTCTGTCCGGTAACTCCGGCAATGACAAACTGTGTGTGGCTCACGAGAATAACCGGATCCGTATTGAATACAAGGGACAGGAGTACAGCAATGAACTGACCGCCGTAAGCATTCGTCCCACTTTGGTCGTGTGCTCTGACGGACGCAGATACCTGTATGTGGATTACGAACAACCTGCCAGCAAATTCAGCGCAGCGAATTACAGATTATATGTGTATGACCTGAATAGTAAAACGCCGGGCTTAATTGGGGATTATCCCATGACGCGGCTTGCTTCTTCCCTGAAGGATACAGGCAAACGCAGCTGGTATGTCATGAGCGACCCGGGCGATTTTTACGCCACTGCCACAGCAGACAGCAATATTGCGCCGGAGAAACGCCTGCGCTGCCGGGTAGGGAAGGACGGACGTCCGGAAGTGTATGACGTGGAAGGGGCGAAAGGATAATTTGCTGATAGAATTATTGATGAAAGGTTGCGTGATTGTAATTCCTTTAATTATAAACTGACAGGGGGAAAAGAAAATGAAAAAGATATCTCTTTTGCTGGCCCTTATGCTGGCTCTTGTCCCGGTAACGGCTTTGGCGAATGTGGATTCCGGCCCGGACCGTTGGAAGATGTTTGCTTCAGATGACATGGCGAAAGTGTATTATGATACGGAAACTGTAAAGTATTATCTGGACGGACAAGGATCGATAGGCGACTTTGCCGAAGTGTGGATGTGCCATCATTTCCACAACGGTTGCCAGAACCATGCAGGAGATCATTATGATTTCACCCTGCTTTATATTAATTACAAAGAGAAGACCTTTGCTGTCAAAGCGCTCCTGACAAAAGACAAAAACGGAAACGTGACGGATAAGCTTGAATTTTCGCCTGATGTTGTGAGCTACGCACCGTTGGAAAATGGCCTGCATGAAGCGATGCTTGCCCAAAAGGTAAAGGAACAGTTTGCTGGGAAAAAATGATAGCCCGTATAAAACATGAAAGAGCGCTCTTGCTATCACAACGGATTCGGGATACGATATTTAAGGAAGCACTGATTAATTTGTCTGCAGTTTTTGAGAAAAATTTTTGAAGTATTGATAGTGGGGAAATTATTATGAAGCTGTGGCTCTATTACATCCTGTCATGGTTCAGCGGTGTGCTGACGCTGGCGTGCTCCTTTGGCGGCGCCTGGGCTTTTATTGAATATATGAGCCACGTGACGCTGGAAGACGGCGGTGTGGTTCCCCGGGGGCATATGAGCATCATGGAGTTTGTGATCCCCATGGTTTTGATTGCCGTTGTCTGCTTTATTTTGTATCTGTGCTTTTCCCTTTACTGTATTTTCCGGAAGTTGCAAAATCAGGAGCACCGTTTCATACATTTTCTGCTGTCTCTTCTCGTTTATCTCTTAACAACGATTGGTACGATGCCGCTCCTGGGAATGATCATGAATTAGCAATACGGAAAAACAAAACCCCGGGATATTCCTAATTAAAGCAGGCCGTTTTGATCCGCGTGTAAGGATAAGTTATATTGTACATCTTTGGGCTGTTGTCTGCCGCCGGGCAAGAATTTTCTTGTAGGGGAAGATACAAATGTGATAAAATATAATTGCTTACAAAGCACATTACTTTAGGTATTTATTTTCAGGGAGGCGAAGAGGACATGAAAAAAGCAATGAAAGGTTTGATGGCCGGTTCGTTGATTGTAGCGCTGCTGGCAACGATGGGTTGCGGCGGGGACGATAAGAAAAAAGCGCCTGCGCCGAACAATGAAACCAAACAGACTGCGACTAAACAGGATAAAGCACCGGAAGTGAAGAAAGAAGTGGTCCGCCCGGTTCCGAAATCCAAACTGTATCGGTACGCTCTGCATTTGAATGATGTTGAAAAACTGCCGCCCATGACGGATGAAATTATTGCGGAATTTGAGAAACACGCGAAGACGATACAGATTGCGCCGGAAGACAAAAAGAAAGGGCGCAACGGTATTTGGACATTTAATTCTTCACCGCAAAAGAAAGGCGCGCAGGTCTACACCTACCGTTGGACTGCTGAATTAGCTGGGCATCATGACAGCGAATTTACCAATGATAAGGGTAAAAAGATTAACGAGCAGCACTTTGCCCACATTGAAATGACCGCAGACGGAAAAACAGAAAAACTGCGCAGCGTTCGCGTTATCAAATACCATGTGACGAAAGAGACCGGCGAAAAAGGAAAGCTGGAAGAACTTTACAAACAGACTTTTAAATGATTCCTGACAGACATTTACGCACCCTGCATTGCAGGGTGCGTTTTCAAGTCATTGTCAATGTCATTCGCAAAAATATCGGCAAGGGCGCAGACGAATCCATCAGTAGTTTCTTTATGCATCGCAAAAAATTACAGGAGTGATTGCTATGTTATGCCTTCGAGCTATCGCTTATACAGAGTAATGGCGCAGGCTTATTTAACCAGCATTTCCTGAAATTAAGCTGGCACAGCAAATCGCAAAGGGGGATTTTTATGAAAAAGCTGTTGACATTTCTTATTGTCTCTGTGATGATGCTTATGTTTGCTTTACCTGCCAGCGCTGGAAGCCGCGATGGAATGTCCCCCGCGCTCCGTGAAAAACTGGATACCTTTTTCAGTAATTTTGCGGAAGCCCGAGTGGGAAGCTTTGTGATTAACAATGAAATTCCCTTGGACACGTTTGTGAATTTCGGCGTGCAGCATAATATTATTAACCGTAAATACGATCTGGTAAATGTGAACGAAGGCTACTGGGGCGTAAAAAAGGAAGCGGTAGAAGATGCCGTGTACAAATATTTCGGCCGCCGCATCAATGCAGTTTCTACCCAGCAATATAAACTTACCAACAATTTATATCTGGTTCCCAAAGGAAGCGGGGAAGGCCTGGTCTTTGCCCAGATTTCGGAATGGCATGAAAATGGCACTGACATATTTACCGGCGTTGTCAATGTCTACAGCACGTCTTCCGGCTTTACCGGCAATGTGCATGGCACACCTGCGGAATGGCAGAATCTGGAACCGCAGGATATTCCTAATTTAATTGAACGTTATAACTTCACTGCGACCCGTTCTCCTTCCGACCCGGACCGCTATGTGCTGGTGGACTGGCTGGAAGTAAAATAAGCCGCTTTAGCTCCGATTGATATTAAGCAGCGATTCCTTAAAGAGGATGCAGGAAAAACCAAGGAATAAACACAAACCGCTCCAGCTTTGACTGGAGCGGTTTTAAAATTTTGTAAAATATTTGCTTCGTCTTTTTTACTCCATCACTGCCCGCATCGCGTTTTCAATTTCCTTACGCTGCGTTTCATTGTACACTTTTTCTTCATCGCCGGATTCAATCTGCCGGAAGTACACGTTACGCATATTGTTGGTGCGGGCGATGCTTTTCAGCTGCACGTAACGGTTCTTCGGGTCGGTGCTGGTGAAGAACAGGAATTTTTTGCTGATCACTTCCAGCGGCCGCAGGTTGTGGGCGGTAAAGATGAGCTGGCCCATGCCCTGGTCCGCAAACATTTCCAGCAATTCGCCGAAAATATATTCAAAGATGCCGGCGTCAAATTCATCAATGGCCAGCGTAAAGGAAGGATCGTTGAACGCGGTGGTAAGGAGGCTCAGCAGTGAGATCATGCGGCGGACGCCGTCGGACTCATCCCGCAGGGGCAGTTTCGTTTTCCCGTTGCGGGTGGCAATGACTTCCACCATTTGCCCCACGGAACCGTCTTTCATCACAGGCTGGGCAATCGTCTGCAATTCAATGGAAAGGCCCGGAATCAGTTTCTGGATGACCGTATTTACTTTCGGGATATATTCGGAAACGTTGGCAAACACTTCCTGGGGCATGGACGTAGGCCGGTCCGTCTGGATGGGGAAGGATCCTTTGGGCGTATGCAGCAGCAGCGCCAGGTTCAGGCGGATGAGGCCGGAGGAACGGGTATTCACTACAAAGAAATAATTTAACCCGTAGCAATTTAATTCCAGAATTACCTGCAAATATTCGGAGTACCCGTACTCCGTCAGCGTTTTCAGTGTTTCCGGCATAAAGATGAAGGACTGGGACCGTTCGCTGGCAAGTCGTTTCAGCACTTCTAGCTGCACCGTCTTCTGGGCGCCCTTATCCTGGCCGATCAGGAATTTGTGGCGGGACTTGGGGGCAAAGGGCAGTTCGTCGCCGGACAGGTCGATGACCGGATTCATGCGCTGGTCGTTGCCGTAGAAAGGACCGGATTCGCTGAGGATTTCATTAAAAATGCGGACACGGTATTTGGACGCGGGAGTGGCGGAATAATCCTGGGCCGCTTCCATCCGGTCTTCCGAGCTGGTCCTGATTTCTTCCGGCGCCAGGCAGAATTCGTACTGCGCCTTGCGGACCCGTCCGTCTTCATACTGCAGTTCAAACACAAAGGTCAGCTTTGCGAAAGGCGCGTCCTTGGCAATGCATTCGGAAAACAGATCCTGCACCTTGCTGCCGCGCAATAGTTGTTTTAATATATACAGCGCGTCGATGAACGCTGTCTTGCCGGACCCGTTCTGTCCGTACAGGCCTAACATATCCACGCCGTTTCCGTAGGGCACAAACGTTTTCCCACAGTGAAAATTAATCTCACCGTACTCTACGTTCTTAAAATTTTCCAGCGTCGCTTTTGTAATGCGGACGTGGGGAAGCCGCGCGCTGTGTTCCGCCGTAATAAATTCCGGCTGCATTTTGTTTTGTGAGTCTAACGAAAGTTTCATGATGACCTCGCTTCATTAAAATTTGCGAAACGCTGTCGCAACGTTTTGCGTGCCGTGAAAAGATAAAACGATGCGATTTGCATTTGCGATAAAAACAGATAAAAAATAAAAAACGAAAAAATAATTTCGAAAAATC
>DDQB01000079.1:0-19476 GCA_002342505.1 Acidaminococcaceae bacterium UBA2453
GAAGAACGGCAGATTGAAAATTATCGTAAAATGTTTCTGGCTATGGCGCAGGATATCCGCGTGGTTATCATCAAGCTGGCCGACCGTCTCCATAATATGCGTACGATGAAATACATGCCGGTACACAAGCAGCAGTCTATTTCCAAAGAAACGCTGGAAATCTACGCGCCGCTGGCCAATCGTCTGGGCATCTATACCATTAAATGGGAACTGGAGGATATGGCGTTCCGTTATCGCGATCCGGAACTGTATTACAACCTGGTGGAACAGGTCAAGACAAAACGGAAAGAGCGGGAAGCGATGATCAACGACGCGATGGAAACACTGCGTTGCGAACTGGGCAAGGTAAATATTAAATGCGAGATCCAGGGACGGCCCAAGAATTTTTACAGCATTTATAAAAAAATGATGCGGGATCATAAAGAGCTGAACGAGATTTACGATCTGCTGGCGGTCCGCGTTTTGGTCGATTCCGTGAAAGACTGTTACGGCGCGTTAGGCATCGTGCACGGGTTATGGCGCCCGATCCCGGGACGTTTTAAGGATTATGTGGCGGTGCCGAAATCAAATATGTACCAGTCTTTGCACACGACGGTGGCATTTACCAACGGGCAGCCGCTGGAGATTCAGATCCGGACTTTTGAGATGCACCGGATCAGCGAATTCGGTATCGCGGCGCACTGGCGGTATAAAGAAAGCGGCGGTTCTAATCCGGCCACCGGCTCTGACAAGTCGTATGCCGCCAAGCTGTCCTGGCTGCGCCAGCTGTTGGAATGGCACAACGATATGAGCGATTCCAAGGACTTTGTCAATACGGTTAAGATGGATGTCTTTGCGGATGAAGTCTTTGTCTTCACGCCTCGCGGTGATGTCATTGATTTGCCGGTGGGCTCGGTTCCCATTGATTTTGCCTACCGGATCCATACCGATGTTGGCAACCGCTGTATTGGCGCCAAGGTGAACGGACGCATCGTGCCGCTGGATTACAAGCTGTCCAACGGCGATATCGTAGAGGTCATCACCAGCAAACAGGCTTCCGGCCCCAGTCGTGACTGGATCAATATTGCCGGTTCCTCCGACACCCGGAACAAGATTAAATCCTGGTTCAAGAAGGAACGTAAGGAAGAGAATATTGAACGCGGCCGGGATATGCTGGAAAAGGAATGCAAGCGGTTAGGGTATGAAAGCAAGGAGTTTGCATCCCCGGACAAGCTGAAAACGGTAGCGGAAAAACTCCGTCTGCCGGATGTGGACGGCATGCTGGCTTCGCTGGGCTACGGCGGTACGGCGCTGACCAGTATTATGTCCAAGCTGGTGGATATTTATAAACAGGAACAGCAGCGGCAGCTGCAGACTAAAAAGGATCTGTCCCAGCTGCTGGCGGAACTGAAGCCCCGTACCTCAAAAGCAAAATCCAGTCACGGTATTTTGGTCAAAGGGGAAGACGGCATCATGGTCAAACTGGCCCGGTGCTGCAACCCGGTGCCGGGAGATCCGGTCATCGGTTACATTACGCGGGGCAGCGGCATCTCAGTCCATCGGACGGACTGTCCCAACGTCATGTCCAATAATCCGGAAGAACAGAGCCGCCTGATCGACGTGACCTGGGATGTGGCCACGGACGATGTGTATAAAGCGAACATTGTGATCATCGCTGCGGACAAACCCGGTATCATGGTAGATATCATGATGGCCATCAGCGAAAACAAGATCAATATAAATAATATCAGCAGCCATTCTGATAAGAATAAAATGGCGACCATCCATCTGGGACTGGATATTACCAATACCGGCCAGCTGGAGACGATTATGAACCGGATCAAACGGATCCAGGGCATTTACAGTGTAGAACGGATGACCACCGGAAGCGGTATGCCGGAAGGTGGGAAAGGAAAGAAGAAATGAAGATCAGACTGATGGAAGTAGGGCCTCTTTGTACGAATTGTTATCTGGCAGAAAATGAAGAGACAAAACATGCGGTGATGGTGGACCCGGGCGACGATGGGGACCGCATCATGGACGTGGTGAAAAAGTACGGGCTGACCATTGACGCGATCCTGCTGACCCACGGTCACGCGGATCATATCAGCGGCCTGAAGGAAGTGCGGGAAGGCACGAAAGCAAAGGTCTATATTGGGGAAGGGGACGCAGACCGTCTGACCCATTCCACATCGTTATTCTTTCCGGGGCCGGCGAAGGATTTTGGCGCTGCCGATGTCATTGTGAAAGATAATGATGTGTTTGAAGCGGCAGGCCTGTCGTTTACTGTGCTGGCTACGCCGGGTCATACGCCGGGGGGCGTGTGCTATGTAGTAGAAGACGCCGTGTTCTGCGGCGATACGATTTTTGCGGAATCCATCGGCCGGACTGACCTGCCCGGCGGAAATTACGGGGAACTGTTGCAGTCTATTAAAGAAAAGATCCTGCCTTTAAAAGATGATATGATGTTATTGCCGGGACACGGGCCTGCTACCAATGTTGGGTGGGAGAGAAAACGGAACCCCTTTTTGCAGTAAAAGTAGTTAACAGTCGGACAGGGATAAGCCGGAGCCTCCGGATCTACTGACAGAAAAAGAGATGAATCATGAAGAGTACGTATATTCACTATATTCAACAGCATACCATTATTAAATTCCTTATTGCATTTGTGGCATCGGCCATACTTTATGCGATGAGTTCTTTCCTGTTTCCAATCTTGCTGGCGATTGGCCTGGCCTTTGCCCTGTATCCGCTGTCAAGAGCGTTTATCCGGCTGCAGCTGGGGAAGACCGGCATGCATCCGTCCCGGGTTGCGGCGATCGTGCTGGCGTTTATCGCGTCGGCTATCTTTTTGGGAATTATCATTTCCTTTGTAGTATTGCCGCTGTTTGGACAGATCAACGAACTGCTGCTCAAATTGCCGGAATACTCGAAACAGATGGAGGGAGAATCGCTGCTGCGGATCCTGAAAGATCCCTCTGCCGGAATGCCGGTGCTGCCTTCCAGCCTGGAAGGGCTGCTGAACGATGCGATCAGCTGGGTCATGGGGTTCCTGACCAATGTAGTGAAAAACCTGCTGCACTCTACTGTGGAGATGGTAGCGAATCTGGTGGGGCTCATCGTAGTCCCGTTTCTGGCGTTTTACTTCCTGAAGGACTGGCGGCAGCTCTGTAACATGATCACCGATCTGTTTACGCCGGGAGCCCGTCCCAAAGCGAGCCGGGTGCTGGCGAAAATCGGCATTGCTATCAGCAGTTATGTGGAAGGCCTGTGGAAGCTGAGTATCCTGGCTGCTATGTCTGTGACTATCGTGCTGCTGATCTTGGGCGTCCCGTACCCGCTGGTTTTTGGACTGATTGCATTATTGGCAGAGACGATCCCGGTCATCGGTCCGATTATTTCCGCCACCCCTGCTATTTTCGTGGCATATACTTCGACGACGCCGAATACGGCGCTTACGCTGGCTGTTTTTTATGTTGTCTATTACACGGCAGACAGCCAGATGCTGCAGCCGGTTATCATGGGAAGGAAAATCAAACTGCACCCGGTTGTTATTTTGCTGGCGCTGATGATCGGCGGCAAGCTGTTCGGTATCCTGGGCATGCTGTTTGCCATGCCGGTGGCGGCGGTTTACCGGGTGCTGTACGATGAATTGTGGCATTACGACGGGGAAGATATGGAAGAAGATATCGAAACCGATGAAGCGGCCGCTTCTCTTACTACGGATCCGGTAGACGACCAGCTGGCGCAGCAGCGTAAAGAAATGAACAGGCTGAAAAAAAGGAAATGAATTGGCGAAACAGGCAAAAGTGAGCGGAAAGAAGCAGAAATCTTATAGAAAGATTGTCAGCCTGTTTGAAAAGTGGTAAAATATATAACATTGTTAATAGAGTTTTTTTAAGGAGGAGTCTTCGTGTTAACTTCAGTACCGCGCGGTACGAAGGATATCCTTCCGTCGGAAGTTGGCGCCTGGCGCTATGTGGAAGGTGTCCTGCGGGAGCTGTGCAGGTGTTTCGGATTTAAAGAGATCCGTACCCCGCTTTTTGAACATACGGAATTGTTCCAGCGGGGAATCGGCGATACCACCGATGTGGTGGAAAAAGAAATGTACACGTTCATTGACCGTGGCAAGCGCAGCGTTACGCTCCGCCCGGAGAACACAGCTTCTGCTGTACGGGCGTTCATTGAGCATAAGATGTATGCGGAACCGGATCCGGCCAAGCTGTTCTATATCGGGCCCATGTTCCGGTACGACAGGCCCCAGGCAGGCAGGCAGCGCCAGTTCCACCAGTTTGGCGTGGAGCTGCTGGGAGCTCCGGGACCTAACGCGGATGCGGAGATCATCCTGCTGGCCGTACAGATTTTGCGGAAGCTGGGTCTGCAGGATCTGCAGCTGAAGATTAATACGGTGGGCTGCCCGGAATGCCGGCCTGCTTACCGGCAGAAGCTGCAGGACTATTACCGGCCTCATCTGGATGAACTTTGTGAAGACTGTCGTTCCCGCTTTGACCGGAACCCCATGCGGCTTTTGGACTGCAAGAATGAAAAATGCCATGCGCTGGCAGCCAATGCGCCGAAGCTGGCGGATTGCCTGGACGATGCATGCAAAGAGCATTTTGCCAGAGTGCAGGAGCTGCTGACTGCTTCCGGCGTTGATTTTGTGGTAGATCCCACCCTGGTTCGGGGGCTGGATTATTATACAAGAACCGCCTTTGAGATCCAGTACACGCCGCTGGGCGCCCAAAGCGCCGTGTTAGGCGGCGGCCGTTACGACGGGCTGGTGGAAGAAGTAGGCGGCCCCGCTACTCCCGGTATCGGTTTTGCCATGGGCATGGAGCGGGTGATTCTGGCGCTGGAAAAACAGGGCCTGCTGCCGGAACCGGAAACCGGCGTAGACGTGTTTGCCGTTGCGCCGAAGCCGGAAGTGTCAGCCCTTGCTTTCACCACGGTGGAAAAACTGCGGGAAACAGGTATCTGCGCGGCGTATGATTACCAGCAGCGCAGCCTGAAGGCGCAGATGAAAGCAGCCAACCGGCAGAACGCGAAATATGTGCTGATCTTCGGGGAAGACGAAATGGCCCGGGGCATGGTAACCCTGCGGGACATGCGGACGGAAGATAAGGATCACAACCAACGGGAAGTTTCCCTGGCGGATATAACAACTATTTTAAAGACAGAGGTGCAGAAGAATGAGTGAAAAGTTTAAGCGCGATCATCATTGCGGAACCCTGACCAAAGCGGATTCCGGTAAAGAGGTAGCTTTATGCGGCTGGGTATCCAAACGCCGCGACCATGGCGGACTGATTTTTATTGACCTGCGGGACCGTTCCGGTATCTGCCAGATCGTAATTGATCCGGATGCGGGCGACAGCTTTAAAAATGCGGAAGCGATCCGCAGCGAATACGTGATCCAGGTGTTTGGCAAAGTGCGGGAGAGGGACGCGGAAACGGTGAATCCCAATATTGCTACCGGCGAGATTGAAGTGGTGGCTAACACCCTGAACGTGCTGAACGGCGCCAAGACGCCCCCGTTCTATATTCAGGACGGCATCGACACCGACGAGAACCTGCGCCTGAAATACCGTTATCTGGACCTGCGCCGTCCGGAAATGCAGGCCAACCTGATCCTGCGCCACAAAGTGACAAAGCTGATGCGGGATTACATGGATAATAACGGTTTTCTGGAAATCGAAACGCCTATGCTGTGCAAGAGCACGCCGGAAGGGGCCCGGGATTACCTGGTGCCCAGCCGCGTGAACCCCGGCAAATTCTACGCGCTGCCCCAGTCCCCGCAGATTTTCAAACAGCTGCTGATGGTGGGCGGTTACGAACGCTATTTCCAGATTGCCCGCTGCTTCCGGGACGAAGACCTGCGCGCTGACCGTCAGCCGGAATTCACCCAGCTGGACGTAGAAATGTCCTTTGTGGAAATGGACGATGTGATGGACATGATGGAAGGACTCATCGCGTACGTGTTCAAGGGAGCGCTGGGCGTAGACATCCCGCGGCCCATGCAGCGCATGACCTGGGACGAAGCCATGGACAAGTACGGCAGCGATAAGCCGGACCTGCGCTTTGACATGCCTCTCATCAACATGGTGGAAGCGGTTTCCGGTTCTGACTTTAAAGTATTCAACAACATCATTGCCGATGGCGGCATTGTAAAAGCCATCAACGTAAAAGGCGATGCTGCCATTCCCCGCCGCGAACTGGACGGGCTGGTTGATTTTGTTGCTATTTACGGCGCCAAAGGCCTGGCCTGGATGCAGATCCAGCCGGACGGCAGCGTGAAATCTCCGATCGCCAAGTTCTTTGACGAAGCGCACCTGAACAAGATTAAAGAAACCGCCGGCGCGGAACCGGGCGACCTGCTTCTCTTTGTTGCGGACAAGCCGGCCGTAGTTGCTCAGGCGCTGGGCGCGCTGCGTATTGAAATGGCAAAACGCATGAATCTGATCGACAAAGACAAGCTGTGCTTCACCTGGGTCACCCGGTTCCCGATGTTTGAGTGGAATGAGGATGAAAAACGCTGGGTAGCCATGCACCATCCGTTCACGGCTCCCTGCGACGAAGACCTGCCCATGCTGCAGACCGACCCGGGCAAAGTGTATGCCAAAGCCTATGATATGGTGCTGAACGGCGTAGAGCTGGGCGGCGGTTCCATCCGTATCCATCGCCGGGACGTGCAGAACGCCATCTTTGAAGCCATTGGTCTTACCGACGAAGAAGCCCAGGAAAAATTCGGCTTCATGATGCAGGCCTTTGAATACGGCGCGCCTCCCCACGGAGGACTGGCCTTTGGCCTGGACCGCATGATCATGCTGATGGCAAAACGTCCGTCCATCCGCGACGTCATTGCTTTCCCGAAGACCCAGAACGCAAACGACATGATGAGCGAAGCGCCTAACGTGGTTGATGAAAAGCAGCTGCGGGAACTGCACATCCGTCTGTCCCTGCTGGCCAAAGAGAAAAAACAGTAACGCAAATTGAAAAAGCGCTGTTACTGATTCCGGAAACGAGCCAGAATAGCTGGCGCGGGGAAGGCAAGGGATAGATCCGTTGCCGGACTGCAAACAACAGACCCGGGACAGGGGGATTCCCTTAACAAACCGGCGGGCAAATGCCCTGCGGTTGGAAAATTGTGTTAAACATGCAAAGTAATAGGACCCGGAGCATTGAAAAAATGCTCCGGGTCTGTTATTATATAAGTGTAAGGTTTTTATGCAGACGCATAAGAACGCTGGCCTGCAAGACCGGTTCCGGAAATGGAACGGAAGGCCTGCAACTGAAAAACTAAATCTTTATAAGTTACCCTGCGGTGTTCGAAACATCTTTCTCTGTGTTGAGCCAACGAATTTACCAAGGGAGCCTGATTTCGCGCCTTTCAAAAACCGGCCTCCTTCGAGTGGACTTTTGCGACTGGCGGTAAGGCACCCACCTGCACATGCAGGTTCAAAACCTTGAACGATGAACGGCATTGTGGGGCAATTTATTGCTTAAGGAAGCTCTTCCTTAATGGCAAAGCGAAAGTATCTCATGTACAGATACATCCAGACTGCATTTTTCCTTTTTGCTTTTTGTTTTGCAATTTCTTCCTTCATCCTGTCGGTGAGTTTCAGTTTGCGCGTCCGCATATGGAACTCGCCGCTTTCTTTTTTGCGCTTGAGCGCCCGCTGCTGGAACTCCTGCAACAGCATGCGCATGCGTTTGCTTGGCACGTACACATACACAGGCTTGTCAGAATGAATCTGCCGCGCGTTACTGCGCCAGATAAACTGAACCAGTTCGGATAACGCGTACACATCATTGTTAAATTTCAAATCCGGATTGTTTTCCATTTCGGCCCGCTGGGTCAGGAAGTTTGTGCAGTTCACATCAAAGTAACGGTTACAGAGATAGGCTACGCCGTTGCAGTTGCTGTAATCGTTGGTGGCTTTAGCGTTGCAGGGCAGGAACCGTTTCTGCGTGGGGAAGTGCCGGCCATCGCTCTTCAGCCGGTCCCGGTACGCGTTAAAAACAGTGTACATGAAAGTCTGGCTTCGCACCCCGCGCTTTTTCATATAATCGTATGCGTTGCGGCATTGCCGCTCCAGTTGTTTCAGGCCTGCGCGGGTTTTATCCTGGGACGCGTCGGCAAACCATCGTTTGGAGAGGGACGCGTCGGAATTAAAAGCCCTGTCATCCAGGATGACAAGCCGTTCGATTCCCGGCGGATACGTCTCTATATATTTTCCGTCATGCTTCATAAGGTAGCGTTCATCCATGATAAAGTATTCCATGTTGATATGGTTCAGCAGGCAGTACTTGTGCAGCATGTTTTCATGGGTCAGGTAGGAAAAGATCCAGCACTGGCAGAAGCAGGAGAACAGTTCCTTCCGGGCGAAGGCGATGATGGAAGTGAATTCTCCGTCCTTATCGCCATAAGGATACAGCGTGCAGCTTTTGGTAAGATACTTGACTGCATTAAACACTTTGTAATCCGATTTGCTTTTGTCATACTCGCAGTGGGGATTGTAACGGATCTCGCCGTCCTTCACGAGGATCATGTTCTCCCGCTGCATCAGC
The DNA here is from genome assembly GCA_002342505.1 of Acidaminococcaceae bacterium UBA2453. Classification (GTDB taxonomy): domain Bacteria; phylum Bacillota; class Negativicutes; order Acidaminococcales; family Acidaminococcaceae; genus Succiniclasticum. The sequence continues at coordinate 8,545 of DDQB01000079.1, forward strand.
TTCACGTCTTCCGGCCCGAAGCGTATTTCCCCGTCCGTTTCGTCCAGCTTCCTGCCGGCGCCCACCGTGTCGCGGAACAGTTGCGGCACTTCATCGAAGAACGCGATATATTTGTATTGGCTTTCCCGAAAAGCCTTGAGGGTCTCATCGCTGAAAATGCTCCACAGGGAATGGGTGGCCACAATGTTATCGCCATTGCGGATCATTTGCTCAATTTCTTTGATATAAGGATGCGTGTGCGGGGTCTTCAGCTTGAGATGGGGAATGAAACGGAGATCCCGTTCCTTTATGGTAGGAACAAAAATGATGAAGCGGCGGCTTTCTGATCCTTCACCTCCCCAGTGGCGGCGGATCATCCGGATCAGCGTTTCGCTTTTGCCGATACCCATGGGCGCATCCACGATGCGGAATGTTAACGGCGTTTCTTTATGCGTTGTGTTGCTATTACGATTCAAAATAAGATTACCCCCTGCAGGGGAAACCGGTATTGCGGGTTTCTCCAAAAAAATACAGGGAGAGCTGCCTGTGCAGTTCTCTCCCTACAATGATGTATTATACACCCGGACCGCAGATCGCGCAACCGGTTCCTTACCCCGTTTTTGGGGGAGAACGCAATGGCAGATTTCTCGAACAGATACGTTAAAATGCTGGAACGAAGTATAACTGGGAGACAGACACAATAACCAAAGTATTATAATTATAGAAATCAGGCTGCGCACCCCGCATTAATACTGCATTTCAGCCTGGAGTTTGGTCGTTTTTCCGACCAAAGAGGCCTGCCGGGCACAAAAAATATTGGCATTATTTATAATAGATAGGGTATATTTCCTGTTGCCGTGATGCAGAGGCATTTTTGTGGCACGTTACTTTTTTTCCAATTCTCTACTTATCATGAAATTTCGTTCCGTCAGCTTATATTCTGCTTCTCCGCTGCGGCGGTTTTCCTCACTTAAGCAGCAATCCTCAATTTCAAATTCCACTCTATCTTTTTTTTCAAAATGTGCTATAATATTACATAATTTTCTTTCATTAAAAAAGATAGTAAGTACACATACAAGTTGGGGGTTCAGTGAAGTGCCTGTATTGGATTTGATAAAAATAGACCGAAGCAAGTGTGTAAAGTGCGGACTTTGCGTAGCGGATTGTCCCGCCTGCATTTTGGATATGGGGGAGGACGGGCCGGAATGTAATGTAGATCGCGGCTGCATGAGCTGCGGGCATTGCGTGGCCATTTGTCCTACTGGCGCCATGGATAATAAATACACGCCCCGGGAAGAGATGACGGCGGCGCCGAAAGAGATCATCTCGGAAAAGCAGGCTTATGACTTTCTTCGTTCGCGCCGCAGCGTGCGGTTATTCAGACAGCAGACCCCGAAACGGGAGGATGTGCTGAAGCTGCTGGATATCTGCCGGTACGCTCCTACGGCCGGGAACAGCCAGGGCATGTATTTCACCGTGGTCTCCAATCCGGATATGTTGGCGAAGATCCGTCAGTACACCGCCGACTGGATGGCGGAAGAAGTGGAAAAAGGAACCGAGAACAAGCGGTATTTTAAAGCGGTGCTGCGTACCTTCTATGAAAAGAATGTGGATATTATTGAACGGCAGGCGCCGATGCTGGTGTTTGTTTCCACCCGCCGCCTGAATGTGACGGGCATCAGCAACAGCGAGCAGTGCCTTGCCTATGCGGAACTGTTCGCGCCGGCCATTGGCCTGGGCACGACAATCGCCGGTTTCATCCAGGCCTGCGCCATTGCCGGGTATAAGCCGCTGGTAGAGTTGCTGGGGATTCCTGCGAAACAGAAACTGGTTGGCTGCATGATGGTGGGCTATCCCCGCGTAAAATACAGGCTGATGCCGGAACGCCAGCATCTGAAATGTGAATTCAGGGAATAAATATAAAATGAGGAAACGCGCCGGATTATGCAGCGTTTTCCAACGCAGAGCGAGCTTCGCTGTCTTTTTTACAGAGGGCAGCGGACTCGCTCTTTTATATAATTCACATAAAAGTCATGATATATACGGGCGGAACGTGTTATAATCAGATGTACTTTAATGTAGCGCGGCGTATGTTCAGTTGACGGAGAAGGAGGTTGGATTTAACATGGCAAAATATCTGGGCGGAACGGACAGCAGACAGGAAGAGGTAAAGGCAGAGCTGGAAACGCCGGGCCTTCTGACGAATGATTTTGTGCTGGATGTTTCTACGGGCATCTTTTCTTCTGAAAAGATTGGGATCAAAGATAATATTTCCTATTATGAAGAAGTGACGCAGGAAAACGAGAAGAAGTTCAGTATTGGCTGGGGCATTGTAGGCCTTGCGATATTTGGGCCTTTAGGCGCGCTGGCGGGAGCGATCCTTGGCGGCGATAACAAGACGAAACATGTGGTAGCGGCGCAGCTTACTAACGGGTTGCGGTTTGTGGTGCAGCTGGATGAGGAAGAATTCGTAAAATGGGTGAATCTGATGCCTCATAAAGCGGCTCCGGCAGGTGAAGAGGTTTAACGCGCTGATCTGTTGCATCGTTTTGGTTTGTTTCCCGGCTTTGTCTGCATTTTCTTGCGGAAAAGCCGGAACTGTGTATGGACAGGTGGGTTTGCATTGACTGGTAGTAACAGACGCCTCCGTATATTGCCCGTACTGGCAGCGGTGTTTCTTATTCTGCTTTCGGTATTGACGACAGGGTGCGGCGAAGAGGAAAAATATAATAAAGAAAAAGCGGCGATTCTGGAAGAACTGAAACTGGTACAGCAGATCAAAGTGCCGGAAGGGCTGCAGGGCGAAGCGTTGGACGAAGCGATAGTCAAAACAGCGAAACAGCACAAAGATGCAATGGCGAAGGTCAATGACAAGCTGCAGAAACTGGGCGATACATACGGAAAGGCCGACGCCCGGTTTAAAAAGGATGCGGAAGAGATCCGCAAATCATTGCAGCAGGATCATATTAACTGGCTGAAAGCTGCAGTGGCGCCCAAAATTAAAGGCGACTCTGTGATGGGCGTAGGCATCGGCTGCCGCTGGGAAGAGATTGAGGAAATTCTGGGCGAGCCCATTGAGAAGAAGAATACCGGCGGACTTACGGAGTTTAAATATCCGGGCCTTGTCTTTAATGAGATCCGGGACCGGGGCGAGAACGACGGCAAACCATTGCCGCCTTCCTACGGGCCGGATGCCTATTACATGACGGGTACAGGGTACACAACTGGGTGCGGCATCCAGATCGGTATGCCCAAGGCTCAGGTGCTGGAGCTTTATAAGGGGAAGCTGACTTCGCTGGATGACCGTACAGATCCCAAATTCATTTTGATGAAATACGATCCGACGCCGGATCACCGGCACGCATATAACCAGATCATGCAGCTGACGGACGGAAAGCTTTCCCGTCTGATCGTGGCAAAGCATTAATCAGCGATTCTAATGGCGCTTCCAATAATAAAAAATCGCAGCGCAGAACATTGACTGTGTTCTGTCAGCTGCGTTTTTTATTTGCTGGTATTACTGGTATTATGTAATGCCTTTTTTCTGTAACAGCGTTTTTATATAGTTTTCATCTGGCGTTGTATAATATGTTTTCTGGTTGGTAAAAATGACAAATCCCGGTCTGGACCCGGCTGGCTTTTTTACGTTGCTGCGCAGGACGCAGTCTACCGGGATCTGGCTGCCGCCCCGGGCTTTGCTGAACCAGGCCGCCAGCTGGATCGCTGTCTGCAGGGCTTCCGGTTCCGGTTCGGGAAGCAGGCTTTTCACCAAAACATGGCTTCCCGGGATCTTCTGCGTGTGGAGCCACAGGTCATTCCGGGCGCCGATTTTGAATGTTACTTCATCGTTCTGCCGGTTGTTCCGGCCAATAAAGATGACAGTCTTGTCCGAAAAGGCGATTTTAACAGGCTTGGATTTGATGGGCGAAGGACGCTTCTTTTTTGAAGAGGGAACGATTCCTGCTTTTTGCAGTTCTTCGCGAATCTCGTCTGTTTCCAGCCGGGTGGATGAAAAATTCAGGCTTTCTTCCACGCTTTCCAGATAGGCCAACAGGTCCTCGGCTTCTGACAGCTGCATAGCTACCTCTTTTTGCGCCCGTTTCAGTTTATTGTATTTTTTGTAGTATTTCTGCGCGTTTTCCGCCGGTGTTAACAGGGGGGAAAGTTCGACCTGCAATGGGGTTCCGTCATAAATGTTGGGAATCGTGCAGGAAAGGGCGCTTTTTTCTATCTGGTAGAGCGCGGCCATCAGGCTGTCCGCAATGATCCGCTGTTCTTCCGCCCCGTTGGCTTTGGAAAGTTCGTGCTGCAGTACTTCTTTCTTTTTTTCAGCTTTTCTAATTTCTGCTGCCACAATATGTTTCAGCAGTTCCTGCTCCGGCGTTTCGGCGGGATTTAACTGTATGGCATAGCGTATGGCATCATTAATAGAAGAGAAGGTTTCTGTGCGACATCCTTCCGGGATATAAGCCGCTGGAAACGGAAAAATAGTCTGACATTGATTGCTTTTGGAGATGAGGGCCGTGAATTGCGGAGTGGGATCCTTGACAGCAGTTTGCAGGAAAAAGATTGCTTCCGCAAGATGTTTTCGGTCCATTGGGGTAAGGTACGTGGCCTGTAACGGGATGTTTGCCCGGTAAAACAGTTCCAGCGCTGTTGTTTTGCCGATTCCTGTGGTTTGTGAGACAAGGGTTTTCCATATGTTTTTGTTTACTTCGTCCGGCATGGCGGCAACGATGGTTTCCGGATCTTCCGTAAGGATACTGAGCCCTGTCTGTTCCGGCGGCGGCAGGTAGGGGTAGCCCGGCTGGATGACCCGCACGGAATTCATCAGGGGACTGATATGTTTGATGCTGTCGATGATTTTCCCGTCTTCCGTAAAAATCAGGTTGGCATTTTTTCCGGTCAGTTCCAGTACGATCTGTTTTGTGACAATCTGGCTGCTTCTTCCCAGCAGGCTGATCTCCAGTTCCAGGATCCGGTCCAGTCCTTTCTGGCAGATCTGTGTGATCTTTCCTTCTTCCAGATGCTTGCGCAGCAACATACAGAACGCGGAGGGTTCCGGAGGATTGTCCGGCGTTTTGTCTGAGAGCCATATAGCCGGCGAGCCGCCGTTAACGTCCATGATCAGATTGATGGTGTCGGATTCCCGTTTCAGAGAAAAATACAGGGTTCGATCTGAAGGCGCGCCGATTTTATAGATCCGGCTTCCGGTAATTTCCCGTTTCAGGTATTCTGCGAGAGAATATAAGGTGATTCCTTCTAAATTCATGATTTTACTTTCCTTTTCTGTAAGGTTTGGTTGCGTTCATTTGCGCAATGGTTTATAATATCGGTACAGTTCTATTATCAAGTATATCATATTTTTATGTAAAATGGCTTTCGGAGGCAGGAAGATGAAACAGTTTTTCTTTACGCTATTATTCTGCAGTATTCTTTCCCAGTGCTTTGCGCTTGTCCCCATGACCGATGAAAATATAAACAAGGCGATCCAGTACGGCGTGGCCGGCAAACAGGACAATCAGGCCATGCCGGATTTTCTGAATCCGTGGAAGATGGCGGAACGGACACTGAAGAATCCGTACAGGGAAAAGGAAACCATTGTCTTGTACACGCCGTTCCTTCTGACCGCGATCCATGCACGGGATAAAGTGGAAGAATCCCGCGTCCCCGAATTGGCGGATATCCGGGCAGCGGTAAAAGAATATGAAGGAATCACGCTGATCGGCGCGCGTATCAATGCTCCGGTCGTATTAAAGGAAGGGGAATACACGGCAAAGCTGGTGCAGGGAAAAACAGAAATTGCTCCCTATGCGTTTAATTTCCTCAGCTGGGAAATGTTGGATGCCGTGGACAGAGAAGCGCCGGTAGAGATGAAACCGACAGGGGACATCATGCGGCCGGAAAAAGCTGGCCCGCCGAAAATGAGAAAAATTGCTGTTTTGGATTACCAGTTTTATTTTGACAGTTCCCAGTTTGATCCTAATCAGCGGTTTGCCATCCTGATTTCGGATAAATATTGTGGGGAACGTCGTTTTGAAGTAGATCCGGCGTCGATCCGGTAAGAATTTGTTCCAGTAAGGGGAGGACCGTGAAATGGTCAAGAGCATGACCGGCTTCGGCCGGGGCAGTTATGAAGAGGACAGTTTTTCTGTCACGATTGAAATCAAGTCTGTAAATCACCGGTACAATGAAACCGCGATCCGGCTTCCGCATTTCCTGAACCCGTTAGAAGACAAAATACGGAAAACGATCCTGGCTTCTGTAGCCCGGGGCCGCATTGATGTGTTTGTGACGGCCCGTTATACAAATCAGGACGCGGTGACCGTTTCGGTCGACAGACCGCTTGCCGCCGCCTATCATCAGGCGCTGCAGGAAGTGGGTCAGGCTATCGGCATTGCATCACCGACAATCAGCGAGCAGGCGGAGATCCTGTATCTGGCCCGCTGCCCGGAGGTCATTACGACTAAAGAAGGGCTGTTTGACTGCGACGCGTACTGGCCGAAGATTAAAGAAGCGGTGGACCAGGCAGTAGGCGCGCTGGTTGCCATGCGGGAAGCGGAAGGCAGGAACATTGCTTCTGATTTTTATAACCGGCTGGATATCATTGAAAAGAATGTATTGGAAATTGAAAAACGATCCCCGGAAGTGGTGGCAGAGTATCAGGCTAAATTAAGCGAACGGCTGGACGCATTGCTGGCGGATAAGAAGATCGCAGCAGATCCGGACCGGGTTCTGCAGGAAGTGGCGATCTTTGCCGACCGTGTCAGCATTACCGAAGAAATTGTGCGGCTGAAAAGCCATATCCGGCAGTTCCGCGTCATTTTGGAGGCGTCGCAGCCGATAGGGCGCAAGTTGGATTTTCTGGTGCAGGAATTTAACCGGGAAGCGAATACGATCGCTTCTAAAGCCAATGATTTTGAACTGGCGAAGATGGTGGTGGATGTAAAGGCGGAAATAGAAAAGATTCGCGAACAGGTTCAGAATATTGAATGAACCGGTCGCGAATGCAAAATGCTTTATTGTATGATTTGTACAGTACGCAACATAATATGATAAACAGTTTGATAACGTAAAGAGGTTCATATGGGTGTTAAAATGATCAATATCGGGTTCGGGAATATCGTGTCTTCCAATCGTATCATTGCGATTATCAGTCCCGAATCGGCGCCGATCAAGCGTATTATTTCCGAAGCGAGGGATAAAGGGCTTTTAATTGATGCTACTTATGGCAGGCGGACGCGGGCTGTCATCGTGATGGACAGCAGTCATGTGATTCTGTCCGCAGTCCAGCCGGAAACGGTTGCCAATCGCTTTGGTTCTGAAACGGAAGATGCAGGAGGCATACATGAACAGAAAAATTAAGGAGCCGCAGGGGTTGCTGCTGGTCGTATCCGGGCCAAGCGGCGCGGGGAAAGGTACGATTTGCAACTTAATGCGGAAAGCGCTGCCGGAACTGGCGTATTCGGTTTCTGTTACAACACGGCAGCCCAGGGAAGGAGAAGTAGACGGAAAAGACTATTTCTTTAAAACCGTAGCCCAGGTCAAGGATATGATATTTCGCGGGGAACTGTTGGAGTACGCGCAGGTTTACGGGAATTATTACGGAACGCCCAAGCCGTATGTGCAGCAGCTTCTGAACGAGGGAAAGGATGTGCTGCTGGAGATTGATATCCAGGGGGCGCTGCAGATCAAAAAGGTGTTCCCGGACGGCGTGTTTATTTTTGTGGTTCCGCCTTCGCTGGAAGAATTGCGGGCCCGTATCTATAAACGGGGGACGGATGCGGAAGATGTGATCGAGAAACGGCTGCGGGCAGCTACCGGCGAACTGGAATACGCCAGCGAATATGATTACATCATCGTGAACGACGATGCGGAAAAAGCGACAAAACGCGTCCTGACGCTGATGGAAGCGGAACGTTACCGGGCAGGCCGCACGTATTTCCTGGTGGACGATATGATCCGTTCAGGAAAATAAGAAGGCGCAGTCACAGTCCTGACAGTTGGACGATGGGCGCATTTCCTGACTGACAGAATCAGTCATTATAAATCAGCACTTATAAATCATTATTCATAATGAATGCAAAATATTAAAGCAAAATATGCTATAGGAGGCAGATTAACATGAGCATGGTAGACCCTTCCATTGATAAACTGGCGACGATGGTGGACAGCAAATATACGTTGGCGATCCTGGCCGCAAAGCGGGCCCGCGAACTGACAAAACCCGGCCGTTCGCTGCCGGAAAAGGAAGTCAGCATCGCGTTAAAGGAAGTCGGTGCGAAAAAGATAACCTATACCCGTAAGAAATAAGCAGCATGGGAGACAACAGGATGCTTAAGGGAAAAAAGATTGTACTTGGCGTGACCGGCGGCATTGCGATTTTTAAAGCGGTGGACCTTGTAAGCAAATTGCGCAAGCAGGGGGCAGAGGTCCGCGTAGTTATGACGGAGCATGCCGCAAAATTTGTTTCACCGTTGCTGTTTGCAGAAATCAGCGGACATAAATGCGCGGTCTCCATGTGGGACGGCAGGGATGAGTTCAATGTGGAACACATTGCGCTGGCAAACTGGGGCGATGTGTTGCTGGTAGCTCCGGCTACGGCTAATATCCTGGCTAAGATGGCCTGCGGACTGGCGGACGACCTGCTGAGCACGGTGCTGCTGGCAGCGCCCTGTCCGAAGATCGTATGTCCGGCCATGAATACCGGTATGTATGAAAATGTAGCAACACAGGAAAACCTGAAGGTGCTGAAGGCGCGGGACGTTGCGGTGATGGAACCGGCAAGAGGCGAACTGGCCTGCGGAACATCCGGCGCGGGACGGTTGCCGGAAGTACCGGAGATTATTGCGTATCTGGAACGGTTTCTGGCGCAGCGTGAAGGAGACATGCGCGGACTGAAGGTGCTGGTGACCGCGGCCGGTACGCGGGAGCCCATCGACCCGGTCCGCTATGTGGGAAACCGCAGCAGCGGAAAGATGGGGTATTCCGTGGCGCGGCAGGCGTTGCTGCGCGGGGCAGAAGTGACCCTGATTACGGGGCCTTCCGCATTGACGCCGCCTCCCTATGCCAAAGTGATTCGTGTGGAAACGACAAAGCAGATGCTGGATGCCTGCCTGCAGGAATATGCAGATGTGGATATCGTGATAAAAGCGGCGGCAGTGGCGGATTTTAAACCCCGCTCTGTTGCAGACCAGAAAATTAAGAAGATCCATCCGGAAGACGGTATGACCATTGTGATGGATCAGAACCCGGATATCCTGAAAACGTTGGGCGGGATGAAAAAGCAGCAGTTTCTTGTCGGGTTTGCGGCGGAGACGCAGAACCTGCTGGAAAATGCGGCTAATAAGGTAAAGAAGAAAAATCTGGATATGATCGTGGCCAATGATGTGTCCATGAAGGGCGCAGGGTTTAATACCGATACGAATATCGTGAAGTTTTTGTATCCGGACGGGACGGTAGAAGCGCTGGAACTCCTTTCCAAAGACGAGGTAGCTTCGATTTTACTGGACCGGGTCATGGAAAAACGGAAAGAAAATGTAAAAAAGTAATACAAGCTGTGAAATTACTGTAAACTCTGTTGCAATGTCCGGAATTCCTGTTATAATAGAATTACCAATTTAATATATCTCATCACGAGCGGCGGAGGGAACTGGCCCAGTGAAGCCGCAGCAACCATTGCTTTGTCAAACGGTGCTAAGTCCTTACGAGAAATCGCAAGATGAGATCCAATCTGTAACTTCAGATGCTCTCACGTGTGCGAGGGCATCTTTTTTGTCTGCAGAAATTAAAATTACAGTGTACCGGAACAGCCAGTAGTTCCCGGTGAAAACGAAAGGAGCATATTATGCGCAAATTATTTACCTCAGAATCAGTTACGGAAGGACATCCGGATAAAATCGCAGATCAGATTTCTGATGCGATTTTGGACGCCATTTTGGAAAAAGACCCGGAAGGACGGGTAGCCTGCGAGACTGTTGTGGCGACCGGGCAGATCCATATTGTGGGAGAGATTTCCACTACCTGCTTTGTGGATATTCCGAAGATTGCCCGCGACACGGTGCTGGGCATCGGGTACGACCGGGCTAAATACGGTTTTGACGGTTCCACATGCGGCGTCCTGATTTCTATTGACGAGCAGTCCGGAGATATTGCCATGGGCGTCAATAAATCTCTGGAAGCCAAAGAAGGCGCTGCTGCGGAAGATGAAACAGGAGCCGGGGATCAGGGCATGATGTTCGGTTATGCCTGCGACGAAACTCCGGAACTGATGCCGCTGCCGATCTCCCTGGCGCACAGGCTGGCGCGAAAACTTACGGAAGTGAGAAAAAGTAAAGAGCTGACCTATCTGCGTCCGGACGGAAAAACCCAGGTGACGGTTGAATACGAAGATGAGAAACCGGTCCGTGTGGATACCATTGTTATTTCCACTCAGCACGACCCGGAAGCGACTCAGGAACAGATTCGCAAAGACATGATCGAAAAAGTGATCAGAACAGTGGTCCCGGCTGAACTTTTGGATGAAAACACAAAATATTTCATTAATCCTACCGGGCGGTTTGTTATTGGCGGACCGCAGGGTGACAGCGGCCTGACCGGACGCAAGATCATTGTGGATACTTATGGCGGCATGGCCCGTCACGGCGGCGGCGCATTCAGCGGTAAAGATCCTTCCAAGGTAGACCGTTCCGCCGCTTACGCAGCCCGTTATGTGGCAAAAAATATTGTGGCGGCGGGCCTGGCAAAACGCTGCGAGATCCAGCTGGCTTATGCCATCGGCGTAGCTCAACCCGTATCGGTTCTGGTGGATACCTTTGGTACCGGCGCCATTGCGGATGATAAGATCGCGGAACTGGTGCGCAGGAACTTCTCCCTGAGCCCGACAGGGATCATCCGCAGCCTGGATCTGCGCCGTCCGATCTACAAGCAGACTGCTGCCTACGGACACATGGG
>DDQB01000079.1:19483-19669 GCA_002342505.1 Acidaminococcaceae bacterium UBA2453
GTTCCCTGGGAACATACGGATAAGGCCGCTGTACTGAAGGAACAGGCCGGGATATAAGGAAGTGCCTTTCGGTGTATAACATATTATAATTTGCTAATATGTGTATAATTTATTACAAGCTTCTGTTAATATAGTTTGCTGTTTTTCGGTAAAAGGCTACTGTTTTATTTAATTATTTACAAAAAA
>DDQB01000111.1:0-12616 GCA_002342505.1 Acidaminococcaceae bacterium UBA2453
GGTGGAATGCCAAAGACCGCATATAGAAAAGAGGAGAATCAGTTTATGAAAAACTTGTCAAGGCTGGCAGGCGCTATCATACTGTGTGCTGGTGTAATGTTTAACATTGCTGTATACGCAAACAGCGACAGTCATGCAAGCGAAGCTGCGTCTCAAAATGAGGTTGAAGCAAGGAATATCCAAAAGGGTGGTATTGGGAAAAAAGTTTATCTCGCGGGTCCGATGTTTAATCAGGGCGAAAAGGACTTCAATCTGAAATTTACAAAACTGCTTGAAGATTGCGGTTACCAGGTCTTTTTGCCCCAACGCGATGGTATTGAAGCCGCGCAGTTGCAGGGAAAGACAGAAGAAGAACTCATAAAGATGATTTTTGAACTGGATGCCGGCGAAGTAAAAAAAGCAGATATCGTTTTTATGAATTTAGACGGCCGGGTGCCAGATGAAGGGGCTTGCGTTGAACTTGGTATCGCATACGGATTCGGCAAACGATGCTATGGATTTAAAACGGATACCCGCGCTGTAGAATCTGGGCTTGAACTGAATCCGATGATAAGCGGTTGTATGATTAAAATTTTCAAAAATTATAATGGAAATAAACTGATTGAAGAAGTAAAACAATATTTATCCAAAAACAGTCTTTAAGCCGGTATGTTACGCCAGAGGCAGACCAATCAGCGCTTCCTCAGGTACTGGCACGTAAAAAAGACCGGCATAGCGCCGGTCTTTTTGTATGACTGAAACTATTTCAGACAAGTACTGTACATTTACTATTTGCTGGTGACGGAGTTGGTTTTTATCTGTTCGTATACTGCTTTCCGCTGTTGTGTGCTCATCAGGTTTTTCAGTTTGCAGTACAGGATGCGCTGCACGGAAGCATTGATTTCGGATTGGGAAATCTTTCCGTCTTTTACTGCCTGAACAACGCTTTTATAAGTGCGTTGCTGTATTTGCGGATCGTGACAGCTCAGTAAAATATCCGAACCTGCCTGGATGGCGATAATACCAATTTCTTCCGGCGAATAGCCTTCGCTGACCGCACCCATGTTCAGATCGTCGGTAATGACGACGCCGCGATAGCCCAGCTGGTTTCGCAGTAAATCTTTCAGGATGACCGGCGACAGGCTGGCGGGTTTTGTATCGAAAGCCGGATAACGGATGTGACCGGCCATCACCATAAACTGATCGTGCGGGTATTGGTCGATTATCTGCCTGAACGGCTGCAGGTCTTCCTGCAGGATTGTTTCTCTGGAAACATTGACAACCGATTTTTCCGTGTGCGGATCCGTTTCGCTCCGACCCATGCCCGGAAAATGTTTAATAGTAAAAAGCACGCCGCTGTCCCGTAACCCGCGGCAGGCCTGTTCACCAAAAAGCGCGACCTGCGGGGGCGTTGCGCCGTAAGTACGGCCGCGCATGCGGTTGCCGGTGTCCAAAACCGGGGCAAAGTCAAGATTGAAGCCGAGCTCTTTAATGTCAATACCGGTTTTGTTTGCGTGCCTGTATGCGTCTTCCGGTTTGCCTTTGCCGATTTCTGCAGCAGACGGCGCTGTGTAAGCATCGTGCTTCATCCGCGTGACCAGTCCGCCTTCCTGATCGACGGAAAGAAAGAGCGGAATGGAAAAGCCATTCAGTTTCAGCGACTGCACAGAAGCGTTTAACGCCTGTACCTGTTCGCGCTTTTCCATGTTCCGGTCAAATAAGATGACGCCGCCGACGTGCATGGATGAAAGTACGGATTTTGTTTCTTCCGTCAGCGTTGTGCCATGGATGCCCACAAACATCATCTGTCCGATTTTTTCTTCCAGGGACATTTTTTCTGTAAGGGCAGCGGACAGTTCCCGGATTCCTTTTTCCGTGTTCCAGTTTTCAGCAGCCGGTTGCGTTGCTGTTTCGTTTTTTCCTGTATTTTTTTCCGCGGCGCTGCAGCCGGCGATGAGGAAGAGCAGGCAGAGGATACTGCACAGCAGGATTTTCTTTTTCATGATCAGGCTCCGTTCTGTAGTTTTGTTATTTATTATATCACAGGATCGGGTAAAGTTTACAGATGTATTCCGTCAGCATTTTATCATGGAGCGGTCAGAACCGCAGGAGTATGTGAAGAATTATTGAATCTTAACTGAGATGCTGTATCAGAAATTGACTTTTTAGCGCAGATTTACTATAATTTATATAACAATTATAGAATGATTTTCAATTTCACCTGAATCGGTTTGATTTACGCTGTATTGGTATAACGTGATGATGGTTATGTTTCGGCGGTTGCCGGAAAGGACATATCTGATGGGCGATAAGTTTAAGACATTCATTTCCTGTACCAGGGAAGATAATATGAAACTGTTGGGCTTTGTTGTGGTTCTTCTTGCGGTTATCGCTTTTTTTGGCTGGTGATACAGGAAATATACTGACAGAGGTGTTTTTTAATGAAACGATCCAAACCAAGTATTTTTGTATATATATTAGCATATGTTGCGATTGCGATGCGGTGGATGCGCAGCACCGCCATGGGACGGGTTGTCACTGCGGGCGTTATGATTTTGCTGGTGAGCAGTACATATAATCATTTGAGCGCGGCTCCCTTTTTTGCGGAAAATGCCAAACCCCAGCTGACTGAAACGGAAAAAGTTGAACTGAAAGGAAAGGAAGAAATCGCAAAGAAGGCGGAAATTCAAAAACAGAAGGTAGAAGAGGCAAAAACGTTGGCGCATCCGATCACAAGCCATACGTACAGCCTGATCATAACAAAGAGCTCATACCGGATTACATTGCTGGATAACGGCGAGCCGATTAAAGAATATAACTGCGCGGTAGGCCGTAATCCGGGACAGAAGACCAAGACCGGCGATGCGAAAACCCCTGTTGGATCTTTTAAAGTTGAATCAATCAATCCATCTTCTGACTGGGTTTCGGATGAGGACGGCAAGGGCGCTTATGGTCCCTGGTTCATTACGTTGGATACCAAAGAATTAAGTAAAGGCGAATGGAACGGTATCGGTATCTCCGGAACCAATAAACCGGAAGGGTTGGGAAGAGCTTCTTCTGCAGGAAGCGTCCGGGTACGGAACAGTGATATCGAAGAAATCAAAAAATATGTAAAGGTTGGAACGATCGTTACGATTAAAGAGTGATGAAGCGGAACAGAGTTATTCCCAAAAAGACATTGCGGAATAACTCTTTCTTTTTATAAAAAATAAAATCGGTCAGCCTGCAGGGTTTTGCCGCTTTATGAAAAACAAAACGGCAGCGGGACCGTATATTAAAACAGGTTAGGATATCTGCGTTGCAGTGCGGGTGATCCGGAAAGCGGGAATGTATTATGAAAAAAGAAAGAACTATGGCAAAAGTTACGGTATTACTTATGGCGCTGTTACTTTTATTTTCTTCGCTGCTGATCGCGGGTTGCGAGGAAGAAAAAAAGCCTGCAAACAAAGCGGCTGTGACGGAGACGAAGAAGACGCCGGAACAGCTTGCGACAGAAAAGAAAGCAAGGGAAGAGGCGGAGATAAAAGCCAGAGCGGAAGCGGAAAAGAAAGCGAAGGACGAAGCGGAGAAGGCAAAAAAGGCAGAACAGCTCCGGGCTGAACAGGAACAGGCCAGGATCAAACAGAATGCCGACCAGAAAAAATATTTTGTGTATATTAAAAAAAGCGCGTTTACACTATATCTGATGGACGATAAAAATAATGTGGTAAAACAGTATGACTGCACGATTGGAAAAAATCCGGGACAGAAGCAGAAACGCGGCGATATGAAGACTCCGACCGGTACATTCTATGTGGACGAGATTTGCGACGCTTCCTTCTGGACCCACGATTTCGGCGATGGAAAGGGAGAAATCAAAGGCGCGTACGGTCCCTGGTTCATCAGTATCAATACGGATGAGATGAGCAAAGGGGCCTGGGGTGGAATCGGTATTCACGGCACGCATAAGCCTCACGTAATGCGGGCTATGGATTCGGAAGGCTGCATCCGCCTGCAGAACCGGAATGTGGAAGAGTTAAAGAAATATGTGCGGGTAGGGACGAAAGTTGTGATTGAGGAGTAAGGATGCCTTTGCCTGCGTGATAAGTGCGCCAGTTGCGGGATCGGGACGTGAATGAGCGATAAATATCTGTACAAAGAGGAATTCATATATGGAGATCGTGAAAGAAAATATTGTGGCGGTGACGCCGGATAATTTTGAAATGGAAGTGTTGCAGTGCGATAAACCGGTACTGGTAACTTTTTACGCCAACTGGGACCAGCCTTGCCGGATGCAGCAGCCGGCGCTGGATTCCATTGCGGACAAACATCCGGAAATAAAAGTATGTAAGCTGGATGTGGAAGAGTATACCGCCTTTGCGCAACAGTTCGGGATCATGATGATTCCGACCACGATTGCATTTAAAAATGGAAAGAAAGTAAAACGGGCAACCGGTTTGCGGTTGGAAAATGTTTTATTGAATATGGTGCAATAGGTAACGAAACAAGAGTGAAATTGAAAAAAGATTATGGAGGAAAAAACATGGCAGTAATTGTAATTACCAAAGAAAATTTTAAAAGCGAAGTGCTGCAGTCGGACAAACCGGTGCTGGTCGACTTCTGGGCGACCTGGTGCGGTCCCTGCCGTATGATGGCTCCCGTAGTGGAAAGCATTGCAGAAGAACATCCGGAACTGAAAGTGTGCAAGGTAGATGTAGATGAAAACCCGGAACTGGCGCAGATGTTCAATGTGATGAGCATTCCGACGCTGGCGGCGTTCAAAGGTGGACAGCTGACTGGTACTGCAGTCGGTTACCAGCCGAAGGATAACGTGCTCAAATTGTTTGCGTAAGTTGTTTCGGGCTAAGGATCCGGAAAGGGTTTGCGTTCATAAAGTGCAATCTGTTTCCGGGCCTGTATGATCAGAAAAAGGAATCGTTATGGATATTTTGATTATTGGCAGCGGGCCTGCCGGTATTTCCGCCGCCTTGTATGCAAAACGCGCCGGCGCTGATGTAACGGTTATTTCCCGCGGCAGCGGAGCGTTGGCAAAAGCGGAGAGGATTGAGAATTATTACGGCCTGGCAGAGCCTGTCAGCGGAGCGGAGCTGGAAGCAAACGGTATTGCCGGTGCAAAAAGGCTGGGCGTAAAATTTGTGGAAGGCGAAGTAGTCGGTCTGGCTATGAACGACGATTTTACCGGCCTTGTAGTGCAGACGGCTAAAGAAAAATTAGAAGCCGGCGCTGTGATCCTGGCAGCGGGAAGCACCCGGCTTGCGCCGAAGATTCCCGGACTGAAAGAGATGGAAGGGAAGGGCGTCAGCTATTGCGCAATCTGCGATGCGTTTTTCTATCGCGGAAAAGTTGCAGCGGTTCTGGGTGAAGGGGAGTATGCACTGCATGAAGCAGAAATTTTGTTGCCCCATGCCAGCAAAGTGATGCTCTTTACCAATGGAAAAGAACCGACGATTGCGATTCCGGATTCCATTGAAGTCCATAAGGAAAAAGTGAGCGCTGTGGAAGCGGCTACAGAAAACGGTACGGAACGTGTCAGCGGGGTAATGACAGAAGATGGAACATTTACACCGGTTAATGGGCTGTTCGTAGCGCTGGGCATAGCGGGCAGTGTCGACCTGGCCAGGAAAATCGGGGCTGCGGTGGATAACAATCGTATCGTGACCGATGCGGAAATGGCAACAAATGTTCCCGGCCTGTATGCGGCGGGAGATTGCAACGGCGGGCTCCTGCAGGTGGTAAAGGCCGCGTATGAAGGCGCGGTTGCCGGACTGGCTGCGGCAAAATATGTAAGGAAACGCTGACTGACGAGCGATCCGCTTTTGCACAGCGGTACGGGCGGGCACGCCGACGCATGCGCAACGGGATACAACAAGGTTGCGGGTTATCGTTACGGAAAGAAAAAATGAAAATACCGGCTGTATTGTGTTCCGGTGAACACGGTAACAGCCGGTATTGTCTTTCGTAAAGAAAGCGCCGGATCAGTTCATTTGCCGCGCGCTTTTCGACGCCATTTACTATGCAAGCCCTTCCTGTTTCTGCACGTAGTTCTTAATTCGTTCCAGCCGCTGCTTCGTAGCAGGGTGACTGGATAACAGACGGGCAGCAAATCCCATTCTGGCTTCCCCGCCAGTGATGGATATTAATCCGTTATACAGGTTAACGCCCAGGCCGATTTTGCATGCATACAGATCTGCTTCGAATTCATCCTGACGCGAACTGAACATGGTGATGATGTGCAGCGGGAGCTTCATCAGGAACTGGAACAGCCAGATCTGGATTACGAAGAACCAGGAAATAATGGCAGTAAACCAGCCGATGATGGGGATGAAACTGAGGATCTGGAGCGCCAGCGTAATAAAGCTGTAGATCCGTACGACGAGGTTGCCGAAAGAGCTCATGGTGCTGTTGAGCAGCGCCATGTTGGTATCCCTGTTTTGGATGTGGCCCAATTCGTGGGCTAAAATTCCGGAAATTTCGCTAAGGTCCAGGCTATTTAACAAAGGAAGGGTAACTGCGATATTGTTGTTGCCGACGGCAAACGCATTCAGCACCTTGGTGTTGCAGACATATAAATTATAATTGGACATATCCAGGCCGGCCTTTTGGCAGACGACAGACATGGCCCGGTTCAGCCGCTCTGCGTCCTGCCCTTTGGGTTTCTGGCAGTTGAGGGACCAGCAGAGGTACCGCTGCATGATCCAGGTCCGGTATAGCAGGCAGGGGACAAGCAGTGTCAGGGTGGAGAGTACGATGATAATGTTTGTTTCGGTCATCGGGATGGAAAAATAACGCATGCCCTTCAGCAGCCATTGCCAGCGGATGGGACTGAACATTTCCACTAACCCCCAGAAGGTTGATACGATCAGGAAATTAACGATGAACGTAAGGCTGAATACGATAATGTCGCGTAAAATATTGTACAGCATAAAGAATTCCTCACATAAAACTCTTATAACTAATACTGCGTGGAATGAAAACAGGATGAGATACCATCGGGAAACGCAGCTCCGTTTTTACGATTTTCTTCCGTACCAGATGATCCGCCCCGGAAGCTGCGCCAAAAAGATGCCGCCGGTCATAAGCAGGCAACCGGAAAATTCCCGTAAGGTCATGGTTTCGTTTAAGAATAAAAATCCCGATAATGCGCCGAAGATCATTTCGCAGCTCATCAGCATGGTGGCTTCGGTTGGAGGTACCTTTGCCTGCCCGATGATCTGCAGGGTGTACCCGACGCCGCTGGACATAATGCCTGCGTACAAAATCGGAACAGCGGTTTGTCGGATAGCCTCGGCGGAAAGGGGCTCTCCAGTCAGGAACACGCCGATAAAACCCAATACCGACGCAGTAATGAACTGGCCTTCTGCCAGGTAGATGCCGGGATACCAGCGGACAAAACGGTCGATGAATAAAATTTGCAATGTCCAGAACAAAACGCCTATCAGCGTCAGGAAATCACCAAAGTTCAATGGCTGGCCGTCGTTCTGAAATGCCAGAAAGTACAGGCCGCAGACGGAAAGAAGGCACCCGAAAATATGCGTGATTCGCAGGGGCTGCCCGATCAAAAGACCTACAAGGGGGACCGCAATGATGTACAGCGAAGTAATGAAGGCAGCTTTTCCTGCGGTAGTGTAAATTAAAGCCTGCTGCTGGAAAGCGGAACCGCCGAACAGCATACACCCGATGATGCAGCCGCAGAGCCATAAGGGCCAGGGCGTTTCCTTCGTTTCCGGCGCATCCGGAATTTCGGCTGCAGCGTGCGTTTTTTTTGCATCTGCTGGTTGCTGTGCCGCTGTGTTGCTGCGTTTTTTTTGCAGAAACACCAGCGGAAGAATGGCAGCCGCACCCAGAATGAAACGCAGCCCGATGAAGGAGAATGTGCCCATGGTGCCGGTACTGATGCGCTGGAAGATGAACGTCGTGCCCCATACAAGGGCGACCAATAAAAGAATGAGCCTGTTTTTCATCAAAAAGAAAAATCCTTTCCAAAAGGGATTGTGCTAAAAGTTCATTACTATTATAAATTGTATTTGCAAATAATGCCACAAAAAATACAAAGACTGACTGATTAAAGATAGACTTCATCGTAGTTGTGAGATATAATACAATTATGTTTGATTTGTATTGCGAAAATGATAGAATTTTTTGCTGAAAAATATGTGTGCTGCTGCGAAGCAGAAGAACGGAGCGTATGATGACTGGAAAAATTCCTGACGCAGTGCCGGAAGAAAAGAAAATAACGGCGCCGCCATTGATTCATGTAGAGGCAAACCAGGAAGGTTATCGCTGGGTGGCGATCACCGCCATGCTCTTTGCCATCGGTATTATTTTGCACACGGTAAGTCCTAATGTGGGCGGCGTTACGCCCAACTGGACCATTGCCATGTATTCCATCGTGATCAATCTTACCCGTCCGCCTTTAAAACGGGCCATCGGTATTGGATTTATTGCGGGACTGACACTGATTCCTTCTTCCAAGTCTGCGTTCCCGCTGGGAAATATTGCCAGTGAGCTGTGTGGCGCTACGACCTGCTGCCTGCTGGTGAAAGCTTTTGTTGCCTGCCGCATGGGCGACTGGAGGCTGACCCCTTTCATCACCGGATTTGCCGCGACGTTTGTATCCGGCGGCGTGTTTACTTTTATTTTAAAACTGGTGCTGGGATTGCCGTTACGCGTATGGATCTTTGCCATGCTGCCTGTAGTGGCGGTGGTTGGCGTCCTTAACGGGCTTATCACCTTCGGTTTGTTCCGTCCGGTGAAGAAGCTGTTTTATGCGCAGGAAGGGGGAGAAGAAAAATGAATTCGGTTGTTTCCGTTACGGATTTTTATTTTAAGTATCTCCGTTCCGATCTGGTCCTGAAAAATATTAACCTGGAAATAGAAAAAGGTTCTTTTACTGTTATCATCGGCCCCAGCGGCGCCGGAAAGACGACTCTGTGTAAGGCGATTACCGGTATTGTACCCTATTACACCGGGGGCGATTATGCCGGCGACATAAAAGTGCTGGGGGAGACGACAAAAGGTAAAAAAGTTTCTGACCTGGCGATGAAGGTAGGGCTGATGCTGGAGGATTATGAAAGCCAGCTGGTTTCTCTTACGGCAGGCGAAGAAGTAGCATTCAGTCTGCTGAATCACGGATTCCCGCCGGAAGAAGCAGAAGAACGTACGCGTAAAGCGCTGGAAGATGTGGGCTTGCCGGGACGGGAAAGCTATCAGCTGGACGAACTGTCAGGCGGGCAGCGGCAGCGTCTGGCGCTGGCATCCCTGCTGGCGGTGCATCCGGAAATTATTGTACTGGACGAGCCGGTCAGTGCCATGGATCCGGATGGAGGGGAAAGCCTTTACAAGTTGCTGGGAAAAATTCGTGAAGAATACGGAACTACTTTTATTGTAGTAGAACATCGGGTAGAGTTCGTCCTGCCGTATGCGACAAACCTGCTGGCCATTAAAAATGGCGAAGTTGCAGCGCAGGGACGGTGCGAAGATGTGATTCCCCGCGTGTATGAGGACACGGATCTGCGTCCGTTGCTGCCGGACCTGTGGCAGATAAAATGTAATCTGGAAAAGAAAACGGCGCAGAAATTTGCATTGTGGAAATCGGAAAAAGAAGCTGTGGCAGAGCTGCAGGCCAAAGGATTCGGAAGAGGGGTGAGGGCATGATTGAAGCAAAAGAGATCAACTTTGCCTATCGTCGCGGCATCCCGGTCCTGAATGACATTAACTGCAAAATCGAAAACGGTGAGTTTGTGGCGTTGTTGGGCCATAACGGCAGCGGTAAGACCACATTGTCCCGCCTGTTTATGGCGCTGGACCATCCCCGCAGCGGGCAGATCCTGATAGACGGGGAAGATATTATCAATTATGAACCGGCAGATCTGGCGGATAAAGTCGGTTATGTTTTCCAGAACCCGGATCTGCAGATCCTGGCGGACACGGTTTATGACGAAGTGGCATATGGGCCCCGCGTAAAAAAGCTGCCGGAAGAAAATATCAAAACGAATGTGAAAGCGGCGCTGGAGGCTATGGGGCTGAAAGGGCTGGAAGCTATGTATCCCCGCATCCTTTCCTTTGGACAGAAACGCCGGCTGGGAGTGGCTGCGGCGCTGGCGCTGAATCCCCGCATGCTGATACTGGATGAGATCACAAACGGGCAGGATGCGACCGAACAGACTGCTATGATGGAATACCTGAAAATACTGAATGAAAAGAAAGGCACGACCATTATTTTAATTACCCATGACATGAATGTTGTAAGGAAATACGCAAGAAGAGCCATTGTACTTACCGATGGTCATCTTGTGTTCAGCGGAACGCCGCAGGAATTGTTTGAAGGCGACCAGCCGGTAGAACGCTGGGGCCTTCGTCGTCCTACTGTTTCCGTACTGGCATCCTCCCTGGGTATTTCTGCAGCATCCTGCGATGAGTTCTGTGATGCAGTTGTGAAAGGGGGCGCGCAGGCATGAAACTGAATGCGTTTACCTGGATCATCGTGACACTGGCGGTGACGGCATGGGTGTTTATTTTGCCGTTGGAAGCGGTGGCAACGATTTTAGTTCTGCAACTGGTACTGCTGCTTTACATCAAACGCAGTAAAACCATGCTGGCGGCAATCGGCGGGTTAGGTGTATTTACCGGCATGATGATCTTGCTTCAGTTGCTCTTTGGTTCGCCGCTGGATGTGTCCCTTTTCGGCGGCCTGCGTATGCTGGTGATGACGCTGGCCTTTTTATGCATGCTGGCGACGACTCGTATCCAGAGTATTGCCAAAGCACTGGTCGACCGCTTCCATCTGCCGGTGGAATATGCGTTTATGCTGACGGCGGCCTTGCGTTTTGTACCGAATTTTCTGGAAGACAGCACGATTACGTTGGATGCGCAGTCCTGCCGCGGCTATTCCAACCGGGGCAACGCGATCAAACGGCTTTTGTCTTATGTGGTCGTCATTCGTCCTCTGGTCATGCGCGCGGTGGCCAAGTCGGAAACGCTGGCTCTTTCCATGGAACTGCGGGGCTTTGGCGCCAATACATACAAGAATATGCCAAAAGAACCGTTTACACTGGTGGACTTTGTGGTGCTGGCCATTGTCATTGTGCTGAGCACTTACCCCTTTTGGAAAAAACTTATAGGAGCATAGAGACAGTTATAATTTATAAATATAAATAGAAAACGCTGTGAAAGAAAAGACCCGGGCAGACACATCTCACGGGTAAAGAAAAATTTCTTTCGCAGCGTTATTTTTTTACTATATGTAGTGGACGGATTGTTATACACAGAAAACCAAACCTTATCCACAAGAGAATCGGGTTATCCACATATTATGCACAACAGGCTGTTTACAAACCACAAGATATTGGAAGGGAAAAAGAAAATTTTTATTAATAATAACAATATATAGTTTACAAGAGCGAGAGAACATGCTACAATACCAATAAATCTCTATTTGGCACTTTATTAAGAATTGTTTCAGCCAGACACAATATATAGTAGTTTGAACATAGTGGGCATAAAGTGCGGGAATGATACGAATTTCGAAAATAATTCGTTTTCAGATATGTAAAACAAAAATCCGGAAGAAAGAATGATTACAGGGAGGAAATTGTGGCATGAAAGTTATTAAGCGCGACGGAACGACGGTTGATTTTGATCCGCAGAAAATTGTAGTTGCGATTGAAAAAGCCAATGCGGCGGTCGAATCGGATTGCCGTATTTCGGAAAGTAAAATCAAAGAGATTGCGGAGTATGTGCACGGGAAAAACCGCCCCCGCCTGCTTGTGGAAGATATTCAGGATATTGTGGAACGCCAGTTGCAGGAAGCAGGCAAATTTGATCTGGCAAAAGCCTACATCATTTACCGTTACCGCCGTGCGCTGGTGCGCAAATCCAATACCACCGACGAATCCATCCTGACGCTGATTCGTAACAGCAATAAGGATGTCATGGAAGAAAACAGTAACAAGAATGCCATCATGGCATCTACCCAGCGCGATCTAATCGCCGGTGAAGTGTCCAAGGACCTGACCCGCCGCGTGATCCTGCCTGAAAAAATTGCAAAAGCCCATGACGAAGGCGTGATCCATTTCCATGACATGGATTATTTCATCCAGCCCATCTTCAACTGCTGCCTGATCAACATCGGCGACATGCTGGACAACGGCACTGTGATGAACGGGAAGATGATCGAATCGCCCCGGAGCTTCCAGGTAGCCTGCAACGTGATGACGCAGATAATTGCTTCTGTTGCTTCCAGCCAGTACGGCGGCCAGTCGGTAGACGTGCGCCATCTGGGCAAATACCTGCGCCGCAGCCGGGAGAAATTTATGGTTCGGGCTAAACGTACGCTGGGTGAAAATGCAGATCCGAAAGTTTTAGAAGCGGTAGTGGACGAACGCCTGCGCGAAGAACTGAAAGCCGGCGTGCAGACCATCCAGTACCAGATCAATACCCTGATGACCACCAACGGGCAGTCTCCCTTTGTGACGCTGTTCCTGTATCTGCGGGAAGACGATCCGTACATTGAAGAAAATGCTATGATCGTAGAAGAGATCCTCCGGCAGCGCCTGCAGGGCATTAAGAATGAAAAAGGCGTTTACGTGACGCCGGCGTTCCCGAAACTGGTTTATGTGCTGGATGAAAACAACTGCCT
>DDQB01000111.1:12702-38921 GCA_002342505.1 Acidaminococcaceae bacterium UBA2453
TTCAGCCCCATGGGTTGCCGCAGCTTCCTGGCTCCCTGGAAGGATGAAAACGGAAATTATAAATTTGAAGGCCGCTTTAACCAGGGCGTTGTTTCCCTGAACCTGCCTCAGATAGGAATCCTTTCCGGCGGGGACGAGGATAAATTCTGGAAACTGCTGGACGAACGGCTGGAACTGTGCTTTGAAGCCATCATGTGCCGTCACAACGCGCTTTTGGGCGTGCATTCCGACGTAAGCCCGATCCATTGGCAGTATGGCGCGATCGCCCGTCTGGCGAAAGGCGAAACCATTGATAAGTATCTGTTCGGCGGGTACTCTTCCATTTCGCTGGGCTACATCGGTATCTACGAAATGACCAAAGCGGTGAAAGGCTGCAGCCATACTGCGCCGGAAGGCAAGGACTTTGCCCTGCGCGTCATGAAACATCTGCGGGAGACCTGCAACAAATGGAGAGCCCAGACCAACATCGGCTTCGCCCTGTATGGTACGCCGGCGGAATCCCTGTGCTACCGTTTTGCCCGCATCGACAAAGAACGCTTCGGTACGATTAAAGATATTACCGACAAAGGCTACTACACCAATTCCTACCATGTAGACGTGCGCGAGCACATTGACGCCTTCTCTAAATTTGAATTTGAAAGCGAATTCCAGAAAATGTCCTCTGGCGGCGCCATCAGCTATGTGGAAATTCCCAATATGCAGAACAACCCGAAAGCCGTAGAAGCTGCCGTGCAGTTTATCTATGACCATATCCAGTATGCAGAATTCAATACCAAGTCCGATTATTGCATGGTCTGCGGTTACGACGGGGAGATTATCATCAATGACGACAACGAATGGGAATGCCCCCAGTGCCATAACAAAGATCACGCAAAAATGAACGTGACCCGCCGCACCTGCGGATATCTGGGCGAAAACTTCTGGAACGTAGGAAAGACAAAAGAGATCAAAGCCCGCGTGCTGCATCTGTAATACTGAAAAAGAAATGGCCCCGCGGCATGATTGCGGGGCTGTTTTTGCAATTGCTACGGATTATCTTATATCAGAGGAAGTGAAACATAATGAACTATGCTACATTAAAACGTCACGATATTGCTAACGGGCCCGGTGTGCGGGTGTCCCTGTTTGTCAGCGGCTGCCGTCACCATTGCCGGGGCTGTTTCAACCCGGAGACCTGGGATTTTAATTACGGCAAACCCTTTACCGGCGAAGTGCTGGATACATTGCTGCGGGCCTGCAACCACGATTTTATCGAAGGCCTTTCCATTCTGGGCGGGGAACCGTTTGAGCCGGAGAACCAGCCGGAAGTGCTGCATGTGCTGCAAAAATTTAAGGAAATTTATCCGCGTAAAACAGTTTGGTGCTACACTGGTTACGATTTTGAAAAAGATATTTTAGTCGGCAAACTTGGCCCATGGGAAATTACTAAACAGCTTTTGGACCTGATCGATATTTTAGTGGACGGTGAATTCCATCTGGAAGAAAAGGATCTGAAGCTGCGTTTCCGCGGCAGCAGCAACCAACGCGTCATTGATGTGCAGAAATCGCTGCATTCCGATGATATTGTGCTGTGGGATGACAACGAAGGCATCTTTGAGCCTGACGTGAAGTAAGAATAACGGAAAGGGACTCGACATTTTTTAAGCTTAAATAGTATAATATAAGCAAGGCCGCAATAAATTTTTAAGGAGGAGGACATTATGGCTCATTACGCACGTCATACTCTATTCACACTGCTGGTCATGCTGTTCACGCTGTGCATGCCCTTTACGGCGCTGGCTGAAGATATTATTATCCTGCATACCAATGATATCCACTGCGGTATTCTGGATAATATAGGATTCCCGCGCCTTTCCCAGTACAAAAAAGATTTGCAGAAAGCCGGGCACAAAGTGCTGATGGTAGATGCCGGCGACTGTGTGCAGGGCGCTCCCATCGGCAAGCTTTCCAAAGGCGAAGCGGTGGTCCGCGTCATGAATGCGGTAAAATACGATTTCCTGATTCCCGGCAATCACGAATTCGATTACGGTATGGATCAGTTCTTCAAACTGGCAAAGTTGCAGAAATCCAAATATCATTCCTGCAACTTTATCGACCTGCGTACCAATACATTACCGCTGGCCCCGTCCAAAATCATTAAAATCGGTGGAAAGAAACTGGGCTTTATCGGCGTGACTACGCCGCAGACGCTGAATACGTCCACGCCTAAATTCTTCCAGGATGAAAAAGGAAATTACATTTACGGCTTCTTCGAAGACGAAACCGGCGAAAAGTTATATGCGCAGATTCAGCGCACCATCGACCAGGTTCGTAAAGACGGCGCCGAACACGTATTTATCGTAGGACATCTGGGCATGGACGGTTCCATCCCCCGCTGGGCCAGCCCGGCTATCGCGCGCAACACTCGCGGCCTGGATGCCATCATTGACGGGCATTCCCACGAACAGTATGCTGCCCGCTATGAAAAGGACCTGGATGGGAAAGAAATCCTGATCACCCAGACCGGGACCAAGGTGCAGACCGTCGGCAAGCTGGTGCTGAAAGACGATGGAAGCCTTGTTTCCACGCTGGAAACCGATCTGAAAAACTCTGATAAAAAAATTGAAAAGCTGATTGAAAAAGAAAATAAAAAATATGAGCCGCTTCTGAAACAGCCTGTAGGCGAAACCGCATTCGATATCCGTTCGGATAACCCGGTCGACAAGGTGCGGCGCGTACGGAACGGGGAAACCAATATGGGCGACCTGGTAGCCGACGCTTTTAAGAATGTGCTTGACACTGATGTTGCCATTGTAAACGGCGGCTCCCTGCGCAACAATATTAAAGCCGGCGTCATCACGTACGCAAGCCTCCTGGAAGCATTCCCCTTCGGCAACATGTGCGCGGCTGTGGAATGCAGCGGACAGGTCCTGTTAGACGCGCTGGAATTCGGCGCTTCCAATTATCCGGAGGAACGGGGCAATTTCATGCAGGTATCCGGCATCACTTATACTATTGACTCCCGTATTCCTTCTTCCGTTCAGCTGGACGCGAAAGGTAATTTCGTAAAAGTTGACGGAGAATACCGTGTTAAAAATGTAATGGTGAACGGCAAACCGTTGGATCTGAAAGCAAATTATACCGTAGGCGGATCCAATTATGTACTGAAAAACGGCGGCGACGGCAACGTCATGTTCAAAGGCTGCAAACTGTTGCAGGACGGCCAGATATCTGACGTAGACGCTATCATGGAATACATCCAGAACCACCTGAACGCCAAAATCCCGGCAGAATACGAAGCCTGGGACGGACAGAAACGGATTACAATCATTAAATAATTTTTGCAAGAAAAGGCAGCCGCAGATGATTCTGCGGCTGTTTTTGTTTCACGGAACCGGTTTTCTTTTTCATATCTAACATTTCGCAGATGTAAATTTTTCGTGGAAATTTGCCTTCAGGTCTGCTATAATTGACATAACGACAAAGCAGTCGGTACAGCATGAGTATCGACTGCTTTTTCAGTAGGCAGAACAAGCATTGTAAATGGGCTGAGGCGTTTGCCTGCGCAAATGCAAAACGGATGGCGCAGGCCTGATTGGGCGCGGAAAGGATGACAGGCACATTATGACAGAAAAATTATATGAACGGGATTCTGATTTAACAACCTGCGAGGCAACTGTGCTGGAGTGCGAACCGGCGCCGGATGGCTTTGCGGTGGTATTGGACCGGACGGTGCTGTTTCCGGAAGGGGGCGGGCAGCTCAGCGATACCGGTACCATCAATGGAGCCATCGTAAAGCATGTGCGGGAAACGAAGGGCAAGATCGTCCACGAATGCGCAGCGGAATTTCCTGTGGGCGGCAGGGTAACGGTGCAGGTGAACTGGACGGACCGGCTGGACCACATGCAGCAGCACTGCGGGGAGCATATTTTATCGTTTGCCTTCTGGAAACTTTTTAACGCCAATAACGTAGGCTTCCACATGAACGAACGCATGGTGACCATTGACCTGGATAAAGAAGTTACCCTGGAGGAAGCGTTTAGGGCAGAGGATCTTGCCAACCGGCAGGTGTGGGAGAACCGGCCCGTAACGGTGTCCTATCTGCCCCATACGGAAGTGAACAAACTGCCCATGCGTAAGAAAAATGAAAAACTGACCGGCATTCTGCGGGTGGTAGCGGTGCAGGACGGCGATATCTGCACCTGCTGCGGAACCCATCCCACGGCGACCGGCGTGGTAGGGCTGATTAAAATTACTAAAATTGAAAAGCATAAAGGCGGTACGCGCGTGGAATTTTTGTGCGGACGCTGGGCGCTGGAAGACGCCCGGAAAAAGATGCAGTGTATTCAGGATGCAAGCAACATGCTGAGCACGAAAGAAGAAAAGGTGTGCGAAGGCATCGGACGATTGGAGGAAGAGATCGCCGGGCTGAAAGAAAAACTGCGTGCCGCCGTGGGACAGTTGCAGGAAAATGAAATCAAAACGCTCCTTCAGGAAGCGCCGGTGAATGCCGCGGGCTGCAAAGTTATGACATCGGTTAAAGACGGGTATGAGCCTAAAAACGCCAAGACGCTGTTCGGGAAACTGACGGACATTCCCAACACAGTAGTGGCAGTAATCTATCATAGCGGAGAACGGGTCAATTACATGTTCGGCCTGGGGGAAGGCGCGGAAGGCGACTGCAGGACTGTCATTGCCAAAGCCAATGAACTGTTTGGCGGCAAAGGCGGCGGAAAAAAAGAATCCGCACAGGGCGGCGCGCCCTATGCGGAAGACTGGAAAGAAAAAGCGGAACAGATGATTGCGTTTTTGCGGGAATAAAAAAGCTGAGCCCCTGTCCCTGTCTCAAGAAGAGGCAAGGGCAGGGGCGTTTGTTTTTTCTCAATTCATATTGAAAAATTTATTCTTTGCCCATCTTTGCTTTTGCGAATTCATATACGATCGGCAATACTGATACGATGATGATGCCCAGCGCTACGTGGGAAAAATTTTCTTTGACAAAAGGAATGTTGCCGAAGAAATATCCGGCGCCGGTGAACAGGCTCACCCACACCAGGCCGCCGATAACGTTGTAATGTAAAAAAGTGGTGTAGTGCATGGTGCCGATGCCGGCCACGAAGGGCGCGAAGGTGCGGACAATGGGAACGAAGCGGCAGAGGAAAATGGCTTTGTGGCCGTGCTTTTCATAAAACTTCTGGGCTTTTTCCACATGTTCCGGCTTGATCAGGCGATTGTTGCTTTGCAGCAGTTTCATGCCAAACTTTTCTCCAATCCAATAGTTGCTGGTATCCCCCAATATGGCGGCGACAAGACAGATGGCGAACAGGGTCCCGAAATGCAGACTGTTGGCTGTGGCGGACAGGGCGCCGCAGGCGAACAGCAGGGAGTCGCCCGGCAGAAACGGCGTGACGACGAGACCGGTCTCGCAGAAGATGATCATGAACAGGATAAAATAAATGAGCGAACCGTAAGAAGCCATGACAACGGGAATGTATTTGTCAAAATGCATGACGTATTCGCTGAAGTAAAAAGGAATCTGGCTGAGTTCCATAAAGCAAAAAGCCTCCGTAATAATTTTTTCGGAATGTCGGCCGCGCTGCATTTCTGAATTGTGATGATGATTCAGAACGCCGGGCTGCGGCGAGTTCCGATTTTATTTTTTATGACAATGTATTCTATCATATTTTCCCAAAGAATGATATAATAAATTATTAATGCGTTTGTTTTGCAAGCAAATGCGGATGCAATCCGTTTGCAGGATCGCCATTGCCGGGAATTTTTTACGGCAGCGGAGAAACGGTTTGAAAGCGCGGCGGCGTTAAGCGTCGCGCTGTGACAGAAAAGAATTCGGAGGTAGCCATGAGTGAAGAATTATGCTGGTGCGGCAGCGGAAAGCCGTACGAAGAATGTCATAAAGAAATAGAAGATGAGATCCGCCTGCATCAGCTGGCGGGGGAAGAAGTGCCTACCCGCGCGATGATCAAGACCCCGGCCCAGATCGCCGGGATACGGGAAGCCTGCAAACTGAACACGGCGGTGTTGGACGAGGTTTCCAAATATGTAAAAAAAGGAATGACCACGGAAGAGATCAACCGGATTGTCCATGAGTTTACCGTGAAGAACGGAGGCATTCCCGCGCCGCTGAATTTCTGCGGGTTCCCCAAAAGCGTGTGCACTTCGGTGAACGACCAGGTTTGCCACGGCATCCCGTCGGAGAAGGACGTGTTGCGTGCAGGCGACATTGTGAATGTGGATGTGTCCACGATCCTGAACGGTTATTACGGGGACGCGTCCCGCATGTTTGAAATCGGGAAGGTGGACAAGCGGGCCAGAGATCTTGTAGCGATTACGAAGGAATGCCTGAAACGGGGCGTGGCGGCGGTAAAGCCCTGGGGACATCTGGGAGATATCGGAGCGGCGGTGGCCCAACTGGCCCATAAGCACGGCTACAGTGTGGTGGAAGAATTCGGCGGCCATGGCGTGGGCGTGGAATTCCACGAAGATCCTTTTGTGGCCCACGTTGGCAAAAAGGGAACCGGCATGCTGCTGGTGCCGGGCATGATTTTTACAGTGGAGCCAATGATCAATATAGGCAAGAAGGGAATCTATATTGACGAGAGGAACGAGTGGACTGTATATACGGAAGACGGAAGTCTTTCCGCCCAGTGGGAACATACGGTGCTGGTAACGGACACCGGGGTGGAAGTGCTGTCCTGGTAAAGTATACGTGTATACATTCAAAAATCTATTGATTTTTTTGCGGCAATTGTTTACAATTGTCTCATGCAAAAGAACAGCTGAAACAGCTATCTTGGTAAATTGAATAACGGGTGCATGATGTATACGGAAAAATGTCCGGGTGAAATCATCCGGGCTGCCGAAGGAGTAACACTATCAGGCGTTCCTGGGAACACAAACCGCATGCGGACACAACTCTGGAGATACCCATTCAGTTGGGAGCCGAAGGGGCAAGGATTACTTCTAATCTCTCAGGCAAAAGGACAGGGTCGGGAAAGATGGTAACGCCATCTTGCAACAGCGTAAGACTGATTTATATGCCGGCCCTGGGATTATTTCCGGAGGCCGGTTATTTGTTTACAAAAATTTGGGGCTGAAACGGATGAGGGGTGAAAGGATGAAAACATTCCGGGCAAGGGATGACAGCGGGTGAAGGCCGATTGGCGACGCGGGAGACGTTGCCGCAGCCGGTGGCAGACGCGCCGACAGGGGCGCGGAGAATAAATCAGCGGTATCGGGAAAGCAGCTGCTGAAAAATTTACAGGGGAAAGGAATTTTGAACTATGGACTGGAAAGCAATTAATGAAATTGTAGGAGCGATAGACAGCTTCGTTTGGGGTCCTGCCATGCTGGTGCTTCTGGTAGGCACCGGAATCTATTTAACATTTAAATTAAATTTCCGCACCTGGCGGAATCTTCCTTATTCAATCAAGAGCGTAATCGGTAAGGACGCCCGCCAGAAAAAGGCCGGCGGCGAAGGCGACGTTTCTTCCTTCAATGCGCTGATGACGGCGCTGTCCGCTACCATCGGTACCGGCAATATCGTGGGCGTTGCCACGGCCATGTTCGCGGGCGGTCCCGGCGCGCTGGTGTGGATGTGGCTCTCCGCTGCGTTCGGCATCACCACCAAATACGCGGAATGTATGCTGGCCAGCAAATACCGCGAGGTAAACGAGAGGGGCGAAATGAAGGGCGGCCCCATGTTCACCATGAAGAATGGGTTCTCCAATAAACAGCTGGGCGCGATCCTTGGTTTCCTGTTCGCGTTGTTTACAGTACTGGCTTCCTTCGGTATCGGTAACATGACCCAGGCCAACTCCATCTCCACGGCGCTGGAAAAAACTTTTGCGGTTCCTGTGGCGGCTACCGGCGCGGCGCTGGTAATCCTGTGCATGATCATCATCCTGGGCGGCATCCAGTCCATTTCCAAAGTGGCGGCAGTCGTGGTTCCGGTGATGGCAGTGTTCTATGTAGTCTGCGGTCTGGCAGGCATTCTGGCTAACGCATCCGAAATTCCCCATGGTCTGTATCTAATCTTTACCATGGCGTTTAATCCCCAGGCTGTTGGCGGCGGCGTGTTGGGCGCCATTACCGTAAGCGTAATGAATGCAATGCGGTACGGCGTAGCCCGCGGTTGCTTCTCCAACGAAGCTGGTCTGGGTTCTGCAGCTATCGTAGCAGCTTCTGCCCATACGGACGATCCGGTCCGTCAGGGGTACATCAACTCTACCGGTACGTTCTTTGATACTATCGTAATCTGTTCTATCACCGGTCTGGTTATCGCATCTTCCGGTATGCTGGGTACCGTAGATGAAAAAGGCGTTGCCCTGTCCGGCCTGAGCCTGACCATCGCAGCGTTTGAAAAATTTGTAGGCCCGGTTGGCAAATACATCGTATCCATCGGTATCGTCCTGTTTGCATATTCCACCATTTTAGGCTGGGAATATCAGGGTGAAAAATGCTTTGAGTACCTGTTCGGCAGCGCGAAATTTAACGTTGTGTACCGCGTGATCTTCTGTCTCATCACCTACATTGGCGCAACGCAGGCGCTGGAACTGGTATGGAACCTGGCGGATATTTTCAACGCGCTGATGGCCATCCCGAACCTGATTTCCCTGCTGATCCTGGCGGATGTAATCAAACAGGAAACCGAACGGTATCAGCCGATCCTGGAAGCAGAAAAAGCCGGTCACGGCGTACAGCATGCAACGAAAGACGAAGTAGAAGAGCTGCGCGATGTGACGATTGCCATTGAAGAAAAAGTTGAAAAGACCCAGAAGAAAGTGGAAAATCTGGAAAAGAAGATAAACAAGGTAGAAGAGACCGTAAAGAAGATGCGGAAATAATCTTTGCAGTTTCTTTGTGAAAGCAGCAAACTGACTGAGCTCGTTCATAATCATGTGATCTGGACGCTGACTTAAACAATATACGCACCCCTGTTGCGCATTGTTGCAACAGAGGTGCGTTTTGTATTGCCTTTGCCGGGGTTGCCGAACCTTCTAATAAAAGTCTGGCGGGGCATAGGGGTTGGCTCAAAATTCATTTTATTTAATAGTACTTTTTATGTGTGATGCTTTATGGTAAAATAAAAAAGTTAAATAATAACGATAAGCTTAACTGCAAGTCTGTCATCTGTAAAGTTATTGGCGAACAGAGTTGTCAGTGTAAGTATTTCCAAAGTTTTTCGGAGGAAACAATGGACAGTATTGCAAATTTAAATCCGCAGCAACGGGCTGCGGTAGAACATATTAACGGCGCTATGTTGATTCTGGCAGGAGCCGGCAGCGGAAAGACCAAGGTGCTGACCTGCCGCATTGCCCATCTGCTGGAACTGGGGGTGCCTCCCTATAAAATTCTGGCGATCACATTTACCAATAAGGCAGCCAAGGAGATGCGGTCCCGGGTGGACGCCATGGTGGGGCCGGCCGCAAAGGATGTGTGGCTTTATACCTTTCACGCCTTCTGCGCCCGCTTTTTGCGCAGGGAGATCGAAGTGCTGGGGACCCACCGCAGCAATTTTGCGATTTACGATGCGGCGGATCAGAAAAATCTGCTGAAATCCATTTTGAAAGAAATGAACCTGGATGAAAAACGGTTCCCCCCGGCGGCGCTGCAAAACGCCATTTCCAACGCCAAGAACCAGATGCAGAACGCTGCGGCGTTCGCGAAACTGGCGGGAGATTTTTTTGAGCAGAAAGCGGCAGAGGTTTATGAATTGTACGAAAAGCGCCTGCTGGCTAACAACGCCATGGACTTTGACGATCTCCTGATGCTGACGGTGAAAATTCTGGCGGAATGTCCCGAAGTGCGGGAAAAATATCAGCAGCGTTTCAGTTATATCATGATCGACGAATACCAGGATACCAACCGCACCCAGTATCTGCTGACCCGTTATCTGGCAGGGGATGAAGGAAACCTGTGCGTGGTTGGCGATGCCGACCAGAGTATTTACGGCTGGCGCGGCGCGGATATCCGGAACATTCTGGATTTTGAAAAGGACTATCCGAAAGCACAGCTGCTGAAGCTGGAACAGAATTACCGTTCTACCTCCGTTATTCTGGACGCAGCCAATGCGCTGATTGAAAATAATTCCGGACGCAAACCGAAAAAGTTGTGGACGAAAAATCCCGTGGGAGCGGCAATTACATATTACAATGCCACAGACGAGAGGGATGAAGCCCGCTTCGTGGTGGAACAGGCCCAGCGGCTGATCCGCAGCGGAAGCTGCAACTACGGGGATATGGCAGTGCTGTACCGTACCAACACCCAGTCCCGTGTGTTTGAAGAAATGCTGATTAAGAGCGGCATCAGCTACAGCATGGTGGGGGGCATCAAGTTTTATGACCGGAAAGAGATCCGGGATGTGATGGCCTACCTGAAGCTGCTGTACAATCCGTATGATACATTGAGCCTGCTGCGGGTGATTAATGTGCCCAAGCGGGGCATCGGCCAGGCTACGGTGAATAAGATGCAGGACTATGCCAATGCACAGGGCGTTTCCCTGTTTGAGGTCATTACCAACGCGGCGGCGGTTCCGGGACTGAGCCCCCGTTTTATTGCCAAAATGGAAGAAATGAGCAGCATCCTCTTTGATTTGCTGGCAGAGGTAGATACCGTGCCGGTGGAACAGCTCATTGAAGACGTAATGAATAAGACCGGGTACATGGAAGAGCTGAAAGCAGAGCGGACGCCCCAGTCGGAAAGCCGGGCAGAGAATCTGCAGGAACTGATCAGCGTGGCCCAGGATTTTCTGAAGGACGAAAGCGAAGAAAAAACGCTGGCGCATTTTCTGGAGCATGTGGCGCTGGTATCCGACATTGACGACGCCCAGCTGGATAACGATAAATTTACACTGATGACGCTGCATTCCGCCAAAGGGCTGGAATTCCCCGTAGTGTTCCTGGCAGGCATGGAAGAAGGGCTTTTCCCCCATGCCCGCAGCCTGATGGACGACGAGCAGATGGAAGAGGAACGGCGTTTGTGTTATGTGGGCATTACCCGGGCGAAACAGATCCTGTACCTGACGGGCGCAAAAACCCGGACCATTTACGGCCGCACCAATTATTCCGTACCCTCCCGGTTCCTGGAAGAAATTCCGGAAAAGCTGATACATGAATATCACCGGCCGGCCATGGTGAGCACGGGTTATCGCAATACGGAAGGATACAACGGTCGCAGCGGTTACGGGCAGAACCGATCCGGCCAAAGCGGGTATGGCTCATCCGCTTCCGGCTATGGGCGCGGCAGTAACGGGTTTGGCGAAGAAGGCGGCGTCGTAATAGGCAGCGGACAGGGCAAACGCTATGTGCCGGAAAGCCGCGTCAGCGCTTCTCTCAGCGATCGTTTTAAAGAAGAAAGCAAGAAGACACACGGGCTGTTCAGTAAAATCCATACAGACTTTACGCCGGAAAAACCGGCAGGGGCAGCGACCGATTTTGTTATCGGTGACCGGGTAAGTCATAAAAAGTTCGGCGAGGGGACTGTGGTCAGCGTAAAAAATTCCCCGGATGGACAGGAAGTGAAAGTGGCGTTTGCAGGGACGGGCATCCGCAGCCTGCTGACGAAATACGCGGTGCTGACGAAGCTGAATTAAGTGCAGGATAAGGCAAATGAAAACAATAAAAGTTGTCGCTGCGGTAATATGCGATTCAATTCGTGAAAAGAAAAAAATATTTGCTACTGCCAGAGGCTATGGTGAATTTAAAGGTCTGTGGGAGTTTCCCGGCGGCAAGATGGAAGAAGGAGAGACCCCGCAGCAGGCGCTTGTCAGGGAAATCCGGGAAGAACTGGAAACAGAGATAACCATAGGAGACTTGATCGGGACAATAGAATACGATTACCCTGCGTTCCATTTGTCCATGCAATGTTTTTGGTGTGAAGTTATAGAAGGCGAGCTGAAACTTCTGGAAGCAGAAGAAGCCCGCTGGCTTACCAAAGAAACCATTTATGATGTTACATGGCTTCCGGCGGACATAACACTGGTTGCGGAAATTAAAAAGCAAATGAAGTAACCCCAGTTCAGATTTTTTTATAAAAGAAATATCGCCTGTAGCATATTCTATAAAACATGATACGTTACAGGCGATTAAATATTTAATTGATTTGCCGGAAAATAGAGGTTGCTCTTACAAAACTAATTTGTTCGTACATTGGATCATGCTGGCGGGGATTGACTTTTCTAACCGCCAGATGATATTCATGGGACGGGAACCCTTATTTTCCACAAATTCAGCTAATCCAAGATACATAAACGGAGCAGTTCCTGCTTCATTTTCGCCATATTCACGAACAAATAAAAGTACCTTGCTACCCTGTTCTTTATGATGAATGTATCGTTGACCGGTAGGCGAGGTTGCAGAAGTGGTACTTTGGCTTTGCCAATGGAACAGGTTTTCGTTAATGGAATAGTCATTGTACATAGTAGAAGGGGAATAATCTTTTTCACTTTTGATCAGAGTATTAATTAACACGTCAATCTTCTTATCCGGCAACCATTTTACTCCTTGGCGGATATTGCTGGGAGTTAAATAATCCAATGCGGCGAAGATTTGGTCACGGGTATAGTGACAATGCAAATCTAACGGACAATCAAAGCCAACATCAACAGGATCGTCCACAAAGGTAATATGTTTTAAATTATATTCCAAGACGCTGATCATTTCTTCCCATACAGTTTTATTATAATGAGAAAGTTTTTGCAGTTTATGAATAGCAATCAGTAGTTTTTGATTGTTTTCTGTAATAGTTTCTGATGTATTGTTATTCGGCAAATCTTCTTCTGTGATATTTTGGTAAAACGTAAAATAAAACATCCAGATCATTCGTTTTTCCAAGTCACTGAATTCTGAGATGTTCCAATCTGCTATAGTCGGAAGTTTATTTAACAAAAACTGCAACCAACGGCGACTGTCAATAGCGGCGATGCGAGATAGAGCATTGGTTAAATAATCTCGTTCTGGAGTTTCGTAGGCCGGAAGTAAGTCGGCGGCAACGCAAAGAGAAGAAAATGAGGTTTTTTGGAAGGAGTACAGATGCAGTAATGACATATGATAATAATCAACAAAGTTTCCTGCACTAATAGGTTCTTTTGCTTCCTGCGCATAATCCCGCAGTTTTTCTATTAAGGCTGCTTTTGTACTTAACGAGGCTTTGATGTTTTTAAGAATAACATTTTGCGCTTCTTTTTCCAGTTGAATGTAACAGCCGGCAGGAAGTGATATAAACCCCTGATTGATTTCGTGATACAGCCCTTTCCGGGTACGATGTAACAGAGCTGTAAATTTTTCATCAAAACGATACTTTTTATGAGATTGACCAATAAAATCTAAAACAGTGAGACATTCCTTATCTTCTGCCAAACGTAACCCACGACCGAGCTGTTGCAAAAAAATGGTTAAGGATTCAGTAGGACGCAAAAATAGAATAGTATCAATTACGGGAATATCCACACCTTCGTTATACAAATCAACAACAAAAACGAATTTAATTTCACCTGAGGTTAGCTTATTGCGGGCCTCGTTTCGTTCCGTATCTGTGCTGTTTCCTGTCAGGCAAACAGAAGGAATGCCTTCATCATTGAAAAACTTGTTCATGAATTTGGCATGTTCAATAGAAACGCAAAAGCCTACGCCATGCACTAAATTCATATCTGCTGTATATTTTCGTACTGCCTGAACAACAATGGAAGCTCTTTTCTTGGCAGCAAAGGTATTGAGAACATATATATTATTTAATTCATTCACATCATAACCGCCCCGGCTCCATGACAATGTAGAAAGATCCGTTCCGTCACTGACACCAAAATAATGGAAAGGACAAAGAAGTTTTCGTTCAATTGCTTCCGGCAGACGTATTTCTGAAGTGATTCGGTTATTAAAATACTCTGCCACATTTTTTCCGTCCATACGTTCCGGTGTTGCCGTTAAGCCAAGCCAGATTTTGGGCGTATAGTAATTTAAAAGCTTTTGATAAGAAGAAGCTGCGGCATGATGGAATTCGTCAATGATAATATAATCGTAAAAATCAGGAGAAGTTTTTGTTGTCCAAGCTTGTGAATTAAAGGTCTGGATTGACATGAATAGGTGATTGAGTTGTGTAGTCGGCCTATGTGAACCAACAAATAGATCTCCAAAATTTTCATCTTCCAAAATGCCACGGAAGCAGGAAATACTTTGCGATAAAATTTCTTCCCGGTGAGCAATGAATAATAATTTATTTGCCTTTTCGGGATTTTGTTTGCAAAAACGTTTGTAATCAAAAGCAGCAATTACAGTTTTACCTGTGCCCGTAGCAGCTACAATCAGATTTTTATAATTAGCGCGCAGTGTCCGATCTGCTTCAATTTCATCTAAAATTTCTTGCTGATAGGAGTAAGGTTTGATTCTAAAATGAAATATTTCCGGCGTTTCTGCAATTAAATATTGTTTGTCAGGTTTCCGTTGATACCGTTCCCTGTATAATGCTGTTTTTAGCCGCTCTTTCTGTGAGGCATTGTAGGTCTCGAATTCCGAAGAATGCCAATAAACATCGAAAGTGTGCAGCACTTTATCCATGGTGTTGCCTAAATCTTTTTTTGTGATTTTGACATTCCATTCCAGTCCGCTTGAAATGGCCGGATTGGACAAATTGGAAGAGCCAATGTAGGCGGTAGTAAATCCGGTATCTCTGTGGAAAATATAAGATTTGGCATGAAGTCTCGTCCGTTTGGTTTCATAGGAGATTTTAATTTCAACATTTGGCAAAGCGTGTAACTCTTCAATTGCTTTATAATCAGTGGCACCTAAATATGAAGTAGTGATAATCCGTAATTGACCGCCACGCTGTGTAAATTCCTTTAACGAATCTAATAACAGGCTAAGTCCACTCCACTTAATAAAAGAAACCAACATATCAATGCGGTCACAGGTACTAATTTCTGCTTTCAATTCATTAAACATGCGTGGCTCGTGTTTCGCGCCGGTAAAGAGAGATGACTCTGCCAAAGAGGTTTGGGGGCGGAAAATTTTAGCATTTGGATTCACAACACGGATATTATTTTGCGAATCTAATAGCGTTAATAATTCTTCACCCTTTTTATCAACAAAAGATTCCTTTAATTCTTCATTATTGGTTTCTTCCTGAATAAGTTTTATGATTTTGTTAGTAAGATCGATTTGGCGCTGCAGACCAAGGGCATCACTTTTTGATTCTTCGGAGCCCTTTGCGGATTCTAAACCTTGGGTGACAATATCTTTTAAGTAACCTGATAAAACAGAAGAAGCTTCTGTCTGATCGATTGCTTTAATTTCTTTAAAACTGCTGTCAACGTTTTTCAGTTTTTTGGCAAAATATTCATTGATGATCTGTTCGTAAAATCCAGTTACGAGTTTCTTGTCATCCATGGGACACCTCGGTAAAAAAATAATCCAAATTTATTACTTATTATGTTACCTAGCAATTGATAATTATGCAAGATCAAAATGAAAAAATAAGTGGCACTTAGAAACAATCTGAAGTGGTATTAATAATTAAATAAAAAGATATAAACCTGTCACTAAAGCTGGTTATATGGTAAAATTATAAAGTAGGCGAATTAAAAGAAAATATTAAAGTTGTGGAAGTAAAACCGTTGTGCGGACGTATGTTGCTTGTCGCTTTTTCAACAGGAGAGCAGAGGCTTTTTGACGCAACAACGTTGACGGGTTCTGCGTTTAAATCGCTGGAAGATGACAAGATGTTCAACAAACCGGAGTCGTTCCATGGAGTGATTACATGGAACAATGGCGAAATAGATATTGCGCCGGAAGCGGTGTATCGTGACAGCTATGCATATGAAAGTGAAATGGCGTTGTGAGTACATAAATTGGAATCTGATGATTATGGACGGGCGGTTGAATTCCAGCAAAAGCAATCATTTGCCGGAGTAGGATTTGTATTTTGCGTTTCTGGCAGAGAAGCAGTGTTTTTTGTATGAGTTTAAGAGCAATTGTCAGTAAATGCTTAACGATTGATAGAGAAAGAGGTCGATTTTGGAAAATCAGTTTGTTGTTTTTTCAGATGGAGATTTG
The DNA here is from genome assembly GCA_002342505.1 of Acidaminococcaceae bacterium UBA2453. Taxonomy (GTDB): domain Bacteria; phylum Bacillota; class Negativicutes; order Acidaminococcales; family Acidaminococcaceae; genus Succiniclasticum. Next base: position 28,746 of record DDQB01000111.1, read on the forward strand.
GAGTTAGATGTTAAGATAACTCCGGAGCAGGATACTGTGTGGTTAAGTGCTAACCAGATGGCTGTGCTGTTTAGCAAAGACGAAAAAACAATTCGTAAGCATATTAACAACATATTTGCTGAAAACGAATTGGAAGCAGAGAACAACACGCAAAAAATGCGTGTTGTTGGTGTAAAACAATCAGTAGCTTATTATAGTCTTGACGTTATTATCTCAGTGGGTTACCGTGTCAAATCCCAGCGCGGAATTGCATTTCGCAGATGGGCGAGCGGCGTGCTGAAGCAATATCTGCTGGCTGGATATGCCGTTAATGAGAAACGTCTGGCTGCCATGAACAAGGTTATACAGATACAGTCTGGAATCATTGCGGGAGCTGTGGGCATTAACGCAGCAGATGTTCTCAAAGTGATTCAGGAATATTCCAGGGCGTTGCAGTTGCTTGACGATTATGACCATCAGTGTGTCACGCATCCGGAAGGAACTGCATGCACGTATCGGCTTCAATATAATGAATGCATGGATTTGGTTCATCAGATGGATTTTGCTAAAGACTCCACTATCTTTGGAACGGAAAAGGAGCCGGGCAAACTGGAAGGCATCCTTTCCGCAATCTATCAGAGCGCTTTCGGTCAGGATGTTTACCCAACTCTTGAAGAAAAAGCAGCAAATCTTTTGTATTTTATTATCAAGGATCATGCCTTTAATGACGGATGCAAACGAATCGGCGCTGCGCTGTTTTTACATTTCCTGAATAAAAACGCGGCCCTTTACAGAAACGGAAAGCAAACAATCAACGAAAGTACTCTTGCCGCCATTACGTTGCTGGTTGCCGAATCGGATCCGAAGGAGAAAGATGTTATGGTTCAGATTATCATGAACTTTTTGAATTGGGAGACTGGCCCGTGCTGAAATCTGAAAGACGTGAGTCGCAAAAGTTCAAAAAGCGTTACGGATCCCGGCGTCATAAAGTGCTGGGGATCAACAAGTTGATGCGAAAGAGAAAAGCATTGAAGGAAGAGAATAAGGCGAAACCTGAAACTGGTACTGTTGTTATTGCTTTTTTGTAAATGATAGGAAGTAAAGAAAATGGTTCATAATATGATAGCTATTAAGTCAGATAAGGAATATCGTGAATGGATCGCTGAACTTAGTCAGCGGTATCAGAAATGCCAAATCAAGGCCGCTTCTTCTGTTAACCGGGAAATGTTATTGTTTTATTGGTCGTTAGGTCGAGATGTTGCGCAGATGAAAGCTAAAAGTCGGTGGGGAAGTGGATTTCTCCGCCAATTGAGCAGTGATTTAAAAGATGCGTTGCCAAATGTTAAAGGATTATCGTTTACAAATTTAGTATATATGGTTTATTTCTACAGGCTTTATCCGGATTTAGAAATTTATCCTCAACTTGGGGATAAAACGCAAGATGCAATTTATCCTCAACTTGGGGATAAATTGGAAAGCGACATCGCTAGAACCAATAATATGTTGTCGGAGTTTATTTTTTCAATTCCCTGGGGTCACCATAAATTAATTATTGATAAGTGTGGAAAAGATCAGGACAAAGCAATTTTTTATGTACGGGAAACGATAAAAAATAACTGGTCTCGCGCTGTACTTCTTAATTGGCTTGATACAGATTTGTATGAGCGCCAGGGGAAAGCAGTTACCAACTTTTCTCTTACACTACCTGCTCCGCAAAGCGACTTGGCTCAGGAAATGACAAAAGATCCCTATAATTTTGATTTTTTATCTATCCGGGCACGATATGATGAAAAAGAATTCAAAGATGCTTTGATGGAGAATGTACAACGCCTGCTTATGGAATTAGGTTCAGGTTTTGCTTTTGTAGGAAGAGAGTACAGGTTGGTTGTTGGAAAGACAGAACAGTTTATTGATTTGCTTTTTTATAATTTCCAGCTTCATTGTTTTGTGGTCGTAGAAGTAAAGGTTTCTGATTTCGATCCGCGCGATATGGGCCAGTTAAGCACTTATGTAGCTGCTGTTGACGGCATTTTGCGCAGCAAAACAGATGCTCAAACGATTGGGCTTTTAATCTGCAAAACAAAAGATAATGTACTGGCACAGTATGCCGCAAATGTTATAAAAGCTCCTGTCGGTATTTCAGAATATCAGCTTGCCAACTTGTTGAAGGAAGAATATAAAGGAACATTGCCAACAATTGAAGAAATTGAAAGCGGGCTGAAAGAGTAATGAATTGGTGTGATTCTTATACAGTAATTTATTGTTATGGTATGAATCAAAGGTGAGACGGCATGAAAATTACAACATTGATGGAAAACACGCCCCGGGCAGATTGTTATGCCGCGGAGCATGGGTTGAGCCTTTTTATTGAAACAAAAACCAAAAATATATTGTTTGATTCCGGGCCTTCAGAAGCCTTTGCAGACAATGCGGAGAAGCTGGGTGTGGACTTGGGAAAAACGGACATCGCAATCCTGTCTCACGGGCATTACGACCACAGCGGCGGGCTGCTGCGCTTTTTGCAGCTCAATGATAAAGCGCCTGTGTATATGCAGAAGGATGCCTTTGAAGCACATTTTAACAACCAAATGAAAGATATCGGCGTGGATCCGTCATTGCAAAAGTCAGACCGTATCGTGTTTACGGACGGACAGCGGAAATTAGCAGAGGGCATTACGCTGTTCACCTGTAACGGGGAAAAGCTGATACGCCCCATTGAGACCAACGGCATGACGGTGAAGCGGGACGGCGTTCTTCTTCCGGAGGATTTCCGTCATGAACAGTATCTGCTGATTGAAGAAGAAGGGCGGCGTTATCTTTTCAGCGGCTGCTCTCATAAGGGCATTATCAATATCACAAACTGGTTCCGCCCGGACGTGCTGGTAGGAGGGTTTCATTTTATGGGCGTGAGTCTGGACGAAGCAGGAAAAGCGTTTTTGTCGGAAGCGGCGGAAACTCTTTGCGCGTTTGACACGGTGTATTATACCGGCCACTGCACCGGTGTTGAGCAGTATGAATTTATGAAACAGTTGATGGGGGACAGGCTGCATTATATTTCATCCGGCAGCGTAGTGGAAGTATGAAGGGAATTTGGAATGGGTTGGAGCAGGTAAAAAAGTATGGAAGAAAAAAACACGATCCAATACAAGGCGGCGGAACTGAAAGACGGCGAAAGTAAAGAGTCCCTGCTGCGGGAGGCAGATGCCCTGCGCACGCAGATCCGTCATCATGAATACCAGTATTATGTGCTGGACGCGCCGGAAATCAGCGATGCGGATTATGACGCGCTGACAAACCGGCTGCGTTCCATTGAGGCGCGTTATCCGGAAGAAGTGCCGCCGGATTCGCCCACGCGGCGTCCGGGAGGCTATGTGGCGCCGGGCTTTACCCAGGTGAAACACATGGTTCCCATGTTGAGCCTGGGCAATGTGTATAATGCCGGGGAGATGGCAGACTTTGACCAGCGGGTGCGGAGCCTGCTGCCACAGGGAACCGAAGTAAGCTACGTGCTGGAACCGAAGATCGACGGGCTGGCCTGCAGCCTGGTTTATGAAAACGGCTGGCTGGTGCGGGCTGCTACCCGTGGCGACGGGGAAGTGGGAGAAAATGTAACCGCCAATGTGCGGGCCATCAAGTCCATCCCGCAGCGGCTTCGTGTTCCGGAAGGAGAAGAGATGCCGGAACTGCTGGACGTGCGGGGGGAAGTCTATATGTCCCGGGAAGCTTTTCTGCGTCTTAACGAAGAGCGGGTGGAAGCAGGGGAAGCGGAATTTGCCAATCCCCGGAATGCGGCGGCCGGCAGCCTGCGGCAGCTGGATCCGGCAGTGACGGCGAAGCGCACCCTCAGTTTTTTTGCCTATTACCTGGTGGGGCCGGAGGAACCGGAGACCCAGGAAGCATGCCTGCGAAGGCTGGAACAGTTAGGTTTTACCACACCGGAACACTGGTGCGTGGCCCATACAAAAGAAGATATTTTGCGTTTTATTGACGAGCATGACCGGCGTCGCCGGGATTTGGCCTACGATACGGACGGTGCGGTGGCCAAGGTGAACGCGGTGTGGCAGCAGCGCCTGCTGGGCGCTACGGGAAAAGATCCCCGCTGGGCTATTGCGTACAAATATCCGCCGGAGCAGGCCCGGACGAAGCTGAAAGATATTGTGATCCAGGTGGGACGCACCGGCGTGCTGACCCCGGCGGCGGTGCTGGAACCGGTGAAACTGTCCGGCAGTACCGTAAGCCGCGCAACGCTTCACAACGAAGATTTTATTTTGGAAAAAGATATACGCATCGGGGATACGGTGGTGATCAACAAGGCGGCGGAAATTATCCCGGAAGTGCTTTCTGTTGTTAAAGAACTGCGGCCGGAGGGCGCGGTTCCCTTTGTGATGCCGGAGGAGTGCCCGGAATGCGGTTGGGCTGTGGCAAGGAAAGAGGGGGAAGCGGCTTATCGCTGTACCAATCCCCACTGTCCCGCCCTGGGCAGGGAAGGGCTGATCCATTTTGCTTCCCGGGACGCCATGGACATTGAAGGCTGCGGGCCGGCGGTAATCAATCAGCTGCTGGACGCGGAGCTGGTGAAGAACCCCGCGGATCTGTACAATCTGACAGAAGAACAGCTACTGACGCTGGACCGGATGGGGAAAAAATCGGCGGACAACCTGCTGAAGGCTATTGAAAAAAGCAAGCAGCAGGGGCTGGACAAGCTGCTGTTCGCTCTTGGCATCCGGCATGTAGGAGCCAAGGGAGGAAGGCTTCTTGCCCTGCAGTATAAAAATATGGATGCGCTGATGGCGGCTTCGGCAAAAGAAAAGGGCGCGGAAGAGCTGGCAGCCATTAAAGATATTGGCCCGGTGATTGCGGAAAGCGTGGTAACCTGGTTTGCCAATCCGCTAAATCAGGAACTGGTGTCCCGGCTGAAAGCGGCGGGACTGGATATGGAAATGCAGACGCAGGAAGTGAATGAGTCCCATCCCTTTTACGGAAAAACCATGGTGTTTACGGGAACGCTGCCCACGCTGGACAGGGCTACCGCCCAGACCATGGCCCAGGATGTGGGGGCGAAGGTCAGCGGCAGCGTCAGCAAAAAAACCGATTACGTGGTGGCCGGGGCCGAAGCGGGCAGCAAGCTGGAAAAAGCGCGGACCCTGGGCGTGACGGTGATCGATGAAGCGGAATTTCTGCGGCTGCTGGGAGAAAAACCGGAACCGGCTGAAGCAATGAAAGATTCCGTCCCGGCTACAAGACCGGAGCCGGAAGAACGCGTTGCCGGGGAAGGTAAAAATTCCAATCAGGGAAAAAATGTTTCGGCAATAGAAGAAGGAAATCTGTTTGCTGACTGGGAGGGAGACAATCCATGAAAAAAATTTTGAAATGGATCGCTCTCTGCGTGATTTTTGTTTTGTGCGTCAGCGGTTGCGGTATTTTAAAAACAGTTACGGAAGATCCCTATGTGGGAAACTGGATCGGCATCGTAAAAGTGCCGGGTATGGGGAATGCGCTGCTGCGTGTGAATATTGAACCGGCGGAAGAGGAACGGTATCGCGTCCATGCTACGGCGGAAAACTATCAGCGGGTACAGACGGAAGGGGAAAACGCTTCGGAAAGTAATGAATTTGTGTGGCAGACCGGGGCTGAATTGCGTTTTACGGGGCAGCTGGAAAGCGATACGCTGCAGCTGAACCGGATGATGCACCTGAGCCTGATGCTGAGCAAAGCTACCGGAAAGCTGCGATTCCCGGACGGAACCGAGATCAGTCGTGATACCGGGAAAGAATACCCGGCGATGAAAGAAGAATTGCGCAAAGAGATGCATGAAAAATTTCCGGAAGCAGTCTTCCGGGATAAAAAAGCACAGTGAGTGATGCAAAATGGTAATTTGAAATAAATCTGTGAAAAAGAGGTATGGGATTTCCTCTTATAAATAAATTGTGATATAATAACATGTATGTTTTTTCAGGCGTAATGCTTAATGAATATTAGGATGGTGAAAACATGAAAGTAACGGAAAAAGATGTTAAATACATCGCGGCCCTTTCCCGGCTGGAAATTTCCGAATCGGAAATGCCCAAATTTACGGAACAGTTCAACCAGATTCTGAACTATGCGGATATTCTGGAAAAGGTAGATACCACAGGTATCGAACCTACCTTCAGTATTCTGCCGCTGTACAACGTGCTGCGGGAAGATGAACCCCGGCCCGGCGTTACCCACGAAGAAGCGCTGGAAAATGCGCCGGCAGTACACAACGACGGATTCAAAGTTCCGCGTGTTATTGAATAAGGGAGGCAAGGACTGTGAAGTTATACGAAAGCACCGTTCATGAACTGCATGAACAACTGCAGAATAAACAGCTCAGCTCCGTGGAGCTGACGAAAGCGGTTTATGACCGCATTGACGAAGTGGAAGAGCAGATCGGCGCCTACGTGACGCTGGATAAGGAGAACGCCCTGGCCCAGGCTGCGAAAGTGGATGCCATGATTGCCGCCGGGGAAACGGTAAAGCCTCTGGCCGGTATTCCTGGCGCTATCAAAGATAACATCAGCACCAAAGGACTGCGCACTACCTGTTCCTCCCATATTCTGGACAATTTTATCCCGGTGTATGACGCCCATGTTATCGCCAATCTGCGCAAGGACGAAACCATTTTCCTGGGCAAGACCAACATGGACGAATTCGCCATGGGTTCCACCACGGAAACTTCGTACATGAAGAAGACCCATAACGCATGGAACCTGGACTGTGTACCCGGCGGTTCTTCCGGCGGCAGTGCGGCAGCCATTGCAGCCGGCGAAGCCATCTGGTCTTTAGGCTCCGATACCGGCGGATCCATCCGCCAGCCGGCATCCTTCAACGGCGTGGTTGGTATTAAACCGACTTATGGCCGTGTGTCCCGTTACGGCTGCGTTGCATTCGCGTCCTCTTTGGACCAGATCGGACCTATCACCCGCGATGTAACCGACGCGGCTATCGTATTGAATACCATCTGCGGCGTAGACGCCCATGATTCCACCTCCCTGCCGGTGGATGTGCCCGACTTTACCAAAGCCCTACGGCAGGACGTGAAAGGCCTGCGCATCGGTCTGCCGAAAGAATATTTTGGCGAAGGCATCGATCCGAAAGTAAAAGCACAAATCATGCTGGCGGTAGAAAAATATAAAGAACTGGGCGCTGAGATCGTAGAAGTTTCCCTGCCCCATACGGAATATGCCGTTATCACTTACTACATCATCGCCCCGGCGGAAGCTTCCGCCAACCTGGCACGGTATGACGGCGTGCGGTACGGTTACCGCAACAAAGACGCCAAGAGCGCGCCGGAAATGACAAAGCTGAGCCGCACCGAAGGATTCGGCAGCGAAGTAAAACGCCGTATCATGCTGGGAACTTATGTATTAAGCTCCGGGTATTACGATGCGTACTATAAGAAAGCCATGCAGGTTCGTACACTGATCCGCAAAGACTTTGACGAAGTCTTCCAGAAGGTGGACGTGTTGCTGACGCCTACTTCGCCTGTTACTGCGTATCCGCTGGACGGTAAGATGGATCCGCTGGCAATTTACATGCTGGACGTTACCACCATTCCCGTGAACATGGCGGGGCTGCCGGGCATTTCCATTCCCTGCGGCTTTGCGGACGGCATGCCTGTGGGCCTGCAGCTGATCGGCAAGGCGTTGGATGAAGAGACACTGCTGCGTGCGGCTTACACCTTTGAACAGGCTACGGAATTTCATAAAGCAGTAGCGCCTTTGGGAGGTAACAAATAATGAAAAACTATATTACAGTCATCGGTCTGGAAGTCCATGCCGAATTAAAAACAAAAACCAAAGCATTCTGCTCCTGCTCCACGGAATTCGGCGCAGAACCCAATACTCATGTGTGCCCGGTCTGTCTGGGCATGCCTGGCGCGCTGCCGGTGCTGAACAAGCGGGTAGTTGAATTTGCGATCCGCGCCGGTCTGGCTTTGAACTGCGACATTCAGAAATTCAATAAATTTGACCGTAAAAATTATTTCTATCCCGACCTGGCCAAGAACTACCAGATCTCCCAGTGGGATGAACCCATCTGCCTGGGCGGTCACATTGATATCCGGGTGAACGGCGAGAAAAAACGCGTCGGGATCACCCGTATCCATATGGAAGAAGACGCCGGCAAGCTGGTACACAGCGGCCTGACCATCAGCACTTCCGATTCTTCTGCGGTTGACTACAACCGCGCCGGGGTGCCGCTGATTGAAATTGTATCTGAACCGGATATGCGCAGCGCTGCCGAAGCACGTGCTTACATGGAACAGTTAAAAGCAATTCTGGAATACACCGATGTCTGCGACTGCAAGATGCAGGAAGGCAGCCTCCGCTGCGACGCAAACATTTCCGTCATGCCGGAAGGCGCAACGGAATTCGGTACCCGTGCGGAAATTAAAAACCTGAACTCCTTCCGGGCGCTGGAACGGGCCATTGAATACGAAGTGGAACGCCAGATCGAAATCGTGGAAGATGGCGGCCATGTAGTGCAGGAGACCCGTACCTGGGACGATGCCAACGGCGTGACCCTGTCCATGCGTTCCAAGGAAGAAGCCCACGACTACCGTTACTTCCCGGAACCGGATCTGGTTCCGGTCAATCTGGATCAGGCCTGGATCGATGAAATCAAAGCGACCCTGCCGGAACTGCCCTCTGCCCGTAAGGAACGCCTGCTGGCCGAAGAAGTGCCGGAAGACAATGCGGATATCATCGTCGCCAGCAAGAAAGTGGCGGATTATTTCGACGCAGGAACCAAAGCCACGAAGAACCTGAAGGCCCTGTCCAACTGGCTGATTGGGGATGTGGCCGGTTACCTGAACGCGGAAGGTATTGAAATTGACGATCCGGAATTTAAGATTACGCCGGATCATCTGGGCGAACTGGTGAACCTGATCGACAAAGGCGTGCTGTCCAGCAAGCTGGCGAAGCAGGTATTTGCCGAAATGCTGAAAGAAAACGAAGCGCCTCAGGACCTGGTAAAGAAGCTGGGACTGGAACAGGTAAGCGACGCCGGCGAACTGGGTAAGCTGGTAGATGAAGTGCTGGCGGCCAATCCGCAGTCCGTTGCCGACTTTAAGGCCGGTAAGAAAAAAGCGATTGGCTTCCTGGTAGGTCAGATCATGAAAGCTACCAAGGGCAAAGCGAACCCGGGCATGGTAAACAAGATGCTGACGGAAAAATTGAATTAAAACTGAATCTATGAAATGGAAAAACTGCTGGCAGATTTTTTGTCAGCAGTTTTTTTGGTGATTGCAAAAAAATTGGCATGATAAGGGAAGGGCAAAACCGTCAGCGATGTCTTGCTTATGTCGTGTTTTATTGCAGTGATATATCTATAATACTACTTAACCTTTTTTAACACTTTTGATTGCATTGTGCTATAATAAAATCAGATATTTACTACTATTGCAAAGGACAGACTTGACCATGGACAATGATGAGCGCACTTATTATGATAAAAAAGAATCCGACGCTGATAATGTTTCAGCAAAGGACGATCCAACGTATGCAAAACTATTCTCTATGACAGGGATTTTTGATTATCATGGGAGGCGTTGCAGATGGGATTATCTCAAAATAGGAGTTATAACAACATTACTTCAAAATTCACTGAAAAAAGTCCCGGTAATTCATGAACTTATCATGGTTGTAGTTGTATATGTTATTTTTACCAATACAAGTAAAAGACTCCACGACATAGACAAACCTACCTCATGGGCTATTGCTTTGGCAATACTGGATTCTCTTGCCGGGATTATATTGGAATTAACACAACCATCGTTTGGAGCTGCAATGTTAGCTCTGGTAGCTCTTTCTATTCCTTTGATCCCACGCATTATATTATTATGCATAAAAGGTACTGACGGGCCAAATCAGTATGGCCCGGATCCTTTAGCGATGGAAGAAAAATAGAAATATTTTTTATTTCCTTGCAGGAGTTTTTCGATTCATCTTGAATAATAATTAGTCAAGTTTTTTTGAGCAAACAGGTATGGAGTTTCTGAAAAATTTCCGGGGAAATAAATAGCACAGGAAAAATGATTTCACTATTGCATTTTCTTTTTCCGTTCATGCACTTCCTGTACTTTTCTGCACTTTTTCTGAAAAAAGTACATGCGTTCCAGCCCTGTGCTATTGCGGTTTTCCGGACTTGAATGTACTTTCTGTACTTTTTTCCGGT
>DDQB01000110.1 GCA_002342505.1 Acidaminococcaceae bacterium UBA2453
CGCACAAACTCATTTAATCAGTACTTCCTAATAATTACAAAAAATACTGTTTTTTCTGCGGCAAATCTATGACGAAAAAGTGAAATGAAAATGGGATATTTTACTCCAATGTCCCTATTATGAAACAATGTCTTTAATATTTTGTAACCTTGTCCTGTTTTATCGTTTCCGATTTTTTTACATCGTAGTCAATGCGATGGTCGGCATCTTTGGAAACAAGAAGGTTGCCGTACAGGTTGTGCCAGGTTGTCAGCGTGCGCTGCGCATTATCGCGCAGCGTCTGCGCAAATGTTTCCGCAGACTGGGAAGAAGATGCTTTTACCAGTTCGGCGGCACGCTGTTCTTCTTTGTGGGCGGCAGCCCGCACTTCGGGAGAAAATGCGCTGTAATATCCTCTTGTCAGCATCGTAACCTGACCAGTGATCCACCATGCCTTCGCCAGATCAAATTTTTCACGGTTTGCTTTTTCATAGGCTTCCGGCAACGGCGCGACTGCCAGCGGAACGTACACGCTCTCGGCCGGGGCGTTTACGCTAAGCCAGAAGATAGGCGCGGGAAGTTTGTCGTTGAACTGCGTGATCCAGGTGTACGCAATGTTGCGGGTCGTGATGGAGCGTTCCCACTTTTTACTTCCATAACGATAGGGAGAAGCAAACATGCCTGCGTTTTCCCCTTTCGTCCGGTCAAAAACTGTATTTTCGTAGGCATCCCGGTGCAGATCCATAATCTCCGCCAGCGTCAGCGGATAGTCCGGACGGATGGAGAAAGGATATTTTTCCGTATCCCAGCCGCGCACTTTGGACGGCAGTTTTGCGGAAGGAGCCACCAGGCTCATGGCGCGCCATACCCTGCGCAGTGCAAAATATGGATGGAAGTCTTCCGCTGCCTGCATCGTACGCACCCAGTCGATATTCCCCTGTTTATCATACGCAGCCCAGCCAACTTCTTTCAGCATCTCCGGTAACCGCGGGTTGAAAATCTGGTCAGGGTTGTCCTTTTTAATGCTGCGGATACGGAACTGGTTGGCAGCTACGAAAAACTCTCCGTCCGGCACCCGCTGGGCGATCCAGAAACCGCCTTTGCCGGAAGGCGTCGGCTGCATCTCCAGGACCCAGCCTTCCTCCTTGTCAGCAACCAGCAAGGTCTCGCCGGTTCCCCACAGTCCGTAGGTATCAATCAGGCTGCCCATCAGGCGGACCGCTTCCCGCGCGGTACTGCAGCGTTCCAGCGCCACACGTCCCAGCTCGGAAGCGTAAAAGATGCCGCGCCCCGGTTTGGGTTCCAGATATTCAAGATGCAGGGAGTTGTTCGTACACTCCCCCAGCATCAGGCCTTTTTCGTTCATTACGCCGTAATCGCTGTCGATATAGGCATAGGTGTGCGCCGCCTGCGGAATTTCACCCAGCGGTTTTGTCTCCTTCAACCCCGGATAATCGTAACCGGGAGCCCGTTCCGGCGCCACAAGCCGCGGATTCGATGTGCAGTTATACTCCGGCAGGTCGTCCCATGCGATGGCAGACGGGTACACCTTGCGCACAGAACCGGCCGGGTGGTCTTTGGCCGGAACATACACGATGCTGGGATCGCTGGAAAAGGAATCGTTGGAATGGGTAACATACGCGCTGCCGTCAGCAGACGCCCCTTTGGTCACAATCGTTGTCGTACACGCATCGGCAGCGGGAACGGCGCAACCGTTCCACAACACAGCAAGCATTGTCATAATCAATACAGCTTTTCGTTTCATAGGTTTCCTTTCCTCCTCATTAAAAACACAGCGCTTTTTCAATCCGTAAACTCCGCGATCTCTTCCAGCGCCGCCACGATTTTCTTTAACCCTGTCTCATCCTCTTCCGTAAACCGATTTTTCTGCGGGCTGTCCAAATCCAGCACGCCGACAAGCTTTCCGTTTTTGTGGATCGGGATAACGATTTCCGCGTTGCTGGCGCTGTCGCAGGCAATGTGTCCGGGGAACCGGTGCACATCGTCCACCCGCTGCACTTTGTCCTGCAGCGCCGCCGCGCCGCACACACCGGCGCATAAAGGAATACGTATGCAGGCGGGGTTGCCCTGGAAGGGTCCCAACACCAGCGAATCCCTGTTCATCAGATAAAAGCCGGCCCAGTTCAGATCCGGCAGCGCGTTCATCAATAACGCGGAAGTATTGGCCAGCACCGGCAGCCAGTAGTTTTCCTCTTCGCCTAACGCTTTCACCTGCTTGACTAACAAATCGTAATCGGTTTTCAAATTCTTTTCCTGTACCATCTTTAGTTCCTTCCTGTTCTGTCAAATCTTATTTTCGGATTATTCCTGAACGTTACAAAATTCCTGCCTCACATACTGTTATGTGACTTTACAAACTGTTCTGATGCTGTTTCTGTTTTCATTTTATCAAATTCTTGCTATAATAGATACAGCAAATTTTAGCAGGAGGGAACAGTAATGAAAAAGCTTTTTATCCTTGCGCTTATCCTTGTAATGACCGTTATGGGTACTGCATCCGCTTCCAAAAGCAAATTCAAGGATCCCAACTATAGCTTCGGCAATATAATGAACATTTATCTGGCCGAATGCGTTTACACACCCAAAACAAATCAGCCTCACGATCTGCAGGAAGACAGCAATCCTACAGGCCGCGCCCTGAATTCCCTGCGGACCGCTATGGCCAAAAAGAGCAAAAACCTTATCGTTCCTCCGGACGAACCAACCCGGGCAAGGCTGGATCTGCATCTGGTGGTACACACTCTTGCCACCTACACTTACTGGAAAGAACCCTGGGATGAAGAAACTTACGAAAACAAAAAGATTACTGAAAAAGGAAAGGACGGTAAGGAACGGACCATCACGATTCCGATTAAAAGGATCATTCACCATCCGGGACAGTGGATCACCGACGCTTATGCGGAAGTGGAATTTACACTGAAAGACCGCAGCAACGGGCGTACCGTTTATAACTGCATCGATACAAGATCCCGGCAGGATTCCGGTTACGATGGTATGCTGAACCGGATCTGCAATGACTTTGTCAGCGATTTGAAATAACGTTTTTGAAATACGGCATTAAATGAATTTATGAAATGAGTTAAAGACTTGCCTGCGATTCCTTAACTGCCATAAGGTGTTACACCCTGTGGCAGTTTTCTTTTTCTGTGAACCGGCATATTGTTCCCTGTTTTCTAGTTTCCTGTGTATTTGTTCCCTGTTTTTTCACAATTCGTTTGTCGTAATTGAATCTGTCTTGTAGTATAATTAGATAAGTGAGATTCCCGATAAAACAAAACTCTCACAACCGTTTTCAATAGTTGTTTAGTATAAAGGAGGTCTTTATCATGTCAAGATTTACTTTACCCCGTGACCTGTATCACGGAAAGGGCGCGCTGGAAACCCTGAAAACCCTGAAAGGCAAACGGGCCATCGTCTGTGTAGGCGGCGGCAGCATGAAGCGTGGCGGCTTTCTGGACAGGGCCCTGGCCTATCTGAAAGAAGCGGGTATGGAA
>DDQB01000090.1:0-7281 GCA_002342505.1 Acidaminococcaceae bacterium UBA2453
TAGGAATCACTGACGGGTTTGCGATGACTTTCCCTGCTGCATAATGCTGGCAGCTAAACTTCAATTCACTTTCGGAGGTATTTCCATGGCATTAGCGATTTCTTTTATTGTTACCTTCTGGGTCGCGTACCTGATCTATAAAAAGTACAAACCCCAGCCGGTTTTGGTTGTGGGCGGTTTCATCCTGATGTATACCGCCGTTATCTTCGGTTACGGGCAGATCCTGGCGCCGAAAGCCAGCACCGGTTCTATCCTGTTTGATACGTTTCAGTTTATGACCCAGACCTTATCGTCTCGGGCTGCGAAACTGGGACTGAACATCATGTGCGTAGGCGCCTTTGCCAAGTACATGGATAAGATCGGCGCTTCCCGCGCCCTGGTCCGTATGACCATCAAACCCCTGCTGAAACTGAAGTCACCCTATCTGGTGATGTCTCTTTCCTGGGTGCTGGGCCTGTGCATCGGCCTGTGCATCAACTCTGCTTCCGGCCTGGCCATGCTGCTGATGGTTACGGTGTTCCCCATCCTTATCGGTTTGGGCGTAAGCCGTCTGGCTGCTACCGCCGCCGTGGCTTCCACCCTCTGCTTTGACTGGAGCCCCAGCGATACGGGTACCATCCTGTCCGCGGAAACCGCAGGGCTGGATCCCGTTATTTACTGGACCAACTATCAGGTGCCGATCGTTATCGTCGCCTTCTTCGTAGTCGGCGCCCTGTTCTTCTTCTCCCAGAAATATCTGGACAAAAAAGACGGGCACGTTGTGGTTCCCATGGATGTGGATCATACAAAATCCGATGATCCGGCAGACAATGCGCCGGCGATCTACGCATTGCTTCCCATCGTTCCCCTGGCCCTGATCTTAAGCTTCAGCCCCCTGTGGATCACCTGGATCAAAGTCAACATCATCAATGCCATGATGATTGGCCTTGCCGTTGGCATGATCGCGGAGTTCATCCGCACCCGCAACCTGAAGACTGTGTTTGACGGCGTGCAGGCGTTCTTTGACGGTATGGGCCTGCAGATGGCCAACGTGGTGACTCTGATCGTGGCCGGCCAGGTATTCGCCCAGGGCCTTATGAGCATGGGCGTCATCAACACCCTGATCAAAGGCAGCCAGAGCGCAGGCTTCTCCCCCATGATGATGATGATCGTCATGGTCGCCATCATTGCCGTGTCTTCCATCGTAATGGGTTCCGGCAACGCACCTTTCTTCGCCTTTGCGGCCCTGACCCCGGCGGTTGCCAAAGCCAGCGGTATCGCACCGGTGCTGTTTCTGCTGCCCATGCATTTTGCGGCTTCCATCGCCCGTACCTGTTCTCCTATTACCGCGGTTATCGTAGTAGCTTCCGGTATGGGTAACGTTTCGCCCTTTGATCTGATCAAGCGCACCTTCATCCCCATGTGCGGCGCCATGATCGTCAATGTGGCTATGACTTTCTTCTATTACTATCGCGGATAAAAAACAGAATAAGGAAGCGCTGAGTAATCGGCGCTTCCCTATTACAAATCGAAAATAAAACTGATATTAAAACTAATATTAACACGAACCGGTATAAGGAAACGGCATCGCAAAACATTGTGCAAGATGTTTTGCTTATGCCGTTTCTTTTTGTATCGTTTTGTGTTTTTTTAATACTACTTTAAAATTTTGCGNNGCGTAAAATCTTAAAATACTATTTTAAGATTTTATTGCCTGAACTCAGCTTATAAGAAAAGAAAACAAAGCAAAAACCGGTATGGCTGTCAGGATGTACCGGTTTTTGCGTTAGTTTTATAATTTTACAAAATAATTTTTTATAATTCATCTCCCTGTCCAAACTCGAAAGGCGCTGGCACCTTTTCATCAATAATTGATTCCAGCACCTGCTCGATAAAAGGATCGTGGTTCAGTTGCATAGCCGTAACAACTGCTTTTTTCAGCCGCAGGGGAATCTGCTCCCGGGGCCACATGGACAGGGAAAGGGCCGCCATGCCGATGGCCTGCTCATAAATAGAGGTGAGGCCGGCTTCCAGAAACGCTTCCCCTTCGCCGGGATAGTCTTTCAGAAAATGGGCGAAGTTGACCAGCAGGTCTTCGTTTTCCTTATACTGCTTCAAATGTGATTCCGCGCAGTCCAGGAACAGATGGCGCCGTTTGCTGTCGATCCGCAGGTTAAAGCTTGCTCCCGTAAACATCAGGTAACGCAGGGCGGTGTGGTCTTTGGGGTGGTCGTTATAGTACCGGATCACGTCCGGCCAGATATCGATATCCAGGTCGGCTGCAAAATCCACGATATCCGTGTTCAGCCTGCCGTGGCTGTCGTACAGGGTAGCGCGGATCTCCGGTTCCCAGTCTTTGCAGTAGATCAGGCTGTCGCATTGGGCGATAAGAAGCTGGGCTGCGTTGGCAGTCAGGAACGCGCCTTTGATTTCTGTGGCCAGGGCTTCCAGCCGGTCTTTGACTGCGTAGATGGACAGCAGTTCCCTGGGCGTGACCGCGTGCATTTTTGCGTGGCGCAGAAAATCCTGCATCAGCGGTTCCAGCGCGATTTTTACCGGCGTCATCATGGCATTTTCCAACGGATTTTCCAACGGTTCCGTGCCGGGAGCCAGGAAGAGCAGGTAGGCGAGGATGACGTTAGCTGCCGCCTGATAGATGTCTTCCGGTATTTCTTCCGCTTTCAGCATCTGGGGCAGGAGGCTTTCTTTGATGACGAGAGGCGACAGTGGCGGCCAGAAGATCCGCATGTCCATTCCTTTTTTCAGGAGCCAGCGCTGCTGGGTTGGCGTGCGGTACTGCAGCGTCAGCAGCAGCACGGCTTTGCCCCAGCCTTCCGTGTGCCGGGCCAGAAACCACAGTTCTTTCTGGGGACGTATCTCGCTCAGCTGGCAGGCCAGGCATAAGAAGATGGTGAATTCTTCGCACTGGGCCATGGTGAACAGGTCTTTGTACAGGTTTTCGGAAAAGGAGCGGCGCACCTGTTCCAGTCCGATGAGGCCGCAGATCAGGTAGGTGAATTTCACCGCTTCCCTGTCTTTGGCCGTGTAAAACCATTCCTGGGCCAGATGGAGCAGGTCGTAGCTCAGCTTTTCGCCCCGGAGCTGGGACGCCAGCGTAAAGAACACGGTGATCTGCGGCGTTGTATAAATTTTTTCGTACAGCCGGTTCTTGTTGGCCTGATTCGGTTTTTTCATCCATTCTTTCAATAAAAGATAGATGTCTTTGGCTTCTTCCATGTACGTGTTATCTGCGTAGGGATGGAACAGGGCGGCGTCTTCCGCCCCGTAGGCGTATCCCCGCATCGGGTTGTCGGGCAGGGGGGAGCCGTCGTATTTTCCGGATTTGTCCAGATGTTCCACCACAAAAAGGAACAGGCTTTTGTAGTTTGCGGATGGATGTATGGAATTGGGTTTGTTTATGGAAATTTCAGTCGTCATATAGGACCTCGGTGGCAATCGTCCCGGCAGCGCGCTGTGTGGAAAGCCTGCGTCGTCATGCCGGTATGTTGGATATAATAATTTTGTAGTGTTTTATATTATAGCACATTTTAAATAAACAACAAACTCATAATAAAATGGCCTGGTTTTGTGAAATATCGGTAGCTGTTTTACAAGAATAATGTATACATGCTTTGAAATGGTTGAATTTGTAAACTCCTTATAATACAATAGAGCCACATATGGACAGGAGTCTGTTTTTGCATTGCGGCGATCCGCGCAGGAACCGGCGTCCTTTTTTCAATAGTTACTGATTCCAAGGAGGATTCACGATGAGAAAGATTAATACGGTTTTAGTTGCCAACCGGGGCGAGATTGCGATTCGCGTCTTCCGCGCCTGCAATGAGCTGGGCATTCGCACCATTGCGATTTTTTCCAAAGAAGACACGCTGTCCCTGCATCGCAACAAAGCCGATGAAGCGTATCTGGTAGGCCGGGGTAAGGGCCCGGTGGAAGCCTATCTGGATATTGAAGATATTATGCGTATTGCCCACGAGCACAATGTAGACGCCATCCATCCCGGTTACGGTTTCCTTTCGGAGAATGCGGACCTGGCCAAACGCTGTGCGGAAGAAGGGTTCATCTTTATCGGTCCCCGTGTGGAACACCTGATCATGTTCGGTGATAAGGTGAATGCCCGCATCCAGGCGAAACGGGCCAACATTCCCATGATCCCCGGCAGCGACGGGCCTATTTCTTCTGTAGAAGATGTGCGGGCCTTTGGCGAAGAGCACGGCTATCCCCTGATCATTAAAGCGGTCAACGGCGGCGGCGGACGCGGCATGCGTGCGGTGAACACGCCGGAGGAAGTGGACACGGCGTATGCGCTGGCCAAATCGGAAGCGTTAAAGGCCTTTGGCAGCGAAGAGATCTATCTGGAAAAATACCTGAAAGATCCGAAGCATATCGAAGTACAGATCTTAGGCGACGAACAGGGCGAGATCATCCATCTGTTCGAGCGCGACTGCTCCGTACAGCGCCGTCACCAGAAGGTGGTGGAGATGGCGCCGGCGACCTTTGTGAAGCCGGAGCTGCGGAAAGCCATCTGCGACGCGGCGGTGAAGCTGATGAAAAACGTGAATTACATCAGCGCGGGTACGGTAGAGTTTCTGGTGACCGGGGACGACAAGTTCTACTTTATTGAAGTGAATCCCCGCATCCAGGTGGAGCACACGGTTACGGAAGCCATTACCGGCATCGACATCGTGCAGAGCCAGATCCGGATTGCGGAAGGGTATTCTATGCACAGTCCGGAAGTGGGGATTCCGGAGCAGGACAAGATCGGTATCCGGGGCGAAGCCATCCAGTGTCGTATTACCACGGAAGACCCGCTGAACAATTTTATGCCGGATACGGGCAAGCTCATCGCCTACCGCAGCGGCGGCGGCATGGGTATCCGTCTGGATGCCGGCAACGCTTTTACCGGTTCCGTGATCACTCCTTATTATGATTCCCTGCTGGTTAAGGCCACGACCTGGGGCCTCACCCATAAAATTACCATTACCAAGATGCTGCGGTGCCTGAAGGAATTCCGTATCCGCGGCGTGAAGACCAACATTGCTTTTCTGGAAAACCTGCTGCAGCATCCGGATTTTGTGAATGGCACGTATACTACCAACTTTATCGACCAGACGCCGGAGCTGTTCCACTTCCCGGAAAGCCGGGACCGGGGCACCAAGCTGTTGCATTATATTGCGGATATTACCGTGAACGGCTATGCCAATGTGGGCGTAAAGGAAAAACCGGAATTTGCGCCTGTGAACATGCCCAAACCCTTTGCCGGGAACCTGCCGGAAGGTACTAAGCAGATATTGGACGCGAGAGGGCCGGAAGGTCTGGCAAAATGGGTGCAGGAGCAGAAACAGGTCCTGCTGACGGATACTACCTTCCGCGACGCCCACCAGTCTTTGTTTGCTACCCGTCTCCGTACGGCGGATATGCTGCGGGTCATTCACGATACCGCCGGCAAGCTGCCGGAACTGTTCTCCTTTGAGTGCTGGGGCGGCGCTACCTTTGACGTGGCTTACCGTTTCCTGGATGAAAGTCCCTGGAAACGTCTGCAGGATTTTAAGGAAGCTGCTCCCAACGTGCTGTTCCAGATGTTACTGCGGGGCGCCAACGCGGTAGGGTACACCAGCTATCCGGACAACGTGGTTAAAGAGTTCATCCGTCTGTCGGCGAAAAACGGAGTAGATGTGTTCCGTATCTTCGACTCCCTGAACAGCCTGGACAACATGCGTCTTTCCATTGAAGCCGTGCGGGAATGCAATAAGGTTGCGGAACCGGCTCTGTGCTACACCGGAGACATCCTGGATCCGGAACGGGATAAATATAATCTGAAATATTTTGTGGATATGGCAAAGGAACTGGAACGGGCCGGCGCCAATATCATTGCCATTAAAGATATGGCAGGCCTGCTGAAGCCGCAGGCTGCTTACGAGCTGATCAGCGCCATGAAGGACGCTGTCACCGTACCCATCCACCTCCACAGCCATGAAGGCAGCGGCAATACCATTTACACCTATGCGCGGGCTATCGACGCCGGGGTGGATATTGTAGACGTGGCCATGAGCGCCATGAGCAACGGCACCAGCCAGCCTTCCGCAGCCAGCCTGTATTATGCCCTGGACGGACATCCCCGCCAGCCGAAGGTGGATGTGGCGGCCCTGAACGAGTTCTCCCGGTACTGGGAGACGATCCGTCCTTATTACAAGGCAGCGGACAAGACGGAGAATTTCCCCAATCCGGAAGTGTATGTGCATGAAATGCCCGGCGGACAGTACACCAACCTGAAACAGCAGGCGGCTGCCCTGGGTCTTCTGGATCGCTGGGAAGATATCAAGGACATGTATCATCGCGTCAGCATGATGTTCGGCGACGTGATCAAGGTAACGCCATCCTCCAAGGTGGTGGGCGACATGACGCTGTTCATGGTGCAGAACGAGATCACGGAAGAGGATGTGTATGCGAACGGGGATACCATGGACTTCCCGAAATCTGTCATTGAGTTCTTTGAAGGACGGATCGGTACGCCTTACGGCGGTTTCCCGAAACGCCTGCAGAAGATCGTGCTGAAGGGGAAAGAACCCATCACCCAGCGTCCCGGTGCGGTACTGCCCCCGGTGGACTTTGAGGAAGTGCGGGGCAAGCTGACGGAAATGAACGCGCCCACTACGGACGAAGCGGTTTCTTCCTACTGCCTCTATCCGGATGTGTTCAGACAGTGGGTGACCCGCTGTGAAGAGTACGGCGATGTAAGTGTGCTGGATACCCCCACCTTCTTCTTCGGTATGAAGATCGGGGAAGAAGTGGATGTGGAAATTGAAAAGGGTAAAGTCGTCATCATCAAACTGATCCACATCAGCGAACCCAACGAAAACGGCAAGCGGGTCGTGTCCTTCGAGTTCAACGGAATGCCCCGTGAACTGGAGATACTGGACAAGAATGTGAAGACGGAAAATGTGGCCCGCAAGAAAGCGGACAAGTCCAATCCGGGCGAAGTCGGGGCCACCCTCTCCGGTTCCGTAGTGAAGCTACTGGTAGAAAAAGGACAGAGCGTGACGAAAGGCACGCCGCTTCTGGTTACGGAGGCCATGAAGATGGAGACGACGATTGCGGCGCCTGTCAGCGGCATCATCGGCCAGATCCATGTGCAGGCCGGCAGCCGGATCGAGAGCGGGGACTGCCTGCTGGAAATTGATTCGAAGAACTGACGAGAACATCATTGTCGGCTGGCAGGAAAAGGCATCGCAAACCCGTCAGCGATTGCTATTCCATGGATTTATTCGCCTGTGGCTTCGGAAC
>DDQB01000090.1:7344-19072 GCA_002342505.1 Acidaminococcaceae bacterium UBA2453
CTCGCCACGACGGCGAATTTCATCTCATGGAATGACGCAATCGCTGCCGATGGTTTGCTTATGCCTTTTTCCATGCCTGCATGGTTTTATGCGAATAAAGTTTCAAATTGTGTCCGTTGTCCTGCAGTCAGTTTCGTACTGGCTGCATTTTTTGTTTTCAATTATTTCACCCGTCATGTATTGCAATGGAATGACTTTCGCGATAGAATAAAATGACATATTATAAAATAATTAAAATATTATTGTAAGAAACAAATGTAAAACTACTTCTGAGGTGAAGACGTAACATGAACAACAATAATAATAACAACAACAACGATAACGGAAGGCGCCCTTTATACTATTATTATGTATTGGCGCTTGTCGTGCTGATGCTGCTGAATACCCATGTGTTCCCGGCATTTTTTAAGGCGAAGGTGTCGGAGCTGCCTTACAATTCTTTTATCCAGATGATGGATGAAGGAAAGTTCGGCAAGGTGGAGATCAGTGAAAAGCGGATCGCCGCCACGGCCAAGGACCCGGATGACAAGAAGATTTATGTGACAGGCCGGGTGGAAGATAATCAGCTGGTGGAGAAGCTCACCAAGAGCAAGGTGGAATTTTCCCAGGTCATCCCAAGGGAGAGCGGGCCGTTGGAAAGCCTGTTTACCAACTGGATCCTGCCCATCATCATCTTCTTTATCATCGGGCAGCTGCTGATGCGTTACATGAGCGGCAAGGGGATCGGCGGCATGGGAAACTTTGGCAAGAGCAACGCCAAGGTGTACATGCAGGCCCAGACCGGCGTCACCTTTGCGGACGTAGCGGGACAGGACGAGGCGAAGGAATCCCTGGTGGAACTGGTAGACTTCCTGCATAATCCGGGGAAGTATTCGGCCATCGGCGCCACAATGCCGAAGGGCGCGCTGCTGGTTGGACCTCCCGGCACCGGCAAAACGCTGCTGGCTAAGGCTATTGCCGGGGAGGCGAAGGTTCCCTTCTTCAGCATTTCCGGTTCCGAATTTATTGAAATGTTCGTGGGCATGGGCGCGGCCCGTGTGCGCGACCTGTTTAAGGAAGCTCAGAAAAAAGCGCCCTGTATCGTGTTTATCGATGAAATTGATGCCATTGGCAAGAAGCGCGACAACGGCGCCTTTGGCAGCAACGATGAACGGGAGCAGACCCTGAACCAGCTGCTGTCGGAAATGGACGGCTTTGACGGCAGTAAGGGCGTCATCATCCTGGCGGCCACCAACCGTCCGGAATCCCTGGACGCAGCCCTGTTGCGGCCGGGACGGTTTGACCGCCGCATCCCGGTGGAACTGCCGGACCTGAACGGCCGTGAAGCGATTCTGAAAGTACACGCCAAAGACGTGAAGATGCGGGATGATGTGGATCTGAAAAAGATCGCCCGTTCTACTCCCGGCGCCAGCGGCGCGGAGCTGGCCAACATTATCAATGAGGCGGCCCTCTGCGCGGTGCGCAACAAGCGGGACAAGGTGACCAATGTGGACCTGGAGCAGGCAGTGGATATTATCATTGCCGGGTACCAGCGCAAGAGCATGGTCATTTCCGAAGAGGAAAAGAAGAATACGGCCTATCATGAAATCGGCCATGCCTTGGTGGCGGCCAGCCAGACCCACAGCGCCCCGGTGGAAAAGATTACGATCATTCCCCATACCAACGGTTCCCTAGGCTACACCATGCAGGTGGATGAACAGGAAAAGGTAAATTATACGAAAGAAGACCTGTTTACCAAGATCGTGACCTTTACCGGGGGACGGGCTGCGGAAGAAGTGGTGTTCAACCACATGACCGCCGGCGCTTCCAACGATATCGAGCAGGCTACCCGCCTGGCCCGGGCCATGGTGACCCGGTTCGGCATGACGGAAGAGTTCGGCATGATGGGCATGGAAACCATCCAGAACGCCTATCTGGGCGGCGACGCTACCCTGACCTGCAGCGAGACGACCCTGGCCAAAGTAGATATGAAGGTCATGGAGATTATCAAAGAGGCCCATGCAAAAGCTCTGGCAATTCTGCGGGAGCACCGGGAGGATCTGGACCGGCTGGCTGCTTACCTGCTGGAAAAAGAGACTATTACCGGCGTGGAATTTATGGCGATCCTGAATAACGAAGATCCTGCGGAAGCGGTGCGCAGGGCTGCGGAAGAGGCGGAATCCCGTAATGCGGAGCAGCGGGTGAAGGATGAAGAAAAGGCCCGCCGGGAAGCGGAAGAGCTGGCGGCAAAACAGGCCCAGTGGACAGCGGCATCCGCGGCAGCCGATATGGCTGGCGGCGCACTGGGAACGGAAGCGAAGGACGGGGCCGCCCAGGGCGCGCATCCAACGCAGGAAAAAACGGTAGCGGAAGTGGATGCGGAAATGCGGGAAGCGATCCGTAAGGCAGAAGCCGACCCGGAAGGCGCGGAACGGGAAGCCCGGACTGTAGAAGAAAACAGCGGGCTGACGGACGCGGAGTTCCGCCCGGCGGATGAAGAAAGGAAAGATATTTAGAAAGACAAATAGAAATATTTAGAAAGACATATAGAATATGCATGGATGTTATTATAGCGGTCATCTGACAGCACGTAATAAATAATAAACAAAGCGCGCAGTAAAAAAATTATAAAGAACAGAGAGAATGTTCTAACAGGAAGGGGAGCACATCATGACAAAATCCAAAGTGTATTTTACCGATTTTCACATGCCGTACGGCGGGGACCCGTTGCCGGTAAAGCTGGCCAAGCTGATGAAGAAGGCCGGGTTCAATGACATTGATTTTAAAGATAAGTTTGTAGCTATCAAGATGCATTTTGGGGAGGCCGGCAACCTTGCGTATCTGCGCCCCAATTATGCAAAGGTGGTTGTTGACATGGTAAAAGCGGCGGGGGGCCGTCCCTTCCTGACGGACTGCAACACATTGTATGTGGGCAGCCGCAAGCATGCCCTGGAACATCTGGACACGGCGTATACCAACGGGTTCAACCCGTTCTGCACGGGCTGCCATGTGATCATTGCCGACGGACTGAAGGGCAACGATGAAGCGCTGATGCCGGTTCCCAACGGGGAAGTGCTGAAAGAGGCAAAGATTGGTAAAGCGCTGGCAGAAGCGGATATCATCATTTCCCTGAACCATTTTAAAGGACATGAAATGGCCGGCTTTGGCGGGGCTATTAAAAATATCGGCATGGGCGGCGGCAGCCGGGCCGGTAAGATGGAACAGCACAGCAACGGCAAGGTGGCTGTCGATCCGGATAAATGCGTAGGCTGCGGACGCTGCGTGAACATCTGTGCTCACGGAGCTCCCAGCATTAAAGACAGGAAGAGCACCATTGATACCGATAAATGCCTGGGCTGCGGGCGTTGTCTGGCACTGTGTCCTACCGATGCCATTGCGCCTATTTCCTGGCAGGCGGCTACTACCTTCAGCAAAAAGATGGCGGAATACGCGGCGGCTATCGTCAATGGCAAGCCTCAGTTCCACATCAGCCTCATCGTGGACGTTTCTCCCAACTGCGACTGCCATGCGGAAAACGATGTGCCCATCGTACCGGATATCGGCATGCTGTGCTCCACGGATATGGTGGCTATCGACCAGGCCTGCGCCGACCTGGTGAATGCGGCGGAACCCTGTCCGGGCTCCCAGCTGTACAAAAACATCCAGAAAGATCCGGAAGCGGCCAAAGGCGACGACTTCTTCCACATTACAACTCCCGACTCCGATTGGAAGACCTGCATGGAGCATGCGGAAAAGATCGGTATGGGCAGCAGAGAGTATGAACTGATCAAATAATAGTTGAGTTAGTTGAGAAAAAACGTTGTGAAATAATAAAATTTTAAAGGCGGCAGACATATCCCGGAAAGGATCCCTTCGACGAGCGAAAGCGAGGAGGGGAAGGGAGGGATATATCTGCCGCCTTGTTTATTCATTTTTCACAGCTATTTCGATTCTGCTTCGTGCATTTCCGTCCAGCCGGTGCGCAGTTCCGGAGGACGCTGCACCGTGTGGTCCGTCCGCTGGGTGAAGCCGCGGCCGAAGACGTCGCTGGCGTCCTGCACGATCATAAAGGCAAATGGGTCCAGCCCTTTTACCAGTTGTTTGATCTTTGCCACCTGGGTGAGCTTCACTACGCAGAACAGAAGTTTCCGGTGCTGGTGGGTAAAAGCGCCTTCCCCTTCGATGTAAGTGACGCCTCTTCCTACAATTTTGATGATGGCTTCCGCAATTTCTTCGTTGTGGTCGCTGATGATGATGATGTTCTTTTTAAAGTCAAAGCCGTCGGTGAAGGCGTTGGAGACTTTGAAAACAACAAAGTAAGCGGTCATGGTGTACAGCGCCGGTTCCAGCCCAAAGAAGAAAGCCCCGGCGCAGAGCAGTACGATGTTGATGAGGAACCCTGTCGTCCCGATGCTGATGCTGTAAAATTTCTGGACGATGGCTCCGATGATGTCGCTGCCGCCGGTACTGCCGCCCACCCGGTACAGGGTGCCCAGGCCGATGCCGTGGAGCACGCCGCCGGCGATACAGCTCAGCATGGGATCGTGCACAGCCATCAGGTCTTTTAAGGGCGCGAACAGATGCAGGAAGAAGGACAGGGCCAGGGTGCCGAAGATGCCGCTGATGAAATAGTTCCGGCTCATGAGTTTGTACGCCAGAATGAACAGCGGAATGTTGAACAGGATGTTGGTAACGCTGACCTGCCAGCCAAACAGGTAGAAGAGGATCATGCCCAGACCGGTGATGCCGCCGCTCAGCAGGTGGTGGGGCAGGAAAAATGTATTCAGCGCGATACCGGAGATGCAGGTTCCCAGCGTGATGGTCAGGTAGCGCTTCAGTTGTTTATTCATTGGATATAACTCCTTGCAAATTTTATCAGGTACATCATTGGTATATTTGTCCTGAAACATCTTCTTAAAAAATACAAAATTAAGCATACCACGATAAGAAAAAAATGCAAGAGGATTTTGCTGAAAAAGTATCTTCCTTAAGGAGAGGAAGAAGAATTAGTCAGAGGTTCATCAACTTTTGAATAATAAAATATTTAAAAATCATTGGTTATATGCTAAAATAAGTAAAGAATGTTGTATACAGTATTATTTTTTTTGAAAGGAAGCAACAGGAACGCTGGCAAATCACCCGGTGACGAAATCATTTGCCAAATGCAACGGCAAGAGTGGCGACAGGTGAATCAGCGATTCCTTACGATATATCAGGGACAATGTTATGAAACTGACAGAAACGGGATATGCCAAGATCAATCTGGGTCTGGATGTGCTGGGACTGCGGCCGGACCGGTATCACGAAGTGGCCATGGTCATGCAGGGCATCAGCCTGGCGGACACGGTGACCATTACGGAAAATCCGGAACTGCTTGTGACGACCGATCTGCCGGGACTGGAGGGCGGTCCGTCCAACCTGGCCTGGAAGGCTGCGGTCTTGATGGGCGAGTATGCGCATCGGGCGCCGAAGGTCCATATCCATATTGAAAAAAAAGTGTTTCTGGCTGCGGGACTGGCCGGCGGCAGCACGGATGCCGCAGCGGTGCTTCGCGGCCTGAACCGGTACTGGGAGCTGGGTCTTCCGGCAGAAAAGCTGGAACGGCTGGGCGCAAAACTGGGATCGGATGTTCCGTTCTGTGTGGCCGGCGGTACGGCGCTGGCAACCGGACGGGGTGAAGTGCTGGAAGCGCTGCCGGATCTGCCTGCTCTTTATCTGGTGCTGGGCAAACCGAAGCTGGAAATTTCCACTCCCTGGGCGTATCGGGAGTTTGATAAACAGAAGAATGTGATCCATCCGGATATTGACGGGATGGTACAGGCAGTACGGGCCGGGGATGTGCAGGGCGTGCTTCGGCGCTGCGGCAATGTGCTGGAACCGGTGACGGCCGGAACCCATCCGGAGATACGGGAGATACAGCGGCAGATGCTGCAGAATGGGGCGGTGCCGGTTCTTATGAGCGGCAGCGGGCCCACCGTGTTCGGTTTTGTAAAAGATAAAGAAGAAGGCGAAAGGATCGCTTCGATCCTGCAGTCGCTGCAGTTGGAAACAGCAGTTGCGAAATTGGTTGGGAGGAATACAGTATGAGCGGACATCTGGAGCAGATACGTCTGGACAGCTATAAACCGTTGCGCGAGCTGGTGTGCGAGCACATCCGGGAAGCCATTATCAATGGAGTGTTTGCCCCGGGCGAACGGCTGATGGAAATTCAGATGGCGGATGAGATGGGGGTCAGCCGTACGCCGGTGCGGGAGGCGATCCGCAAACTGGAGATGGAAGGCTTTGTGGTGATGATTCCCCGGCGGGGGACCTATGTGTCCAATATGTCCATCAAAGACATCAACGATGTGTACGAGATCCGTATCAGCCTGGATACCCTGGCAGCGGGGCTGGCGGCGGAACGGATCAGCGACGAGGAACTGGAAGAGCTGCAGCGTCTGCTGGTTAAGGTGGGCAATGCCATTGAAGAAAATGATATGACGAAAGTTGTGGAAGCGGATATTGAATTCCACGATGTATTATACAAGGCCAGCCGCAATGAACGGCTGCGCAATATCATCAACAATCTGCGGGAGCAGATCACGGTGATCCGGGGCGTGTCCATGCGTTATCCCGGCCGTCTGAAAGACACCCAGGAAGAACATCGGCGTCTGGTTGAGAGCATTGCGGCCCGGGATGTGGAAAAGAGCCAGGAGATGGCGCGGATCCATCTGGAAAATGCGGAACGCACCCTGATGGCCGCCATGTCCGAGCGGAAAGACTGAAAAAATTAATCAGCACTTCCTTAAGAAAACTGGAAAAAATAAAAACGGCAGCGGCAAAAACGCGGCGGATATAAACGTCGTGCCGACTGCGCGAAAGTAAAAAGCAATGGACGAGATAAAACAGCATACAAAAAAATATGACCTGATCATCCTGGCGGGAGGGCGGGGGACGGTGACCCTGCCCGGCCGGAAGGAGCAGGCAAGGGCGCTGGCAGCACTGAAAGGCCGGCGTCTTTTAGATTATATTATGCAGGGCGTGGGGGAAAGCACGCGGATCGGTTCCGTGGTGCTGGTGTCTCACAGCGTTCATGCGGCAGCGTTCCGGCAGGCTTCTGTTCCGGGACTGTTGCTGTGTTCCTGCGACGGAAGCATGGCGGAGTGCGCTTTTGCGGCGATTCGGAAACTGCGGGAACAGCCGGGGCATGGAAACATTACGAAGGTAGCGACGGTCTGCGACGATCTGCCTTTTCTTACGGGCGCGGCACTGGACGATTTTATTGCCCGTGCAGAGGCGCTGGATGCGGACGGGGTCTATGCCATTGTGACAAAAGAATCCTGTCTGCGTGAATTCCCCTCTTTAAAGCGGACGTTCTTCCGTTTAAAGGAAGGAGAGTTTACCGGCGGCAATGTTTCCCTGGTGTCTGTTGCGCTGTTCCCGGATTGCATTGAAAAGATGAAGCAGGTGTTCGCGCTGCGGAAAAATCCGCTGAAGCTGGCGGCCTGGCTGGGGCTGCCGTTTATTTTAAAAATGGTGTGCGGCCGTCTTTCGCTACACGATGTAGAGAAGAGGGTCTCTGTGCTGTTCGGATATGACGGACGCGCCGCGATCACGGATCATGCATGTATCGGAACGGATCTGGACCGGCCGGAGGAGTGGGCCGAGGCAGAAAAATATTTGTAATTGTTACGGCTTCATACTATAATAGGGAAGAAATTCGATTATTCCAATCTGTGTGACACGGGATAAAGCGTTCGTATTTGCGATAAAGGAGAGAGGACAGATGGCAAATTTAACAGCAGTGATCCTGGCGGCGGGAAAAGGCACCCGCATGAAATCCAAATTGCCCAAGGTATTGCATAAAGTGGGCGGGCATCCTATGCTGGAGCATGTGATGGACGCGGCGGAAGCGGCCGGCTGCCGCAACAACGTAGTGGTGATCGGGCACGGCGCCGATCTGGTACGGGAACTGGTAGGCAGTAGGGCGCAGATCGCGCTCCAGGCAGAACAGCTGGGGACCGGCCATGCGGTGTTGCAGGCGGCAGACACATTACGGGATTTTACCGGAACGGTGATGATCCTGTGCGGGGACACGCCTTTGCTGGAAGCAGAGGAACTGCGCAAGTTTTATGAAGCGCATGTAAAGTCCGGGGCATCGGCCACGGTCATGTCCGCCATGATGGAAGATCCCTTCGGCTACGGGCGCATCCTGCGGGATGAAAAAGGGGATGTGGCCGGTATCGTGGAAGAAAAGGACGCCGCGCCGGAACAGAAGAAGATCAAAGAGATCAATACGGGCAATTACTGCGTGGAAGCGCCTCTGCTGTTTGAAGTGTTAAAGACATTGGGCAACGACAACGCCCAGGGAGAATATTACCTGACGGATGTGCTGGCGAAACTGCGCGGCATGGGGAAAAAGGTTGGCGGCGTTGTGACCGCTGACAGCGAAATGATCATGGGGGTCAACAGCCGACGGCAGCTGGCGGTGGCGGAAAGCGTGATGAACCGCCGCATTTTGGAACGGCTGATGGACGAAGGCGTGACCATTATGGATCCGGCCTCCACATTTATTGAAAAAAGTGTAAAAATTGCGCCGGATACGGTAATTTATCCTTTTACGTGGCTGCAGGGCGAAACGGCCATCGGGGAAGACAGCGAGATTGGCCCCAATGTCCGGATGAAAAATGTGAAGACAGAAAAAGGATGCCGCGTGCAGTTTGCGTATGTCTGTGACTGTGAAGTGAAGAAAGGCGCGGAGCCAAGGCCTTTTGTGCAGTACAGTCCGGCCTTTGTCTTAGAGAATGAGTAATGGCTGAAGCGAACGGGGCGGGCTAAAATTCGTCCCAATCGGATAAAAGTACTTGTGGTTTTTATTCATTATGTTATATACTGAAGACGGAATTTTGAAAGATTTATTTTAGGCAAGTGATTTCTGGGACAAAGGATATGGGGAGGATGTCCAAATGCTGGCTAACGAAGACAAATTCAGAATTTTTACCGGTAATGCAAATCCGGATCTGGCGCGGGAGATTGCGGCTTATCTGGGAACGACTTTAGGCGATGCGGTGATCAACCGTTTTAACAACGGCGAAGTGCAGGCGATGATCAATGAAAGCGTTCGAGGCAAAGATGTTTTTATTGTCCAGCCTACATGCGGACCGATGGTCAACGACAATGTGATGGAGCTGCTGATCATGGCAGACGCGTTTAAACGCGCATCTGCCAATCATATTACGGCAGTGATCCCGTTTTACGGCTATGCCCGTCAGGACCGCAAGGCCCGGGGACGGGAACCGATCACGGCCAAGCTGATGGCAGACCTGTTGCAGTGTGCCGGGATTACCCGTGTCGTAACGATTGATTTGCATGCGGCCCAGATTCAGGGCTTCTTCAATATTCCGCTGGATCATATGCCGGCGGCGCCGGTGCTGGCCGATTACATCAAACAGAAACATCTGGATGACATGATCGTGGTCTCCCCGGACCTGGGCGGCGTAAGCCGTGCCCGTGTGTTTGCGGAACGCCTGAACTGCGGTCTGGCCATTATTGATAAACGCCGTCCGGAACCGGGCGTGGCGGAAGTGATGAATCTGATCGGCAACGTGGAAGGCAAGACAGCCATCATGGTAGACGACATGGTGGATACGGCCGGCTCCCTGACGGAAGGCGCCAAGGCTATCAAGAAGTTTGGCGCGAAGGAAGTGTATGCGTGCTGCACCCATCCGATCCTGACCGATCCGGCGCTGAACCGCATTGCTTCTTCCGAGATTACGGAAGTGGTCGTGACCAATACGATCCCGCTGCCGCCGGCCAAGAAGCACCCGAAGATCAAAGTGCTGTCCATTGCCCCGATCCTGGCAGAGACCATGCTGCGCATTTACAACGACTGGTCTGTAAGCCAGCTGTTTGAAGAGGTCTGATTATTGAATCCGGCAAGGGGTATTTGCCGGAGCTGCGACAGTTTTATTGTATGAGGATTAAGGAAGCGCTTCCTCAAAGAACAGTAAGGGATAAGATCCCTGCGGAATACGAAAGAGTGGTTTGCCTGTCTGTATGAAGGGTATGTGCTTGTGTCCCTGTTCATCGGATGTGGGCGCCACTTTTTCTTTTCCTGTTATAGGGTTGCAGGTATTTTTCTGTAATTATAAAAGGTAGTTTTATGCGTGTGATTTATTTGATGGGATTGCTGTACCTTGCGGCGATGTTGCTGCTCTGGGCAGGACGGTTGGGGCGTTTGTCCCGCAGGACGGCGGCGGTCCTTTCGGTTTTCTGTTTGCTGGCCGGTTCCGGCGCGTTGGCGGCGGCGGTGTTTCCAAAGGGGAACAGCTACGGGCCGACGGTGACGCGGCTGGCGGATCTGCCTTCCGGCGACAGGACGGTAAAGATTACGGACAAGGCTATGCTGCAGCGGCATATCGCCCTGACTTTTGACGACGGTCCCTATCCTCCCTATACGGATCGGCTGTTGGATGTGCTGAAGGATAAACAGGCGCATGTCACGTTTTTTGTAGTGGCTTCCCAGGCACAGCGGTATCCGGAACTGGTACGGCGGATGCTTGCGGAAGGGCATACGGTGGGGCTGCATGCTTTCCGGCACCGGGATTTCCTGAAGCTGACGGCGGAAGAAAAGGAAAAAGATCTGGCGCTGGGGAAAAAAGCGCTGAAAGATATTACCGGGAAGGAGCCGGAATTCTGGCGTCCGCCTCACGGGTTCCGGGATCCCTCTGTCATGCAGGCGGCAGCTGCCCATGGACTGTGTGTGGTCAACTGGTCCGCGATCCCCCGGGACTGGACCGGCATTGATAAGCAGGAAATTTATAACCGGGTCATGGACAAAGCGGAAGAGGGAGCCATCGTGCTGCTGCATGACGGGGACAGCCCGTTTTACCGGGCATCCCGGCAGGCTACCGTAGACGCAGTCTCTCCTGTCATTGACAGCCTGCGGGAAAAGGGGTATCATTTGGTATCGTTGGAGGAGTACCGGGCGAAACGCGCCGAAAGCTCCGGAAGATAACGTGAGGGAAGAGGGCTGGCGAAGGCGCCGGCAGGCTGAATGCGGCAACGAAACGGCGGCGCGGCAGGCAGCTTACGTGGAATACAGTCAGGTACGAGGTTCAGGAAGATGAAAATTATTGCAGGCCTGGGGAATATCGGGAAAGAATACGATCAGACCCGGCATAATATCGGTTTTATGGTAGCGGATGAACTGGCCCGGCGCTGGGGATTGGGAAATGCCTGGCGGACGGACCGGAATGCCATGTATGTGGAGTACAGGGCGCCGGAAAAAGTGTTCCTGCTGAAACCGACGACATATATGAATTTAAGTGGAAACGCGGTAGCGCCCTGGGCACACTTTTACAATATCGCGCCGGAAGAGGTTGCGGTGGTCCATGACGATATGGACCTGCCCCTGGGAACGATCCGGATCCGGAAGAACGGATCCAGCGGCGGTCATAACGGAATCAAGTCCATCATCAGCAATCTGGGTACCGATGCGTTTCCCCGTTTCCGTCTTGGCATCGGGCATCCTGTCCATGAACAGCAGGCGGTGATCAGTCATGTACTGCAGCGATTTGCAGGGGACGATAAAGCGCTGGTTGAAGAAGCGGTGAAGAAAATGGCGGACGCGTTGGAGCTGTGGCTGAAAGAGGATGGGGACCTGGGCAAGGTGATGCAGCAGTTTAATACCAAACCATCTAAGGCGAAGAAGCGGGCGGAGAAAGAAGTGGAAGAGTAAATTGTAATTTGTGTGGCCCGGGCGGCACCG
>DDQB01000053.1:0-2913 GCA_002342505.1 Acidaminococcaceae bacterium UBA2453
TTTTTTTGTCCAACATGCATTTCGCGGAAAAAACTGACATCTTAAGGAAAGTTGTCTTGAAATAAAAAGAAAAAATGGTAAACTCGAGTTAAGAGGCAATCCAAATTGCAAATTTTACATTGCAAACTATTATAGAAAGTTTTGATGTTGCTTTCACTGATACGATTGCAGAAAAGAACCTGACCTTTGAGGGTACGCACACAGATACGCTGAGCCAGGAAGATGA
The DNA here is from genome assembly GCA_002342505.1 of Acidaminococcaceae bacterium UBA2453. GTDB lineage: Bacteria > Bacillota > Negativicutes > Acidaminococcales > Acidaminococcaceae > Succiniclasticum. The sequence continues at coordinate 227 of DDQB01000053.1, forward strand.
TGCCGCAACGTCTACGAAAAAATCAAAACTGATTTATACCGTTGGAGACAAGAATGTGAGCGCTGTTACGTTGACCGGATCCATTACCTGGAGCGACGGCGGCGTACATTACACAAACGGAAGCGATGCAAACCAGAATGATGTGAAGGCAACTTACAAATTTGATGGCACTTCTTCGGTGGATGTTTCCGACGTAACATTTAATGCAACTTCTGATCCGCTGGCAGGCGCGTCCAAATCCATGACGTTGATGAAAGGTGTAGACGGAGTTGCGGCAGATAAGATCAGTGGCACGCCTTCCTTTACCGTTGCCCTTAACCAGACGAATACAAAATTGGATGCAAAAGCAAACGGCACGGCGGGAGTGACCGGCAACGATGTAACCTACGCGGTAGAAGGCGTGGCGATTGACAAGATTCATGTGAAGAGTGTTGGCGGAACGGCAGATAAAGTTCCCGCCAACTGGACGCTGGCGACAGGCGCTACGATATAAACTGATGGCATGACCTTGACGGAACTGGTTGCCGGAACCCATGTGGATATCCTCCAGAGTGATACGGGCGGTTTCTTTGCCAATGTGCCTGTCAACGGCGCCAATGTGTATGGAAAGCAGCAGGATACGTTTTCAGAAGCGGATGCGGCAAAGAGCGTGACCATTGCGGGCTCGCAGGATAAGGGCGTAGCACTGAACGAGGAAAAGAACCATATTATTTACAAAGCGGGAACCAAGTATGTCACTTCCATTACCTTAGGAGCGACAGACTGGCAGAAAGGCGCAACGCTGTTTGACCGCAGCGGCGCAGGATATAATTACGCCGGTGTGACCGCGTTAGGCGCGAATGATTTTGCTGTCTCCTATGCTTCGCCGGAAACGGTGGCCGTTGGTGACAGCATGACGCTGCTGAAAGCCAACACCACGCTGAAGGATTTGGCGAAACAGACGAAGCAGACGGCTTACAGTTACTCGCCGGTAGCCGGTGTGGCGGTGGACGCGAACATTACCGGTAAACTGGCAGCCAGTGGCGGGATCGTAACTTACACGGCGGCGGAAAATCGCGCCAGCAAGCTGACCTTTACCAATGTGGACTGGAAGGACAGCGGCCCGTTGATGGCCCGCTCGTCTAACATTATCTTTAGCGGCGCGGACGTGGATACGGCGAAGATCAGTTTCCAAAACATTCAGGAGCTGGAAGCCAACAAGCAGATGATGCTGGTCTCCGACTTTGGCGACAGGGTAGGAACCATTACCGGCAGCAAGTACACGGTGGGCACCGGGCTGGAAGGGGAAGGGGCGGCGTCCCTCTCCGGCAGCGACCTGGTCTTTACCGCAAGGACAGCTGCAAAAAACATGGTGGTCCAGGAGCAGACCCACAATACGCTGATGGCAATGGAAGCCGGTATCGCATTGCTGGCGGCAGGTAATGAGCACATCAGCCAGACGATGGATTCCCTGGCGGCTCCTGGCAACGCGGGGGCGGACGGATTGGCAATCGGCGCCTCCATGGGCGGCAGCGCGTCCAGGTATGAGACGGGCAGCCATGTAAGCGCCCATAACTGGAACGCGGCGGTGGCGGTTGGCTCCAGGCGGGAGAAGAAAAATGGGACGACGGATAAGAAAGTGGAACTGGTATGGCGGCCTGGCTTATGAATATGAATTTGACGGCAAGTCTGACGGCACGGTCAGCGCCGGCGGCGTCAGCGCGGCTATCCGGGCGGCCAGCATCAAGGAAAGTAGCGTCTGGGGCGAGATCGGCATGAAGATGAACGCCACCAAGACGAACCCGTGGCAGGTGGACGTCAGCCTGTACGGATACGGCGGCAAGCATCGCGGCATCGGCGGTAACGTGAATGTGGCGTATATGTTCTGATGCGGTTTTAACAAACTATGCATAATAATTGCGGCGCCCTGTAAAGGGGCGCCGTTTTTATCAGAATTGCTGTTGTGAAATATATTGATCTCATTTTGAGGGAGAACGCAATGGCAGATTTCTCGAACAGATACGTTAAAATGCTGGAACGAAGTATAACTGGGAGACAGACACAATAACCAAAGTCTCATAATTATAGAAATCAGGCTGCGCACCCCGCATTGCGGCTGCATTTCAGTTCTGCTTTTGGTCGTTTTTCCGACCAAAGGCCAGCCTGGAGCTTGGTAATTGTAAGCTATCCCAAACTGATATAATGTATACATACAAAGGACTGGGACGGCAAGCATCGCGGCTTCGGCGGCAACGTGAACGTGGCGTAAATGAAAAGGACGATCCTTTCGCTGCGCCTGCTGCATGGAAGCTGAAATGTAACAGGCGTTTTTCTTTTCCCCATTTCTGTAACATATGTAGCAAAAATCGCAAAACATTTACCGATTTTACACCAATACACAAAAAAACCTTATTAAAATTTGACATGTAATTCTCGCCCCATTATAATATCTTAAAATACAATGATAGAGGCGCGACGCTTAAGAGTAACCCGTGGAGAGGCATCGGAGAAACGGGGGAAAGGAAACGTCGCCGAAGTGTCGCATCCGGCGGGATGGGGCAGCTGGGCCTGAAGTGAACAATTTCAGGACTGTCGCTGTAAAATGGCGCAAGCTGTGGCAGCGGAGAGCTATCTCAACTAAAGTTTGCAAATATGCTGGCCGTTGGGATAATTCTCAACGGCCATTTACTATGCCCGTCCAAGAATCG
>DDQB01000053.1:3023-13389 GCA_002342505.1 Acidaminococcaceae bacterium UBA2453
CCAAAGGGCGAAGATGATTGGAAGCAGATAATTTCCACAACATATAGAAATTTTTATGTAAAAACGGGCAAAATAACGGAAGATATAGCTGACAGCGTTATAAAAATCATATATAATATAGTTGGTAAAGTAAGCAATCGCAAACTTAATATTTAATATTTTAGTTTTATAAGGGGAATGGGAGGATTTGTTATGATCAAGGTATTAGTGAACGGCGCTTTCGGCCGTATGGGAAGTGAAGTTGTCCGCATGGTGGCGGCCAATCCCGATCTGGAACTGGCAGCCGGTGTGGATATCCATGCAGAAGGAAGATCGCTGCCCGGCGATAAACCGGTGTTTGCAGATATCGCCGCTGCACTGGATGCGGTAACGCCGGACGTGGTGGTTGACTTTACCCGTCCCGACGTGGTCATGGATTCCCTGCGCATCATTCTGAAAAAAGGTGTCCGCGCCGTAGTAGGGACCACCGGTTTCACACCGGAACGGTTGGCGGAAGTGAAGGAACTGGCAGAAGCAAACAATACTGCGGCGCTGATCGTTCCCAACTTTGCCTTAGGCGCAGTCGTAATGGTAAAACTGGCGGCAGAAGCGGCCAAATATTTTAAAGATGTGGAAATCATTGAGAAGCATCACGATCAGAAACTGGACGCGCCCAGCGGCACGGCCATCTTAACCGCACAGAAGATCTGCGAAGTCCGCGAGGCGCATAAACAGGGTCACCCCAATGAAAGGGAAACGCTGGCCGGTTCCCGCGGCGGCGACATTGAAGGCATTCGCATCCACAGTCTGCGCCTGCCGGGTTATGTAGCTTCCCAGGAAGTCATCTTCGGCAGCCAGGGCGAAACCCTGAAGATCATCAACGACCCGGTCAATCGCGAGTGCTACATGCCGGGCGTGGCATTGGCCTGCAAAAAGATCGGTTCCTGTCAGGGACTGGTGTACGGACTGGACCAGATCTTGGATTAAGCAGCCTGTTCATATAAAATTAACTGTTTGCGCCTCATCAAAGCAAGCTTTGCGCAAGCGTAACATATCCATAGTTATTTAGAAAAAGGAGCAAGTGAGTATGAAAAAGTACAACGTAGCCATTTTAGGCGCAACCGGCGCCGTAGGGACAGAGTTTTTAAAACTGATCGAGGAACGCGATTTCCCCTTTGCGGAACTGCGCCTGTTGGCATCCAAGCGCAGCGCGGGAACCGAACTGAAAGTCTGTGGCAAGACCTATGTGGTGCAGGAAGCCAAAGAAGATTCCTTTAACGGCATCGACATTGCCCTGTTTGCAGGCGGCAGCATTTCCAAAGACTTTGCTCCCATTGCGGTAAAAGCCGGCGCAGTCGTTATTGATAACTCCAGCACCTTCCGTATGGATCCGGAAGTGCCGCTGGTTATTCCGGAGATCAACCCCCAGGCGATCCTGAAACATAAAGGCATCATCGCCAACCCCAACTGCTCTACCATCATCATGTGCATGGCGCTGAAACCGCTGTACGATCTGGCCCGCATCAAACGTATCGTCGTTTCCACCTATCAGGCAGTCAGCGGCGCCGGCAAGGAAGGCATCGACGAGCTGACGGACGAAACCAAAGCCTATGCGGAAGGCCGGGAGATGATTCCGCACATTTTGCCCTCTGCCAGCCTGAAGAAACATTATCCCATTGCCTTTAACCTGATTCCGCAGATCGATGTATTCCTGGACAACCTGTATTCCAAAGAAGAAATGAAGATGGTCAATGAGACCCAGAAGATTTTTGACGATTATGATATGCGCATCACTGCGACTACGGTCCGCGTTCCCGTATACCGCAGCCATTCCGAATCCGTGAACGTGGAATTTGAACACGATCTGGAACTGGCGGACATGCGCAAAGCGCTGGAGAACTTCCCCGGCGTGCAGGTGCAGGACAATCTGGAAGAGCAGATCTATCCCATGCCGCTGTACACATCCGATAAGGATGACTGCTATGTAGGCCGTCTGCGCCGCGACTTCTCCAACCCCAACACCTTTAACTTCTGGGTAGTGGGCGACCAGATCCGCAAAGGCGCCGCGCTGAATACCCTGCAGATCGCGGAATGCATGATCAAAAACGAATGGGTGTAATCGTAATCGTGAAGCAGCAGGCGAGGCGTGTCGCTGCTGCATAACCCGCAAGTTGTAATAAGGAAAATGAAAAATAAACAGTATAGAAAAAAGGAGTGGAAAGTTATGAAGAATCCGTATTTTGGCCGAGTACTGACCGCGATGGTAACGCCCTTTGCCGCTGATGGCAGCCTGAACCTGGAAGCGACGAAACAGTTAGTGGAATGGTGGATCGCCCACGGCACGGACGCGCTGGTGGTAACCGGATCTACCGGTGAAGCCGCTACCATGACGATTGAAGAGAAGAAAGCCATCTGGGAAACCGTGGTAAAACAGGTCAACGGACGCATCCCGGTCATTGCCGGAACCGGTTCCAACAACACGGCGAACAGCGTTGAGACTACAAAAATTGCGGACGCGATCGGCGTGGACGGTTTCCTGATCGTGGGTCCCTATTATAACAAACCGACCCAGGAAGGATATTACCAGCACTTCAAAGCTATTTCCGAATGCACGGAAAAACCCATCATCCTGTACAATGTTCCGGGACGTACCGCGGCGAACATCCCGCCGGCAACCGTAGCGCGCATCGCCAAGGATTTCAAAAATGTAGTTGCCATTAAAGAAGCGGCAGGCAATGTAGCCCAGGTTGCGGAACTGTTCCGTATACTGCCTGCGGACTTTACCATTTACAGCGGCGACGACGGACTGTTGCTTCCTTTTGCTTCCGTTGGCGCCACCGGCGTGGTTTCCGTGCTGGCCAACATCGGCGGCGAAATCCTGCAGGATCTGATGAATGCCTATGAAAGCGGCAACGTAAAAGAAGCGGCGGAGATCAACAAGCGTATGGTTCCGCTGGCAAATGCTATGTTCATTGAAACCAATCCGATCCCGGTCAAGGCAGCCGTTACCCTGGTCACCGGCATTGACGCCGGAGCGCCGCGCCTGCCGTTGACGCCCATGACCGAAGGCGCCTTTGAAAAGATGAAAGCCATCATCAAAGAAAACGGGCTGATCTGATCGGCTCAGGAAATGTAACCTGTCATGCGTTGCCCTGTGATCTGTTGCATAGTGTTACAAAGTAACCGATTTATTGGGAATCAATGCTATCAAAAGGTCAAATTTTGAAAAAAGTTTGCATTTCCTTTGAATATAGTTTATAATTTGTTCACAAACTGATACAGACATCTGCCTGACCTGTTTAGGGAGAACTCGGGGAAGGCAGGTGCCGGGATCAGATTAAATTAAGCGTATTCTTTAACCGCAAGGTTATTGAATACGTTTTTTTTATCGGTTATAATAATGTAAGAAAGATACATGATTTAGAAAAGTTGAAATGATTAAAATTGGAAAAAGAAGAAACAAAGCAAATAAGGAACCGGACAAGATTAAAACTAGCGGAGTGGAATATGGATAACTTTTACCAGCGCATTTCAATCAAATCGTTTTTATTTGCGTGCATGCTTGTCTTTTGCGTTTCGTCTTCCGCGCTGGCCGGCATTGTAGAATCCGGCGAGCTGACAGAAGCGTCGTACTGGATACGAAAAAACAGTGAAGGCGATCAGGTCATTTTGAATCCGGAACAGATTGCGGCGTTCAACCGGAAACTGTATCAGGCGGATCTGGATGTGACGGAGATGAAATCGCTGCCGTCCTCTATGCCGGTGCGGGAGTTCCTGCCATGGATATCCAACACGTGGGCGATGAAAGGCGCGGTGTACCGTAACGGAAAAGAAGTGACGGAAGCAGAGAAGGAAACAATCAGGGATAATATGAATCTGGATGCGCTGCCTGGAGAAGAGGAAAGCGTGCCGGTGTTATACGGTGTAACCGTACGTCACGCTATGATCCGCAACCTGCCGTTAGCCGACGGCCTTTTTGACGAACCGGACGATGTGTATTACGACAACGTGCAGGACTCTGTTCTGGAAGCGGGGGAACCGGTGGCAATACTGCACCTGTCCAAAGATGAAAAGTACTATTATGTACGTCTGTACAATCTGTTTGGATGGATAGCACGCAATGATGTGGCCCTTTGCTCCCGGGAGCAGTGGGAACGCTATGCGGACCCGGACGATTTTCTGGTGGTGACGGGTCGCGACTTCACCACGCGGACAGCAGGGGAAGACGTCTTTCATTTAATGGGGGCGAAACTGTTGCTGCTGCAGGAAAACAAAAAACGCTGGCAGGTGGCGCTGCCTTATAAAGATGATAAGACCGGACAGTTAAAAGAAAAACATGTCTGGCTGAACAAAGGGGAAGACCTGCACCGCGGGTATCTGCCTTACACAGCCAACCAGGCGATCCGGCAGGCGTTTAAGTTCTACGGCTCTGTTTACGGCTGGGGCGGCGTCATGCAGAGCGTGGATTGCTCCTCTTTGGTCGGTTCTGTGTATCGCACCATGGGACTGGACCTTCCCCGTAACACCTCCAAACTGGTGAAAGTGCCGGGACAGGTGACTGATTTTACAAACCTGAACCATGACGAACGGATGGCGGCATTTAAAACGCTGGCGCCCGGTTCTGCCGTGTCGCTGAAAGGACACATTATGATCTATCTGGGGATGGAAAACGGAGAGCCGTACGTGATCCATTCCAGCAGCAGCTACTATGTAAATGACCGGAAGATTTACGTGCGCCGGGTACTGGTCAGCGACCTGCAGCTGAGGCGCAAATCGGGACAGAGTTTTCTGGACAGCGCGATCAACGCGGTTGCTTACAGATAATAAAAACTTACGCGAGGGAAAAGAATGAAACAGAATATTTGTTTAAAGAGCAGCAAAGAAAAAAACGCGCTGTATAAAAACGCGGAAGCAATCGTTTTATTTTTGTGTAAAGAGTGCGTGGATCACATCCGTCATCTTTCGTTGCCGGAGGAACTGTTTGATGTGATTGCCTTTGAAGTGCAGAAACAGAAGGATGCCTTTACGGAAACAGGAAAGATTACGTCGCTGCTGGTTAAAAACGGAAAAACCTTTCAGCATGTCGTCCTGGCGGGCATCGGAGCAGGAAAAGAATGTACGCCGAACCATCTGCGCGCGGCAGCCGGAAATGTTGCGCGGGAATTACGCAAACATAAAATTGAAAAGGCCGTGGCGGCCGGACCGATTCTGAAAAATCCGAAACGCGGCCATTACCTGAAAGCGTTAGCGGAAGGACTGCTGTTGGGCAGTTACGAATTCGACAAATATAAAAATAAAAAAGAAAACGCAGAAAAGCTGACGGAACATCAAACAGCAAAGACAGCAGACGTTTTTGCAAAAGAAGCCGCGGCCAGTGATGCGGATCCAAATACCAAAGCGCCTGCCGATGAAAACCAGATCGCGGTAACGATTGTAAACGAAATCGAAGACGCGGAGGCAATTTTAAAAGAAGCTTCCGTCATCTGCCGTGCCATCTGTCATGCCCGCGACCTGGCCAACGAGCCGGGCAACGTAATGAACCCGGAAGCGCTGGCGAAGGAAGCCGTTGCGGTTGCGAAAAAATCCAAAATGGAAGCCGAAGTCCTTTCGGTAAAAGAAATGCGCGAACTGGGAATGGGCGCGATCCTGGCCGTAGGGGCAGGCAGCGCGCAGGAACCGAAGATGGTTTCTCTTCGTTATGCCAACGGCGGCGACAAACCTTTTGCTGCATTTGTAGGAAAAGGCATCACCTTTGACAGCGGAGGCATTTCCATCAAACCCTCCGACGGCATGGGTGAAATGAAAGACGACATGACAGGCGCGGCTGCCGTCCTGGGCGCCATGGAAGCTATCGCGGAACTGAAACTGCCAGTCAATGCGATCGGTATCCTGTCCTGCGCAGAAAACATGCCCTCCGGTTCAGCCCAGCGCCCCGGCGATATTGTACGGGCTGCCAGCGGTAAGACTATTGAAGTGGTCAACACCGATGCGGAAGGACGCATGGTGCTGGCGGACGCCGTGTGGTACGCCTGCCGGAAAGGAGCGGCAAAGGTGATCGACATTGCTACGCTTACCGGCGCGGTGATCCTGGCGCTGGGAGAGCATACGTCCGGCATCGTATCCAATGACGATACGCTGGCAGACGCGATTAAAAATGCCGGCCATCGGGTTGGGGAAGAATGGTGGCAGCTGCCCATTGTGGAAGAAGCGGAAGAGATGATCAAAAGCAGCTGCGCGGATATAGTCAACAGCGCAGGCCGTCCGGCCGGCGTCATTACCGGCGGCGTGTTTATCGGCAGCTTTGTGGATGAGGGCATTCCCTGGGCTCATCTGGATATTGGCGGAACGTCCACCGCGAAAAAAACGGAAGGGCACATTCCGGAAGGATGCACTGCATTTGGAACTGCAACGCTGATCGAGCTGGCAAAAATGTTATAAATTAGAATTGTTATCCGGAGAAATACCATGGAAGTCATTGCATTTGTAGGTCCAAGCGGATCCGGCAAAAGCCATCGCGCCATCGGAGTTGCGCACAAGTATCAGTGCGACGCCATCATTGACGACGGGCTGCTGATCCAGGGACCGAAGATCGTAGCCGGCACCTCGGCCAAAAGTGAACAGAACCGTGTGCAGGCTGTGAAACGAGCCATCTTCTACGAAGACAGTCACGCATCCGAAGTGAGGGAGGCGCTGGCCCGTTCCGGTATCCGCCGCATCCTGATCATTGCCACGTCGGACCGGATGATCCAAAAAATCATAGAGCGGCTGGTCCTGCCGAAGCCGTTAAAGACGATCTACATTACCGACATTGCAACCAAACAGGAAATTAAAAAAGCGCATGAGTCCCGGCTGCGGTACGGAAAGCACATCGTCCCTGTGCCTACGGTGGAGCTGAAGCAGCATTTCGGAGGCTTCTTTGCCAACCTGCCTTACAATATCTTTTCCAAAAACAAACGCGCCCGCCAGGAAAGCCGTTCCATCGTGCGTCCGGCTTTCAGCTACTACGGAACGATCCTCATCTCGGATTATGTGATTGAAGACATCATAAACATAATAGTAGAAAAGATGATTGGCGTGGCCCGGATCCATTACATCCATGTGCGCCGCCGTACAGATAACAAAGGCCTTTCGGTCCATGTGGAGATCAATCTGTATTACGGCGTCAGGGTGTTTGAAGTGTCCCGGCTGCTGCAGCGGAAGATCAAGAACAAGGTAGAGACCATGACGGGCATGCATGTGCAGCGCGTCAATATTTCTGTCCGCAGTCTGGAGCTGCAGGAAAAGTCGCCGCAACTGAAAGCTTTGTGATCTGGTTGCGAATGAAACGGTAAAGGTTATTTCGCATATGAAAAATGGTTGCGAATGAAAATGCAATGGTGTTTCGCACAGGGCAATCGGCTTGCGAGTGGAGCGTGAAAAGCGTGTGTTATTTACGGAGTTTTCTAAAAAAAGAGTACGCTAAACGATAAATTGGTTGACATCGTTTTTGAAAAATAAGATAATATATAGTAATGACAGTATAAAGATAAGAATCAATTTTTACAATTTTAAGGAGGGATCACATTTTGAAGATTCATGAGTATCAGGCAAAACAGATCATGAAAATGTACGGCATCAGCGTGCCCAACGGCAGCCCGGCCTTCAGCCCGGAAGAAGCGGCCCGTATCGCCAAGGACTTTGATGCGCCTATCGCGGTGGTGAAAGCCCAGATCCACGCAGGCGGACGCGGTAAGGCCGGCGGTGTTAAGCTGGCCCACAACATCGACGAAGTGAAATACTATGCTTCCCAGATTCTGGGCAAGGTACTGGTAACACACCAGACCGGCCCGGAAGGAAAAGTGGTAAACCGTCTGCTGATAGAAGAGGGAAGCAATATTGAAAAGGAATATTACCTGGGTTTCGTTATCGACCGGGACTCTGCCAAGATCGTGATGATGGGCAGCGCGGAAGGCGGCATGGAAATCGAACAGGTAGCGGCGGAAATGCCGGACCGGATCTTTAAGGAATACATCGATCCCACCATCGGCCTGATGCCGTTCCAGACCAAACGCATGGCTTATAACATGAAATTTAAGGACAAGGTCATCGCCAAAGCCCAGAAATGCATGATGGACCTGTACAACCTGTTTGTGGAAAAAGACTGCACCCTGGCAGAATGCAATCCGCTGGTGGTGACGGTTGACAATAAAGTAGTGGCCCTGGACGCCAAGCTCCAGTTTGATGACGCGGCCATTTACCGCCATCCGGAAGTTGAAGCCCTGCGGGACGAAGCGGAAGAAGATCCGAAAGAACGCGCGGCGGCCAAAGCCTCCCTGTCTTATGTAAACCTGGGCGGCGACGTGGCCTGTATGGTAAACGGCGCGGGCCTGGCCATGGCTACGGTAGATATCATCAAATACTACGGCGGCGAGCCGGCCAACTTCCTGGACGTAGGCGGCGACAGTACCGTAGAAAAAATTGCGGAAGCCTTCCGCATCATGCAGTCCGACGACCAGGTGCACAGCGTATTCGTTAACATCTTCGGCGGCATCAACAAGTGCGACGTGATCGCCGGCGGTATTGTGGAAGCTGCGAAGGTCGTTGGCCTCCGGGTTCCGGTCATCGCCCGCCTGGACGGTACCAATCATGAAGAAGGGCGTCGCATTCTGAAAGAAGCTAACCTGCCCATGGTTCACGCGGTTGCCAAGATGGAAGAGGGCGCAGAGCTGGCAGTGAAGCTGGCTGCGGAACTGAAAGCAAAGAGAGCGGAAGGAAAGGAGGCCTAAAAGATGGCAGTATTTGTAGGAAAAGATACAAAACTTATCGTACAGGGTATTACGGGCCGTCAGGCTACATTCCATACGAAAATTGCGCTGGACTACGGCACCAATGTAGTAGCCGGCGTAGCTCCGGGCAAAGCCGGGGAGAAAGTGTTAGGCAAGATTCCCGTATTCAATACGGTCAGCGAAGCCAAGGAAGCCACCGGCGCTAACGCTTCTGTGATTTATGTTCCGGCCCGGTTCGCGGCGGACGCCATCTGTGAAGCCATTGACGCGGAACTGGATTTTGTGTGCTGCATCACCGAGCACATCCCGGTGCAGGACATGGTAAAAGTGCGCGCTTATATGAAAGGGAAGAAGACCCGCGTACTGGGACCCAACTGCCCCGGTATCTTAACGGTAGATGAATGCCGACTGGGCTTGCTGCCCACGTATATCCATAAGAAAGGCCACGTAGGCGTTATCAGCCGCTCCGGCACCCTGACCTACGAAGCCACCTACCAGCTCACCATGGCGGGCATCGGTCAGACCACCGCCGTCGGCCTGGGGGGCGACCCGGTAAAAGGCATGGATTACATTGAAGCGCTGGAAGCCTTTAATGAAGACGACGACACGCTGGCCGTGATCATGATCGGCGAGATCGGCGGCACCGCGGAAGAAGAAGCGGCGGCATGGATCAAAGCCAACATGAAGAAACCGGTCATCGGGTTCATCTCCGGCCGTCAGGCGCCTCCGGGCAAACGCATGGGCCATGCGGGCGCCATCATCAGCGGCGGCAAGGGCACCGCGGACGACAAGATCAAAGCGTTGAACGAAGCGGGCATTGAAGTGGCGGACACCGTGGCCCATATTGGCGAGACGGCAGTACGCGTGCTGAAAAAAGCCGGGCTGTACGACAAGTGCCACACCTGCTGAGGAACCGGGACGATACATAATATAATGAAGAAATAAAAATACAGGCAGGACTTTCATGGAGGAGAGTCCTGCCTGTAACTTTTACGTTGTCTGTTGTTTTTGCACTTGAAATAAGAACAGGATTCCTGAATCTATATTTCAAGTTTTGGCGGCAAAGTTGAAATAAAAGCGTTGCAATTCTCATGACGAAGTTTTGCAACGCTTCCATAATTCTGTTATTCCTCTTCTTCCTGGGCAAAGTAGAATGCAGGGGAGGGATAATAAAACTCGCAGTGGTCGAAGGCGGTGGTTTCGGTCGTGAACTTTGCCAGCACGGCGCGGGACACGCCTTCTTCAAAATCAACCACGTTGTCCTTGTTGATGTTGGCGTCTTCTACGATGACCAGCAGATAGGGATCTGCCACCGGCGCGTTTTCCGGTAACTGGCTGCGGTCTAAGGGCAGTCCGGGTACGATCAATAACTGGCCGGCGTCTTCGCCGTTGGCGTCCTGCAGGCGGGCGCGGTAGAAATTGTTGAACAGTGTGCGGGCTAAGCGCAGTTTGTAAACAGAAACAGTGTTCATTTTGTTACACTTCCTTTGATTTTATTTATCGTTACTTATTTTAGCATAAAGCGCTTTAACAGGAAAGAGTTAATTTCATTTTTTATGTGTGAATGCCAAAGAATTCGCGACGCGTTGCGCTTTTTTGAAAATGTTGCGGATGAAGTTGGA
>DDQB01000087.1:0-9263 GCA_002342505.1 Acidaminococcaceae bacterium UBA2453
GCGTGAACCGTGGGACGTTGTTTTATTTTACATAAGATTGTACTAAATAAATATATTCTTATGATTAATTTATGACTTGTTCATTTTCCTTAAACACGATATAATAACATAATAACGCAAAATTTGTAAAATTTGATTGTGTCATGGAGAATGAGTAAATCATATAAGGGGATGAAAGCATGAAGTTTAAGTTTTCTAAAATGCATGGATGCGGAAACGATTATGTATATGTTGACTGCACGCAAAAGGAAATGTCCAATCCCGAAGCAGTTGCAAGATATGTTAGCCGTTACCACTATGGTATCGGCAGCGACGGTTTGATATTGATCTGCCCTTCAGAAGTTGCAGATTTTAAGATGCGCATGTTCAATGCGGACGGATCAGAAGGAAAAATGTGCGGTAATGGCGTGCGCTGCGTTGCAAAATTTGTCTATGACCATCAACTGACGGATAAGAACGTTGTTGCTATTGAGACCCTTGGCGGGATTAAAGTGATTGATCTTATCATTGAAGATGGAAAAGTTACAGAAGCGAAAGTCGATATGGGTGAACCGGAGACGCGTCCCCGAATGATTCCGATGATAACGGATCATTATATTTTCGTAGATCAGTCCCTTGTATTACGTGAGACTACGATTGTTGGTACTGATAATAAGACGTATAAAGAGAAGTTTTTCTTTAACGGAACTGCTGTTTCCATGGGAAATCCTCATTTTGTTGTTTTTGTTCCGGATGTAGATGCTCTGGATTTGGATGATCTCGGGCCGCAGTTTGAGCATCACAAACTGTTTCCGGAAGGGGTAAATACAGAATTCGTGCAGGTCCTTGATGACAATACTGTCAAATTCAGAGTGTGGGAGCGTGGAAGCGGAGAAACGCTGGCCTGCGGTACTGGCGCCTGCGCAGTATGTTATGCCTGCATGCGTCTTAAAAAAGCCGGTGCGATGGATAAGGCTCTGAATGTGCAGGCACGCGGCGGATTGCTTAAAGTGACTTATGAAAGCAAGAGCAACCATATTTTCCTGCAGGGACCGGCAGTTGAAGTGTTTACCGGTGAAATCGAAATTCCTGAAAATGAATTAAAGTAAGAGATATTTACATTTATAAAAGTTTGTTTTACTTTGCTTAAATGATAAAGCGGAGTGTGACATAAAGTTTTCCAAAATGTCGCAACTTTGTCATAAATTTGGAGTATAATAAAATTGTTGATAAGGAATCATTGCTGCGGATTATGGCGTGAATATCCTTTGATAAAGTGAATTATCCATTTATATTACAGGAGGAAGTAAGAATGAAAAAGAAATTTGTTATGTTTTTAATGGCGGCTATGATGAGCTTTTCTGCAATTTGTTCTGCCAGCTATGGTACAGATCTGGATGCGGAAGACAAAATTGTGACCCAGTTCTTTAGCGGCGGCGACTACAAGAAAGTAGTAAACTTTATGGATCCGTCTCTGTCCAAAGAATTTACTGCAGATAAGTATAAAGAAATGTTTGCCGATCTGGACAAAAATCTTGGTAAGATGACGCAGAAAGACCTGCGCGTATATCAGGTGTTTGAAGACGGACACATCCTTCGGTATGCAGCTAAATTTGAAAAAGGCGCTGTTATGGCAGTAGATGTAGTGTTTAAAGGCGCAAACGGAAAGTTCTCCATGATGGATTTCCGCGTAGTTGATCCTAATGCAAAGGCTCCTGAAGAAAAAGGCGCTGCTGCAAAGAAATAAAATAATTATAAAGCAATTTTTAAAAAACATACGGATTTACCGGCGTTTTTCTAAATTGTAAAGCAAGGGGCTGAACAAAATTAAGTTACAACTTCATTTTGTTTCAGCCTTTTTTATAAAGGAGGCACGGGCGTCCTATGCACGTATCAAAAATAAGAATGCAGAATTTTCGCTGCTATACGGATTTTACCATGGAGTTCAGCCCGAACCTGACGGTGATCGTAGCGGAAAACGGAAAAGGGAAAACGGCGATACTGGATGGACTGGCAATTGCTATGGCGCCGTATCTGGCTGCATTCCCCGGTATCAAAGCGCGGAACTTTCAGCCGAATGACGTTCGCATGGTGATAGATGCGGCGGCATCAAGGAGCGAGTTGCAGATTCAGCGGATGAAGTACCTGCTGCCGGTGGTGCTGGAAACGGAAGTGGTGGCTACCGACGGAAAAAGATATTCCTGGAAACGGGAGATGAAAACGCTGAAAGGGAGGACATCTTCAGTTTCGGCAAAAATCGTTTCCGATTATGGAAAGAAAATGGTTGAAGCCATCAATCAGCCGGATGATAAGAAGCTGATCCTTCCGGCGCTGGGCTACTACGGTACCAGTCGTATGTGGAACGACAGCACCTTGCTGAAACGGAAAAATGTAGATCTTTCGCGCAGCAGCGGATATGTTGAATGTCTTGAACCAAGCGGTTCCTACAATACGTTTGCACAGTGGTTCCGGTATGCATCGGAAAGCGCGCTGGAATATGACCGGATCATTGCAGAAAAACATCTGGATGCAAAAAATCCGTACAGAGAGATTTTAAAAGCGGTTAATAAAGCGATCATCACCTGCATCCAAAGCATGGGATGGAATGATTTGAAATACAGCTTTGCAGCCCAGAACCTTTTGATTAGTCATCCGGAAAAAGGAGAGCTGCCTCTGGAAGCCATGAGCGACGGCGCCCGGAGCGTCATCAGTATGGCTGCGGACATTGCGTACCGAATGGCCCGCCTGAATCCCGATCTGGGAGAGGAAGTGACATTGAATACGCCCGGTATCATCTTAATTGATGAAGTGGATATGCATCTGCATCCGTCCTGGCAACAGACTGTCGTGACGGACTTTCTGAAGGCATTTCCCAAGGTGCAGTTTATTGTTACGACCCACAGCCCGCAGGTGCTGACCAGTGTTCCCGCAGACTGTATCCGGATCCTCCACTGGGATAACGATCTGGTGGATATTGAAGAGCCTGTTTTTTCGCTGGGAGCGGAAAGCAGCCAGTTGCTTCATGATATTCAGCATGTGGAAAGCAGGCCGGCTTCGCTTCCCATTGTCAGGACGCTGCAGCGGTATCTGCAGCTTGTCAATGAAGATAAATGGGACAGTGAAGAAGCGCTTGCGCTTCGGAAAAAGCTGGATCAGTGGTCGCAGGGACGGGAGCCTGCGCTGCTGCGGGCAGATATGGATATACGGGTCCGCAATTTCCGCAGGAAGAAATAACCGTTGTAAAATATGGGTTTGCAAAAGATTGTCCTCTGCAGATTGTAGCCCTGTTACATTTCAGATTAATGAACAGGGTAACGTGGAAGGGATAATTGCAATATGCTGAGTATGATAGTATTAGAACAGGATTATCGAAAAGGGAGGCGTAACGTATGAAACGGGTGCAAAAAAGTCCGGAAGAACCGGCTTTGCTGACTCGGTACAGACAGCGTTATCCTCATGATACATGGGAAAAATTCCACCACCGCAGCCGGGACGGTTACCGGCAGGTAAAAAAGCAGATATTGCATGATCAGCATGGATTGTGCGCCTATTGCGAAATTGATATAAAACTGACAGATGAAGAGGATCTGGTTGATGACTTCCGGGTCGAGCATTTTCATCCGAAGACCGGAACGGAAAACGAAGAGCGTAATTACCATCTGGAGTGGAAGAACATGCTGGGGGCCTGCCATGGAGGAAGCCAGCCCCGGGTAGAAGAAGCGGGGTATCGTTTTTCAAAAGTAAAAGAAGACCGGAGCTGCGATGTGCCTAAAGGCGGCAAGTCGATTAATACGGCGATACTGAATCCGTTACAGATTCCTGCAAAAGAAAGACTCTTTGCCTATGATTCATTTTCCGGCGCCATGTCGGTCGATATGGAAACCTGTCCGGAAATGTTGCGGAAAAAGGCAGAGAATACAATTGTGGAACTGAATCTGAACGCGCCCCGTCTGAAACGGCTGCGAAAAGCGGTCATTGAAGTGCTGCAGGAACAGGTTGCAGAACTGACTGGAATGGGGATATCTGTGGAAGAATCCATGGATCAGCTGGCCAGGATGCTGCTGATACCCAATTCAGAAGATAACTATCCCGCTTTTTTTACAACGATACGCTGGTTTCTTGGCGAAGCGGCGGAGCAGGTCTTGCGGGAACGGAATTATGTAATTTGATTTTAATTCATCAGCGGTTCCATAATTCTTGCATCAATATTCGGAGACAACAAGGTGTTTATAATAGATCCTCCCTGATTTTTCTGGAACAGTGAGCGCCTTGTTGTTTTTTATTTCAGAATGAGCAGGAGTTTTTTCTTTTTAGTAGAATAAAATAGATATAAGAAAACAGAACTACATCTGTTGCGTGTAACAGTTGTATTCTTTTTTTGCAGTTACTGATGCGACAGACGGGGTGGAGACAATGTTGAATACTAAAGCGTTTAAGGCGTATGACATACGCGGACTCTGTCCGGAAGAAGTGAATGAAGAACTGGCATACAGAGTGGGGAAAGTCTTCTGCGCTTTGTTTGGCGCGGAATCTGTAGTTGTTGGCCGTGATATCCGGCTGACGGGACCGAAACTGCAGAGCGCCCTGTGCGACGGATTACAGGACGGCGGCGCCAATGTGATCGATATCGGCCAGTGCGGTACGGAGATGATTTATTTTGCCACATCCTATCTGAATGCGGACGGCGGCATTATGATTACAGCGAGTCACAATCCGGCAAGTTATAACGGGTTGAAACTGGTGCGGCGTGATGCCCGTCCGGTCGGTATGGATACCGGGCTGAAAGAAATAGAAGAGATGGTCAGAAAAGATGATTTCCCTCATCACCTGATGGCCGGAAAAGCCCGCGGCATATTGACAGGGCAGGATATTCTAAGGCCCTATACAGAACATATTCTGAAATACATCGACCTGAAGCAGCTTAAACCTGTAAAAATTGTGGTGAATCCCGGAAATGGGGGCGCAGGTGCTGTTGTTGACGAACTGGAAAAGCACCTGCCGTTCCAATTTATAAAAATAAACTACGAACCGGACGGCACATTCCCCAACGGAGTTCCCAACCCCATGCTGGAAGAGAACCGGAAGGCGACGAGTGACGCAGTAGTAAAGAACCAGGCGGATTTTGGTATTGCCTGGGACGGGGATTTTGACCGCTGTTTCTTCTGCGATGAAACGGGAAAATTTGTGGAAGGGTATTACCTGGTGGGGTTGTTGGCAGAGAATTTCCTGCACAAATATCCCGGATGTAAGATCATGTACGATCCCAGACTGGTATGGAATACGGAAGCCATTGTCAGAAGCCACGGCGGAATTCCGATCCGCTGCAAGAGCGGGCATGCATTTATGAAACAATGCATGCGTGAAAACGATGTGATCTATGGTGGGGAAATGTCCAGCCATCATTATTTCCGCGACTTTACTTTCTGTGACAGCGGGATGATCACCGCTCTGATTGTTTGTGAAATGCTGTGTTCCTGCGGGAAGAAACTGTCGGAGTTGATAGGGTCCATGGAAGACGCCTTCCCCTGCAGCGGCGAGATCAATCGGAAAGTGGCAGACAGTAAAGCAGTTCTTGCGAAACTGGAAAAGAAATATAAAGAAGGAAAAGCGGACAGACTGGATGGGCTCAGCATGGAGTTCCCGAATTGGCGGTTTAACCTGCGCGCCTCCAATACGGAACCGGTGATCCGGCTGAACGTGGAAACCAGAGGGGACAGACAGTTGTTAGCGGAAAAGACACAGGAATTATTACAGGAAATTGGCGGTGAACCAGCATGAGTGTACGATTTAAAACTATTACCCGAGCCGTGATTCCGGCTGCGGGCCTGGGAACCCGGTTTTTGCCGGCTACCAAAGCGACGCCGAAAGAGATGCTTCCCATCGTAGACAAGCCTACGATCCAGTATATTGTGGAGGAAGCGCTGGCCAGCGGGATCGAGGACATCCTGATTATTACAGGGCGGAGTAAACGGGCTATCGAAGACCATTTTGACCGGAGTATCGAACTGGAACTGAATCTGGAAGAAAAAGGAAAACAGGAACTGCTGGATATGGTGCGGAGCATTTCCGACATCCGTATCCATTATATCCGTCAGAAGGAACCGAGAGGACTGGGCCACGCGATCCTGTGCGCCAAACAGTTTATCGGCAACGAGCCTTTTGCCGTGCTGTTAGGTGACGACGTAGTGTATAATGATGAAAAGCCGGCGCTGCGCCAGCTGATCGATGTGTATGAAAAAACGGGAACTTCGGTCCTGGGGGTACAGGAAGTGCCAAGGGAGAAGGTGTCTTCCTATGGAATTGTGGCAACCCGGGGCACCAGCGACCCGCGTACATTCGCCGTGGCGGATATGGTAGAAAAACCGCCCGTGGAAGAAGCGCCGTCGCGTATGGCAGTGCTGGGGCGCTACATCATTACGCCGGAGATTTTTGAGATCCTGGAGCGGACAGATCCGGGCGCCGGGGGAGAGATACAGCTGACGGACGGGCTGCGGGCCCTGTTAAAGATCCAGTCCATTTACGCCTATAATTTTGAAGGACGCCGCTATGACGTTGGCGATAAACAGGGCTTCCTGGAAGCTTCTGTGGAATACGCCCTGCGCCGTCCGGATCTGCGGGACGGATTTTTGAAATATCTGAAAGAGATTGTGGCAAAAGAAAAGTAAGAATATGCGGATCTGACTTTGTATATGTGTCAGAGGAGACGCTTTGGTTTTCGATTGCACCATTTTATTTTGTAAAAACAGCCGCTTGTTGTATAATAAAGCAAGCGGTTTTGTTTTTGCAGAAAGAAACATGAATTTTGAATTAAGGAAATACTGATTAAATGAGTTTGTGCGATTGGCGAGGGCGTATTGCGAATGGCAAGGAAATGGCTCGAAGGCGNNGAGAGCCGCAAGCTTGCTTGCGAGCGAATCGCTTATACAGAGTAAGCGCGCGGACGAATTAATCAGTGTTTCCTAAAGACAAGGAGATCAGGACTATGAATATCTTAGTGACAGGCGGCGCCGGCTATATCGGTTCCCATACGGTGCGGGCCCTGGCGGCATCGGCAGATTTTACGCCCATTGTATACGACAATCTTTCTACCGGGCACGAAGCTTCTGTGCCCGACAATGTGCAGCTGATTACGGGCGACATCCACGATGTGCCTTTCTTAAAGCATATCCTGGCGGAACATGAAATTGACGGGGTCATTCACTTTGCGGCTTCCTCCCTGGTAGGGGAATCCATGACGGACCCGGCCAAATACTATTATAACAATGTAGAAGGTACCCTGCATCTGCTGATTGCCATGCATGAGACCGGGGTGGATCACATTGTGTTCTCTTCTACCGCGGCTGTGTACGGCGAACCGAAGAAAACGCCGATAGAGGAGCATTTCCCTACCGTTCCCACCAATGTGTATGGCCGCACCAAGCTGATGATTGAAAACATGATGAAGGACTTCACCATGGCCTATGGCATGGACTATGTGGCCCTGCGCTACTTTAACGCAGCCGGCGCGGCGCTGGATGGCACTATCGGGGAAGACCATAATCCGGAATCCCATCTCATTCCATTGATTCTGAAAGCGGCCCAGGGGGTGCGTGACCATATTTCCATTTACGGAACGGATTATCCCACGCCGGACGGGACCTGCCTGCGGGATTATATCCATGTGCTGGACCTGGCGGACGCCCACGTGCTGGCCATGCAGTATCTGGTGAACGGCGGGAAGAGTGACGTGTTCAACCTGGGCAGCGAAGCCGGCTTCAGCGTGCGGGAGATCATCGAAACGGCGAAAAATGTGACAGGCATTAATTTCAAAGTGGAAGAAGAAGCAAGACGGGCCGGCGACCCGGCGGTACTGATCGCATCCAGTGCAAAATGCAAAAAAGTACTGGGCTGGGAACCGCAGCACAGCAACACGGAAGAGATCATCCGGACAGCATGGAAATGGCATAAAGAACATCCTTACGGTTACGGAGCATAATTGCAATGCAACTGGTGGTCGATAAATTAGCAAAGGCTTTTGGTATCCAGGAAGTCTTTAAAGATGTAAGCTTCATGGTTGCCAAAGGCGAAAAGATCGGACTGGTGGGCGTCAACGGCAGCGGCAAATCCACATTGGTGAAGTGCCTGTTGCAGCCGGAGTATGCAGACCGGGGTACGATCAGTTTTGAGCCGGGTATTCAGGTAGGCTATGTGGAGCAGGGGTTTGGCAGTATCGGTGATGAGTCCGTGTGGGACTTTATGCTGAAAGCCAATCCGGAAATCCTGGCGTTGCGGAAAAAGCTGAAGGATCTGGAAACCGCATCGGCGTCCGGCAGTCAGGACGTGTTGGACAGTTACGCCCGTGTGACTCAGCGCTACGAATACCTGGACGGATATAATTATGAAGCAAAATTGAAAATGGTCCTGTTTGGTCTTGCCTTTCCGGAATCCATGTGGCAGATGAATGCATCGACCCTTTCCGGCGGGCAGAAAACGCGGCTGATGCTGGCGGCGGCGCTGGTTTCTTCCCCGGATTTCATGTTGCTGGACGAACCGACCAACCATCTGGATATCCGTATGATGGAATGGCTGGAAGGATATCTGCGCGACTTCAGGGGCGGCGTACTGGTGGTGAGCCATGACCGGGCGTTTCTTGACCATGTAACCACGCGGATACTGGAGATGGAAGGGGGACGTCTGCGCTCCTTTACCGGAAATTACACGAAATATCTGGCTCAGAAGGATATTTTGATGCGCACGGAAAAAGCAGCCTATGAAGCCCAGCAGAATTATATCGCGGAGCAGGAAGCCTATATCCGCCGTTTTAAAGCAGGAATCAAAAGCAAGATGGCCCGGGGGCGGCAGTCGCAGTTGGACCGGTTGGAGCGGCTGGAAGCGCCGGTGGAAAACGAGACATTTTCCCTGCGTCTGCCCAAAGCACCGGAATCGGCCGAGCGCGTGCTGATCCTGGAGCATCTGAAAGCCGGTTACGGAGACAACGTGCTGGTGCAAAACATTGATCTGGTTTTGCGCCGCAGGGAAAAAGTAGGACTCATCGGTCCCAACGGCAGCGGCAAGACCACATTGCTGCGCACGATCTTGGGAGAGATCCCTGCCCTGGGAGGCGAAGCGAAAATCGGTAACCGGGTGAAGATCGGGTATTTTTCGCAGAGCTATGAGCGCCTTGATCCGAAGCAGACACTGCTGGACAATTTCCTGACAGAATACGGGCTGACGGATGAACAGACGCGGTCTTTGCTGGGTGGTATGCTGTTCCACGGGGACGATGTATTTAAGGAGATCGGTAC
>DDQB01000087.1:9296-13734 GCA_002342505.1 Acidaminococcaceae bacterium UBA2453
TGGATATTCTGGCGAAAGAAACGGTAGAAGCGGCGCTGGAGCTGTTTGACGGAACCGTGCTGGTGGTAAGCCATGACCGTTATCTGGTCAATGAAGTGACAAACCGGATCTGGGAGATTGAAGACGGGCAGATCTTGGATTATAAAGGTAATTACGAATTCTATCTGGAAGAAAAGGCAAAACGGAAACAGGCGGAAGACCTGAAGGCAAAAGCCCGGCCGGAAGCTGTGGAAGTGCGAAAAGGTTCTGCGGGGAGACAAAGCGGTTCAGAAGAATTTGATAAAACGGATGCAAGGCCTTTATCCGGAACTGCCGATGGGTCCGCTACGGTGATTCGCGATGCGGGAAAGCCCTGGGACGGCAAGGTAAAGATCCAGGAAGAAAAAAGAAAGCCCGCAAGAAAGAAACACAGTCCGGCGCAACTGGAAGACCTGATTACAAAAGTGGAGCTGCGGATCCGGGAGCAGGAAGCCATGCTGGGCTATCTGGACAAGCAGATATCCATTCCGGAAAACCAGATGGATCTGGAAAAAAGCCGGGCCATGGCGGCAGAGCGGGAAGAATATGTAACGACGATTGATAAACTGGTGCAGCAGTGGGAAGAACTGCTGGAAGAGCAGGAGATGCAGGAAGAGTAACAGAAGGGTTGTGGAAACGCATGGAAGCAGCGTTCCTTAAACCGATGCGATGCAAATGGTTTTGCGTGTAAATTGAGAAACAGCGGCGGAATACGATGGAACATGATAAGTTTATGGAACTGGCGCTTGCGGAAGCGGCGAAAGCGGCGGCCATAGGAGAAGTGCCGATTGGCGCAGTGATCGTAAAAGACGGGCAGATTCTGGCAAGGGCCCATAACATGCGGGAACAGTGGATGGACGCAACCGCCCACGCGGAGGTGATCGCCATCCGGGAGGCCTGCGAAAAACTGCATAACTGGCGCCTCTCCGGCTGCACCCTTTATGTTACGGTGGAGCCCTGCCCAATGTGCGCAGGCGCGATTTACAACAGCCGCATCGACACCGTGATCTTCGGCTGCCGGGACAACCGGGCCGGGGCGGTGGAGTCGCTGTTCAACGTGCTGTCCCATCCGCTGCTGAACCATCAGCCGCAGGTCATCGGCGGCATTCTGGAAGACCGGTGCGCCGCAGTGATAAAGGATTTTTTTGCATCCTGCCGTTAAGGGAAACGATTTTGCTTTGTTGCGGAATGATATGGGTTGTATATTAAAGGCGCAGGGCGGAATCCGTTCTGTGAAAGGAGAGACAGTGTTCTTCTGTTGAAAAAGCATTTCAAAAAAAGAAAAAGCAGAAGATTTTTCTGTGCAAAGATTTGAAAACTATGCTATAATACTAATTGTTTCGGAGCGGTATCGAAGTGGTCATAACGAGGCGGACTCGAAATCCGTTAGCCGTCCGCGGCACGTGGGTTCGAATCCCACCCGCTCCGCCATATACCTGGATGGCCTGAGGAAGAACAGATGCATGGAATCAGCGCTTCCTTAAAACAATATTATAAAAGAAAGCAACAGCAGTTTGCTTTGCGGGCAGGAAGCATTTTGAAAGAAAAGGAAAGGTCTCTCGGGTTTGAGAGGTCTTTTTTTATTGTGCTTCCTTAATACAGAATTCATTTTGGAGGGGGAATCATTATGAAAACAGCGACGCAAAAACGGAAAGAGCTGCGCGCTCTGTTATCCGGAAAAGAGATCGTGATCGTACCGGGAGTTGGCGACGCACTGACGGCGAAAATTGCGCAGATGGCAGGAATCCGATGCCTTGCCATGGGCGGGTACAGCGTAACGGCAGTGCATCTGGCGCAGCCGGATGTGGGCCTGCTTTCCATGACGGAGATGGCGACGGCGCTGAAAGAAATCTGTGATGCCACGGATATCCCCGTAATTGCCGACGGCGATAACGGGTACGGCAACGCATTGAATGTGATCCGTACGGAATCTGAATTTGAAAAAGCCGGAGCGGCTTGCATCTTTTTTGAAGACCAGGTGTGGCCGAAACGTTGCGGGCACATGGATGGCAAACAGGTCATTACAGCCGATGAACATGTGCAGAAGATCCGCGCGGCAGTAAACGCCCGGGTCGATACGGAAACCATGATCATGGCACGGACGGACAGCCGCGCTGTGTATGGCATCGAAGATGCGATAGAACGTTGCAAACGGTATGCGGATGCCGGAGCGGAAATGCTGTTTGCCGATGGCCTTTGCACACGGGAAGAGATTGAACGGTTTGCCAAAGAGCTGGAAGGGTCCGGCGCATTTTTGGATGCCAACATGATTGAAGGAGGAAAAACGCCGATCATCCCGGCGAAAGAATTGGAACAAATGGGTTATTCCGTTGTGTTCTGGGCCTGCAGCGCCGTGTATACCGTTTCCAAAGCTCTGTACGATCTGTTCAGCGGACTGAAAGCAAACGGGACGACCGAAGCGTCGCTGAAAGATATGGTAGAGTTCAGCCGCTTCAATCATTTCATTGGGCTGGACCGTTACAAAGAACTGGAACGAAAATATAAAGTGGATCGGGATGACTGAAATCAAGACACCGCGCTGTAATTCGGCGCGGTTTTTCTTTTTTATTCCTGCACGGGACAACTGCCGTTTTTACTTAAGGAAGCGATGAGCTGTCAATGCCGAACTTTCAAACAGGATGCTTCACAGTTAAAAAATCCGCGGTTTAAAAAGATCCGCGACAAAAGTCCTTTGCCATATAAAAAACATGATTTTGTTTTAGCATACAGGCGGATAAAAAGAAAAAGCAAAAACTAAATTATAAATATGAACTGAATGTGATATAATAAATTAAAACCCTGCATCAAAAATTATAAATACGATCAACGAAACACATTGCGGTTGTGATAATATATGTATGATTTTGCACTATGGAAGGAGGAGACCGATGAAGAAGTTGTTTGCGTTGGTTCTTTCGTTCTGTTTATTATGCAGCGTTGCCTTTGCAGAAGGGGAAACCGCAACGGACGCAGGGAATGGGGAAAACAAAACCGGATCCCTGAATCTGGGTTCCCTGCCGGAACGTAAAACGGTAAATTCCCTGACGGATGTGCTGACCTCACAGGATGCCGAGCGGATCCAGAAAGCAATTTCTGATGCGCTGGTAAGTTTTGCGGAAAAGGACGAAGCGTTGTCCCTGGAAGCCTGGTCGGAAAAAGTACTGCAGGAAAAAATGGAAAATGCGTCCAAGGCCCGCATAACGGAAATCGCGCAGGAGATCCAGGATACGATCCGGGAAACGGAAGAGCAGAATAAATCGTTGCAGGAAGCGGTGAATAAGGGCGAAAGCAAAAAGAGCTGGCTGGACGGGCAGATTAAGAAATACATCACCAAAGCCGTAGAGCTGACCGGCGATGCGCCGAAGATTGCCAGCAGCGGACGTAACAGCGGGTTCACCATTGCAGGTAAGAACTGGAAAGGGCAGTCCCTCAGCGACAGAGAAGCCCGCCGGATGCGGGAAGATCTGGAAAAAGATCAGGACTCCGGTATCAAAACAGCGGTAGCAGTAGGGCTAGTACTGGCAGCGGACAGCGGCAGGGTTTCCATTATGAACCAGGCAGCGCCGCGGCAGCTTACCATGATTGCGATCAATGCGGTGGAAGAAGCGAAGACCGTTTTGAAAGTTAAGAAAGGGATCATCACCGGCAAGGAAGGCGTAGCCAAACTGACGGATACGGCCATGACATCCCTCATCGGGATGCTGGCTGGTTTCGACTACAAACAGATCGGTTTCCTGGCAGGCACGGCGGCAGGCACGGCGGCAGGCGGCGCCATTGAAGGCGCAACCGGTGGTATCAGTCTGGGCTCTATCACCATTAACGGCGCATTGCTGGGCGCGTATTTTGGGGAAAAGATCGGCAGCCATATCGGCGAATCCCTGAACGCGACCATGGACGAAAAACTGAAAGTGCGGATCATTACAGAATTTGAAAGCTTTTTAGGCGGTACGGTAGCGACGGCGCTGAATATCCATGATGTACAGAAAGCGCTGGACAGCATGGAACAGGAGAGCGATATCAAGCTGACCGAAGAAGCTGCCAAAGCGGTAACTAAGGCAAAGGACGGGGCAGTGTCACTGGGAACCAGCGTCAGCGACACCATGAAAGCGTGGGGCAGCAGCGCGGGCAGCGCCATGAAGAGCTGGGGACACAGTATCTCCGATTTCTTCGGCAATGCAGGAAGAAGCATCAGCAAAGGATGGAACGGCGTAGTGAATAAGGTGAAAGGAGCGGTGAGCGCTGCGCCGGTTGCGATACGTTTTGTGTAAAAAGGATCATTATGTGCAAGCAGTCTGTCGGAAACGGCAGGCTGCTTTTTGCCGTGTGCAAAGGGGTGGGAAGTGTGATAAAATAAATTGTAATTTGTGTGGCCCGGGTGATGCCGCCTTCATAAGACGTCGCAAACGCTTCGGTGCGTGAT
>DDQB01000077.1 GCA_002342505.1 Acidaminococcaceae bacterium UBA2453
TTAATCAGCGCTTCCTTAAATTTTATTTGCTTCAATCAGCAAACTGTGCTATAATATCACCTGTACAATTTAACATGCGCCTGTAGCTCAGTGGATAGAGCACCGGTCTCCGGAACCGGGTGCGGACGTTCGATTCGTCTCAGGCGCACCAATGAAAAAAGCGCTCTGTAACTAATGTTGCAGAGCTTTTATCATCTTGCTGCTGTTTTAAAGGAGTCGATAAGGTTGAAAGAATTCAAACAGTTTACGATTATCATTCTGCTTTCGTTTATAGGCGAAGTGCTGCACGCGCTTATTCCGTTCCCTGTTCCCGCCAGCATTTACGGGATCCTTCTTCTTTTCTTCCTGTTGGAGCGGAACATACTGAAACTACAAGACATTGACGAAGTTTCCTCCTTCCTGATTTTTATCATGCCGGTGCTGTTTGTTCCCGCCGCTGTAGGACTGATTGACGCATGGGATGAGCTGCGTGCTTCATTTGCGGCGTATGTAACGATTATCATTGCCGTGACGTTTATTGTAATGATTGTGACCGGACGTGTTACGCAGAGCCTGCTGCGTCGGTGGGAGGAAAAATAAGATGAACGCATTCTGGCAACATTCCATATTTTTCGGTATTTTATCCACGCTGGTCTTTTACGGGCTTGGCGTCATGATTAAGAACCGGTTGAAGAGCGCGGCGTTTAATCCGCTTCTGATCAGTATTTTGCTGACAATCGCGTTTTTAAAACTCTTCCATATTGATTACATTACATATAATAACAGCGCCAGATATCTCAGTTACCTGCTGACGCCTGCTACCATCTGTCTGGCCGTGCCCCTGTACCGGCAGCTGGATACGCTGAAGAAAAACTGGAGAGCTGTCTTTTCGGGGATCTCAGTAAGCGTCCTGGTTACCATGTTCTCTGTGCTGTTCTTTGCCCGGCTTTTCGGCATCAGCCATGCGTCCTATGTTACCATGCTGCCCAAATCCATTACCACGGCCATTGGCATCGGGGTCGTGGAAGAGTTGGGAGGATATGTGGCGATTGCAGCGGCCTCGATTATCATTTCGGGAATTTTAGGTAATATCTTCGCGGAACCGATATGCAAACTTTTCAGGATAGAACATCCGATTGCCCGTGGAATCGCCATCGGTTGTTCCAGCCATGCGCTGGGAACGGTGAAAGCATTGGAAATGGGAGAAGTGGAAGGGGCCATGAGCTCCCTGTCCATTGCGCTGGCGGGCATTCTGACGGTGGCCGGCGCATCCGTGTTTGCCATGCTGTTTTAATCAGTGCTTCCTTTAAGTAAGTGCATTAAAAGTTGAAAATGTATGAAAACCATCCTTAGCTGCAGCTTCTGTATCGTTATATATAAAGCAAAAAAGCCGCCTTATCAGGCGGCTTTTGCTTTGCTGTTATGTTAAAGATATATGGATCCACTCGTATGCACGCCTCTCAATGCGTTCGATGCAATCAGCGAATGGATGCTTCAATAGCTTCTGACTCAGATGTGGTTCATTTCGTATCTTTCCCAAACCACTTTTCGTAAATTTTATCGTATTCCCCGCTGCTCTTCAATTCGGCCAGCGCTTTGTTGATTTTAGGGGTCAGGTCGCCATGATGACGCATCACAATCCCATAGGACTCTGTTGCAAACGCATCCACCGCCACCGCTGCATCCGGAAATTGTTTCCGGATTAAATACCGCGCAACGGGTTTGTCAATGACAATGGCTTCTGCCTTTTTATCTTTCAGGGCCTGGAATGTTTCCTCGCTGGTTTTAAAGCTCAGTACGTTTTCCCCGGCCAGCTGCTTTGCCTTTTCTTCCCCGGTGGTCCCAGCCTGGACGGCTACCGTTTTTCCTTTCAGTTCTTCCGGCGTTTTGCATTTCGCTTCTTCTCCTTTGCGCACCACAATGGAAAGGCCGGATTCATAATAGGGATCGCTCATGTCCACGATCTTCTGCCGGTCCGGCGTAATGGTGATGCCCGCAATGGCTGCGTTCAGGTTGCCCCGTTTCACAGCCGGGAGCAGCGCCTCAAAATTCATGTCCAGAAGCACTACCTGCATGTTCATTTTTTCCCCGATAGCGCGGATCAGGTCCATATCAAAGCCGGTAATCTCTTTAGTCCCCGGGTCCCGGAACGCGAAAGGCGGGAAGAACACTTCCGTTCCCACTTTTAACACCTTCGGTCCTTCCGTCTTTTTTTCCACGCCGCAGCCGACGGTAAAGCAAAGTATCGTACATATACTAATCAGAAACACAGTAAGCCTTTTCATATCATTCCGTCTCCTTCAAAGATGGCGCGCCCGGCAAAGCCGCATTTTCAATTTCGCCTGCCGTCGTCTCTGTTTTCTGCATTCGATTGTCTGCTATATGTATTATATATAAAATTTATCACAGTTTGTATAGAAAGACAATAAAAAATGTGATAAGTTTTGAATATTATTATTTTCACTTTTTCGATTTCGTGATATAGTTTAGTTATGCAAAAATACAATAATGCATTTATACGGAAGCGTTGCAAACACATCGCGGCGATCCATGCTGCAACCCGTTTGCTCTTGCGCCGTGCGGGGAGTCGCGAACCGGCCTCCGGCACAACGCCCGTTTGTATAAAAATGCAGGAGCCCGGACAATCGGGAGAAAGGAAAAACCGCTTTTCTTCCATGAGCGGAAGCAGATTCTGATGAAGACAAGAAACGCGAAACACATCGCAGGGTTTGTCATTCCCTCGCTGCTGGGCATCATTTTATTTATGGTGCCGATTAAATACAATGACAACTGGACCATTGCAGTAAAGATCCTGGCCGATATGATCGGCGCCGCC
The DNA here is from genome assembly GCA_002342505.1 of Acidaminococcaceae bacterium UBA2453. Taxonomy (GTDB): domain Bacteria; phylum Bacillota; class Negativicutes; order Acidaminococcales; family Acidaminococcaceae; genus Succiniclasticum. The sequence goes on from DDQB01000077.1 coordinate 2,816, forward strand.
ATCGGCGATTATCTTCCTCTGCTGTGCGTGTTCATTGTAACAGTTTCAGCCGTCCTCGGGGTGGTTTCCCTGAAGCGGCCCAATTTTATCACAACGTACCCCATCATTGACAAAACCTTTACCGCCACGCCGGTCTGGGCGCTGATCCGCGTTATCGGGGCAGTCTTTATCTGGCTGACATACCTGAAGATCGATGCAGGGGAGGACGTAACGGGCATCATCCATATGATCACTATGCCGGATGCCGGCGGTTTTGTGCTGACGGAGCTGCTGTCCGTCCTGGTCATCATCTTTCTGCTGGCGGGGTTGCTGCTTCCGTTCCTCCTGGATTTCGGGCTGCTGGAATTCATCGGCGCCCTGCTGACCAAGGTCATGCGCCCCCTGTTCACCATTCCCGGCCGGGCGGCGGTAGACTGCATCACTTCCTGGATTGGCGACGGAACCCTGGGCGTTATGCTGACTGCCAACCAGTATGAAGATGGCTACTATTCCGAACGGGAAGCGGCCATCGTCGCTACGACGTTCTCCGCCGTGTCCATCACCTTCAGCATCGTGGTGCTGGCGCAGGTGAAACTGATGGATTATTTTGGGATTTACTATCTGGTGGTCTGCGTCATCGGTATCGTCTGCGCGCTGATCTTGCCCCGTATCCCGCCTCTGTCGCTGAAAAAAGATACCTTTCTGGTTCCCGGGAAAGCCATGGGCGAAGAACTGCCGGAAGGCTATTCCTCTTCCTGGAAATACGGCCTGGACCTTGCCTGCAAACGGGTTGAAGAGTACAAAGGCGTAAAGCAGTTTCTGGAAAGCAGCCTGAAAAACGCTGCCGGCATGTGGTTCGGCGTGCTGCCCGTAGTCATGTGCATCGGCACGCTGGCGCTGGTACTGGCGCTGAACACTACCATTTTTGAAACCCTGGGACTGCCCTTTATGCCGTTGCTGAACCTGTTGGATATACCGGAAGCGGCGGCTGCATCCAAGACCATGGTGGTCGGTTTTACGGATATGTTTACTCCCTCCATCCTGGCGGCCAGCAACATTACCAGCAACATGACCCGTTTTATCGTAGCCGTGGTTTCCGTGACCCAGCTGATCTACCTGTCCGAAGTAGGAGGCCTGATTCTGGGTTCCAAAATCCCCGTCAATCTGGCGGAACTGTTCATCCTGTTCCTGGAACGGACCGTGATCAGCCTTGTGATCGCTTCTGCTTTCGCCCATATGATTTTCTGAAAGACTGACCGGAAATATCAGATTTTAATTTAAGGAAGCGCTGATTAATATTAAAACCGCATCCCGTAAATTCGGGATGCGGTTTTGGATTTTAACTCAGGCAAGGGTTAATCGCTCTGCTGTGTAATCGTTCTGGCTCCGTTATTCCAGCGCGAATTCAAGGCTTACGTTTGCTTCCACGCTGATGACCCCCGGATTGATTTCCGTAGGCGTGGATTCCATGGCAGCGCCGTCTTCCAGTTTTGCCATCATCATATTGCGGTTCATGGTCCGGGTCGCGCCGGTAACGGTTCCTAGGCTGGCGCGGATCAGATATCCCAGCGAACGTCCCCCGGCCCGCGCTACTACGGCGGCTTTGGAACGGGCGTTGGACACCGCTTCGTCCAGCAGCTGGTTTTCAAACAGCGAGCGGTTGTTCAGGCCGAAATCGACCCGGTCGATGAGCAGGTTGACATTTACGGATTTATCAATTATATCGCTGAGTTTTTCCAGATTTTTGATTTTTACTTTATAGTCTGCACGGGCCGCGTAGCCTGTCAGTTTCCGCCGGTTCTTTTCAAAACGGTATTCCGGCTGCAGGGAATAGTGGATGGTCTGGATATCCTGATCGGGAATTGCCTGAACCAGCAGAAGATGTTTGAAGGCCGCCATTTCTTTTGCCAGGTTCTCTCGCGCTTCTTCCGCCGTGGCGGCCCGTTTTTCCAGACCGCCGAACAGGACGGCCATGTCGGGAGCGACTTCCGCGCTGGCATGCCCGGTGACAGAGATGCTGTCCCGTTCCGCCGCCAGGGTTGGACTGGCATAAAAGGCAAAGCAGGCGGCCAAGACAAGTAACCATGCAATCAGTTTATGTTTCATGAAAAGACTCCTTTCCGACGCGGCATATCTGTTTTTGCATCTGCTCCGGCGGGCGAAAGGCTGGCGAAGCGATTTGCGGAAAGCGCCGACAGGCATGCGGGCAGACGGGTCCGCGCTCTTACCAAGTAATTCGAGATTTTTAACCGGTTCCGTCCGGCTTCTTTTTATATTTTAACACAAGATGTCAATTTCCCGTGAATCTTTTGAGGCTGCTTTGTCTTTTAATGTCTGCATGTTATAATATTTAATCAGCACTTCCTTAAAGTATTGAAGAAGTTATTTTATTTGTGTTACGGTAATTAAAAAACGATCTTCATTGCGGCAAGACATACAAAAGATACAGCTTTTATCAAGGAGGGATCTGTGATGCAATACTATTTTCCAAGCTGCAAATTTACCCAGATGAAACCGGAGACTTCGGAAAAGATCAAACGGTTTATGGAATCGGAGGGCGCGCGTGTCGTCGGCTGCTGCCGCCCCGGTCATAAAGCGCTGTCGGGCTGGAATGATATCGCCGTTACTGTTTGCGAGAGCTGCAGCATCATTATCGGAGAGAATCGGCCGGCTGCCAAAGTAATCAGCCTGTACGAATGGATCGACGGCCTGACTGGTTTTCCGTTCCCGGATTACAAAGGGGAACGCATTACATTGCAGGACTGCTACAGGGCAAAGGCAAAAGCGGCGGAAAAGGAAGCCGTGCGAAACGTACTGCGTAAAATGAATATGGAAGTGGTGGAACTTTCCGGGACAGAAGAAGAAATGCGCTTTGACGGCAAATTCCTGTTTTCCCCCATAAGCGCCGGTAATTTAGCGCTGGCGCCCCGACGGTTTGCGGAAATACAAAAAGACATTACAGAAAAAACGGCGGAAGAAGCGGACGCCTGGCTGAAAGAATACTGCCGGCGGTTTCAGACAAAACGCGTCGCCTGTTACTGCAATTCCTGCTTTGCAGGGCTGAAACAGGGGCTTCCGGAAGGGAAGACCGCAGTCCACGTGGCGGAACTGCTGTTCCCGTAACCGAGCGACAGTATACTTATTGCATCCTGCCGTTATTGTATTTTATACTAAAAAATGTTACAATATAAGGCAAAGTATTATACATCTCTTATATAATTACAGGGGCGTAAGCAAACCTGAAATGCGGAGGGTGAGGATAATGCGTTTGAAACGGATGCTGTGGCTTGTACTGGGGGCGGTGATGGCGCTGAACCTGATGGTATCGTTCGCCGCATATGCCCAGAAACCGGAACCGAAAGTGGTGCGGGTGGGCCGGTATGAATCGGCGTTCCACCGTACGGATAAATTCGGGCGGCGTTCCGGCTACGGCTACGAATACCAGCAGCGTATCGCAACATATACAGGTTGGAAATATGAATATGTGGAAGGAAGCTGGTCCGAACTGCTGGAGAAACTGATGGCAGGGGAGATCGATCTCCTGAGCGACGTGTCTTATACGGAGGAGCGCGCGAAGAAGATCCTGTATTCCTCTGAACCGATGGGCTCGGAGGATTACCATGTGTTTATTGCGCCCGGCAACGCCACTGTAAGGCCTGACGACTTTACTACGTTCAACGGAAAGACGGTGGGCGTCAACAAGAACAGCATCCAGGAACAGCTCTTTGTGAAGTGGGCGGAAAAAAACGACGTCCACCCGAAGGTGCTGGAACTGTCGGCCAAAACGCCAAAACTGCTGGACATGCTGGCCAAAGGCGAGATCGACATGCTGGTGACGCTGGACACGTATGGGCGGTCGGCCAATATCATCCCCGTGGTCAAGGTCGGGTATGCGGAGTCTTTCTTCGGCATCAACAAAAACCGGCCCGATTTAAAGCGCGATCTGGATGCGGCCATGAACCGCCTGTTTGAAGGGAACCGGAATTTCAACCAGCAGATGACGGACAAATTCCACAAGGCCAGTTCCGTGAACCAGTTCCTGACCACAGAAGAAAACAACTGGCTTTCCCATCACGGCGTCATCCGCGTGGGATACCGGAAGGATTTCCTTCCGTACTGCGACGAAGACGAGACGAGCAAAAAGCTGACCGGCGCGCTGGCGGATTACCTTTCTTTTGCGGAGAAAGTGGAAAAGAACGCGAACCCGCATTTTGTAGCCCGCGCCTATGATACGACGGGGGACGCCATGCTGGCGCTGGCCAAAGGCGAGATCGACTGCGTCTTTCCCGTTAATTTCAGCACGTATGACGGCGAGCAGCGGGGCCTGATCATTACGGACCCCTTTGTCAGCACGGAAATGTACGCCGTGGTCCGGACGTCGGATCATCAGGGCTTTTCCCGCGACCAGATGATGAAAGTAGCTATCTTGGAGGGGAATCCCGGCTATGAAACTTTCATAAAAGACCATTTCCCCAACTGGATCATGTCTTATTATAAAGACCGTCCGTCCGTGTACAAAGCGGTGGAAGCCGGCGAAGCGGACTGCGGGCTGGTGAGCAATTACCGCATCAGCCGCGAGAGCCCGTCGCTGGCGAAATTCAAACTTTCCCCCCTTACCACAGGCGAAGTCATGAATCTGTCTTTTGCTGTAAGAAAGGACGACGACTGCCTGTATTCGATCCTGAATAAGATCAACCGCCTGATTCCGGCCGCGTCTCTCAATTCGTCCCTGACAGACTATGCGCTGCGCGACGCCAGGGTCACCTTTTCAGATTATCTGCGGGACAACCTGCCTTACGCCATTGCGGTTGCTGCCCTGATCGCCGCGGTCATTCTGGCGCTGCAGGTCAGGAATATGCGTTCGGAAGCGAAGTCGAACGAAAGACGCGAGATTATTTCGGAAGCGGAACACGATCCGCTGACCGGTCTGTTCAGCTGGAACTTCTTCCTGATCTATGCCAACAAGCTCTGTAAGGATCATCCGGGCAGGCAGATGGACGCCGTCGTCATGAACATCGAGCGTTTCCATTCCATCAATGCCATAAACGGATGGGAGTTCGGCGATAAAATCCTGAAAGAACTGGGCGCGGAGATCCAGCGTTTCCTGGCGGAGACGGAGGGTATAGCCAGCCGCGTGACGGCAGACCGCTTTGATATCTACTGCCTCCACAGGGAAGACTGGCAGGCGCAGTTGGAACGCTTCCAGGCAAAGATGGACAGCCTGTTCCACAATGCCAATATCCGGTTGCGGATGGGGGTAAAACCCTGGCAGGAGGGGATGGATCCGGTGCTGCAGTTCGACTGTGCGCGGACTGCCTGCAACTCGATACGCGGACGTTATAAAAAGCAGCTTGTGATTTATGATACCGCTATGGGACAGCAGGAGGAACGGGATCAGCGCCTGTTGAACGATCTGGGCAACGCGCTGGAAAAGCACGAACTGGAAGTGTATTACCAGCCCAAGTACGGCATCCAGACGGAAGAACCGCAACTTTCCAGCGCCGAGGCGCTGGTCCGGTGGAACCATCCGGATCTGGGACTGATTACCCCCGATGCGTTTATTCCGCTGCTTGAACGCAGCGGGCAGATCAGTGCGCTGGACAATTATGTATGGAAAGAAGCGGCCCGGCAGATCGCCGCCTGGCGGGACCGGTACGGGTTCACCCTGCCGGTGTCGGTCAACCTTTCCCGGGTGGACGTGTTCGACGCCAACCTGTCTTCTGTCCTGGACGGAATTGTGAAAGAATACGGCCTGGACTGCAGGGACCTGAAACTGGAAGTGACGGAATCCGCCTATACGGAAAATGCCGACCAGCTGATCCGGGTCATCGAACAGTTGCGGAGCAAGGGGTATGAGATTGAGATGGACGATTTCGGTTCCGGCTATTCCTCCCTGAACATGCTGTCCTCCATGCCGATTGATATCCTGAAGATGGACATGGCGTTCATCCGCAATATTGAACACAATGAGAAAGACTTCCATCTGGTAGAGCTGATCGTGGATATTGCCCGCTACCTGAAGGTGCCGGTCATCGCCGAGGGGGTAGAGACCGGAGCCCAGCTGAAGCTGCTGAAGGACGCGGGATGCGATCTGGTGCAGGGGTACTATTTCTCCCGCCCGCTGCCGGCAGATGAATTTGAGAAGAAGATACTGGACAAAGCTGTGAAACAGTGATTAAACCAGTGATAAAAGAAAAGGGCGGGCTTTGCAAAAGGATTACGCTGTGATATAATAATAAGGCATCACAGGAGTGAAAGGCTTCGCAGAAGCGAAGGGACTTTTCAGGAATGAAAAGAAGGCGGCGAACGCCGGGCGCATTTTATTGTAGCTGATTTATTTGCTGCAGGTTGCGTCAAAATAAAAAACAAAAAAGATAAACTGCCGTAACGCAATGTGAATGACTTTTACAAAGTGAATGCGTTTTAATTTAAAATTGGTTTGAACGATAAAGCTATGAAGGCTTACCGGTTCCGGAAGGAGCCAGTCACTTCATAGCTTTTCTTTTTTGCGTAAAAGAAAAGCGAAACGAAAACAAAAAGCGAAACGGAAACAAAAAGCAAAACGAAAACAAAAAGCAAAACGAAAACAAAAAGCGAAGCGGAAAACAAAAAGCGAAACGGAAGCAAAAGAGTAAACAGAAGAGGAGAGGATTACAATGTTGAAAAAGGGAAAGAAGATACTGTGTATCATGACGCTGGCGGCGCTGGCTTTGAGCGGCTGCGGCGGTGAAAAGAAAGAAACGGATACGGTGTTCCGCGTGGGCGTGCCGCATCTGATGGCGACTTACGATCATACGAAAGGGTTTGACGGCTGGTCTACCACGCGCATCGGCGTGGGACAGACCATCGTCCGGTTTGACGCCGACGGGAAAGTGGTTCCCTGGCTGGCGGATTTTGACGGCAATGTGTTCACGGTTAAGGACGTGAAGTTTTCCGACGGCAGCAAAGTCACGGCCAAAGATATCTGCGACAGCCTGACGAACTCCTGCGAGAAGAATGTGCGCGCCAGGGACGTGATGAAGCAATCCCGGTGGAAAGTATTGGCGGATAACAAATTTGAATATATTGGAGAGAAATCCATCCTGACGGATCCGCTGTTCTGTATCGCAAAAGGAAATCTCTATACCGGAGGCAAAGTAATATCCTACGACGCAAGAAAAGCCGTGGTGGAACGAAACGGCAGAAAATACGAATACATTGCCATCGGCGACAGCACGACCCGCGGTATGTCCATTGAAACAGGCGAGGTAGACGCGGTGTTCGATGTCAGTCCGTTATACTACAAAAACCGCGAGCATGAAGAAGTGGGCGGCGCCCGCACAATCATGGGACGGCTCAACATGCGCCCCGGCCGGCCGTTAAGCGACCCGAAACTGCGCAAAACGTTAGTGGAATGCATCGACCTGGCATCCATGGAAAAGGCGCTGCGCGGTTATGTGCTGTGCAATCCCAACTATTCCCGTTATACAAAATCCAACCGCACCTATAAACCGGCCAAGGCGGATAAGCCGGCGACGCTGGAGCTGCTGTTCTATGACAGCCGGCCGGAATTCAAGATCATAGCCGAAGCGACACAGATGCAGGCCAAAGCGGCGGGCATCGATATCAAACTGAAAAATGTGCATGTGAACGCACTTCGGGATATGGAACTGAGCGGCGACTTCGATATCGTTCTTTCTTCAACCACCAATATCCAGAGCGGTACGGTGGAAAACTATTACCGCCTGTATTTTGACAGCGCGAGCCCGGAAAATACGACGAAATACAGCAACCCTGCCTTTGACAATGCGAAGTCCCTGCAGGAGATGCAGGACGTTATTGACAAGGATTACGCGGTCATCGTGTACGGCAACCCGTTGCACAACCGGGTCAGTAAGAAAAAGCTGGCAAAGCTGAACCCGCTGGATTTTTACTATGATGTGGATGAAGTTAAATAGCGCGGTTGTTCTTTCTTGAATTTCGGTTTTTGAAATGGTATCATTAATATGCTGGATGGATACGTTTTTATTTATTCGCTCAGGGAAATGAATCCGCGTATCCTGCGGTGAAACACAGAAAAAGCCCTGCTTTCGGAGCAGGGCGGCGGAACAGGAGAGGGAGATATGCGTATTGTAGTGATAGACGGACAGGGCGGCGGCATCGGCCGCTCGCTGGTGGAACTGCTGGTCCGGAATTTTCCGGATGCGGAGATTGGCGCGGTGGGTACGAATTCTGTGGCGACGGAGACCATGCTGAAGGGCGGTCCTGCCTTTGCCGCTACGGGGGAGAACGCAGTCGTCTTTAACGCAGCGGAAGCGGATGTCATCGTCGGCCCGGCGGGGATCATCATGGCCAACGCCATGCACGGGGAGATCAGTCCGGCCATCGCCATGGCCATATCATCCAGCAAGGCAAAGGTGGTGCTGATCCCTATGAATCACTGCCGCGCTTATATTGCGGGCGTAGAAGAGAAGAAGGTAGGGGAATATCTGCAGGACGCCATCGATATCGTCCGTCGGCTGGCAGCGGAAAAGTAAAGGAAACGTATATAAAAAGATGCAGGGCAGGCATAATTGCGTTGCCTGCCCTGCAGCATTTTTGCGCGTTGTTCTTTAAGGAAGTGCTGATTAAAT
>DDQB01000092.1 GCA_002342505.1 Acidaminococcaceae bacterium UBA2453
TACGGATACGATGAAGCATACGATTACCAGACCGGTACCGCATTTTACGTAGTCCATAAACGTGAATTTACCAGGGCCTAATACCAGGGTGTTCGGAGGCGTACCTACCGGAGTTGCGAATGCGCAGGATGCTGCAACCGCAATAGCCATCAGTACAGCGTGCGGGGAAGCGCCCAGCTGTTTGGAGATCGCAATACCGATCGGGCACAGCAGCGCTGCGGACGCGGTATTGGACATGAACTGGGTCAGGCCGCAGGACAGGATGAACAATACGATGGTAACTACCATCGGGGACGGGGAACCGCCCATGATGCCTACTGCCCATTCTGCGATAACCTTACCTGCGCCGGTTTTATCCATTGCAGAGGATACAGGCATCATGCCTGCAAACAGGAAAATCGTTACCCAGTCGATGGAAGCATAAGCCTGTTTTTCTGTTAAGCAGCCGGTCAGTACGCAAACGATTGCGCCCATGATCGCCGCCATTTCCAGGGTCACGCCTTTGATGCCCAGAGCCATGGTCAGAACTACAGCCAACAGGATGATACCGGAAACGGCCATCTTGCTGGAAGAAGTTTCGTTGGCTTCGATTTCCTGTTCGATTTCCTGGTCGGCATCCAGTTCCCGTTTCGGGATCAGGTGCTTGCCGAGGAACATCATGTAAATCAGGGCTGCAATACTCAGAGGAATACCGATCTTTGCGAATTCGAAGAATCCGAAAGGACGGAAACCTGCCTGAGCCAGCGCGCCGGAAGCGATGATGTTAGGAGGCGTACCTACCAGGGTGATGATACCGCCAACGCCGCAGGCAAATGCCAGAGGCATCAGTTCGGTAGAAGCAGGGATCTTTGCAGCTGCGCACACGCCCAGTACTACAGGCAGTAAGCAGGCTGCCGTACCAGTGTTGGACAGTACGGAGGATAACCCCGCGCCAACCAGCATGATGCCGATCATCAGGCTGTTTTCACCGGTACCGGTTACTTTTACTACAGATTCACCGATTTTCTGAGCCAGGCCAGTGTAGAACATTGCTGCGCCTACAACGAACATGCCGGCGAACAGAACAACGGTGGAGTTGGACAGGCCGCTGAATACCTGTTTTGCAGGGATAAATCCCAACAAACCGCAGGCAATCGCGCCAGCCATTGCAGTAACTGCCAGAGGAATGATTTCGGTAACAAAGAATAAGGCGATTACTGCAAGAAGAATTAGACACTTTGTGGATTGAGCCATAATAACTCCTCCTTTTTTACGAGTTTCCCACATAATCTCTTAGTCTCACAGTTGCAGATAAAAAATACCACTTTTAGCAGTAAACCTCATTCGCTGAAAGTATGAATTTTGCTTTTAAAACGCATTTTGTAACTACATCTTACGATTTATTAATCCTACAACTCGTACTGAACTCTTAATAAAACCACTTTTGATTCTTCAGTACTACATCTTTCGTTTAAGGGAAAGCCGCGTGATATTCCTTCTGTTTTTATTATGACCGCTTTATCAGAACAGAAAAGCGCTGCAATCCGGATTGAATTGCAGCGCAGTTTGCTTTCGTTTTCATTTTCATTTTCATTTTTATTTTAATTTTTTAAAACCCAGTCTTGCTCATTATTTCTTTCTCATTACTGTTTCGTTTCTTCCTGCAAAATCGTCCAGCCGTCTTCCTGATACACCTTATTTTCTTTCATCAGCCGACCTAACGCACGCTTGAAGGCAGCTTTGGAAATTCCAAACTTTGTCTTGATGATCTCTGCCGGCGTGTCATCGCAGTAAGGCATCCTTCCGTTTCGCGACTGCAGCGTATCCAGGATCGCCTGCGCGTCATCCAGCATGGCATTCTCTTTCTGCTTGCGAAGGGACACATCCACATGCCCGTCTTCCCGGATAAACGTAATGCGCGCCGTCACCTGTTCCCCATAACTGAGGTACCGTTTCGGATCGGTTTCGCTGCGATGCAGGAAGGCAATGTTACGGTTATTGGTGAAGATAAAGAATCCTTCTTTTGTGATATTATAAATCGTCCCGGTGACCATATCGCCTATGTTAGCATTCTCAATCGGCTTCGCCGCCTTTGCCAGTTCCTTGTCCACCTTCATGGTCACGGCCGGGCGTCCGCTCTTATCGCGGTACAGTTTGATCCATATCTTCTGGTCGGGACGGATCTTCCCCAGCATTTCGGTATAGGGCAGGAACACGCCCCGCTCCGCGCCGATATCCACAAAGCCGCCGTCACGCGTTACATTGATTACTTTTGCATATCCCAGCTGTCCTTCCCGCATCTTGGGAAGCTTCATACTGGCGGTCAGTCGTTTGTGCGGATCCAGATACAGATACACCCGCACCTCGTCCCCCACTTTCACCGACCGTTCCTGCTGCTGCCTGTGCAGCAGGATATCGTCCGATGTATTGCCGGTACCTGCATCCAGAAAAGCCCCCATGTCAGATACGCGGACTACTTTCAGGGTAACGACGTCCCCGGCTTTGTACGTTACATTATTCTCCATCTCCGGTCCCCTTGAAGCCTTCACTGGGCGCATCGGCCCACAGCTGTTCCAGATTATAGAAATTGCGTTCTTCTTCTAAAAAGATGTGCACGACCGCGTCTCCCATATCCAGAAGGATCCAGCGGCCTTCATTGTATCCTTCCTTATGGCGGCAGAATACCTCTTCTTCTGCCAGCTTGTCTTCCACAGCATCTGCAATCGCCCGCACCTGCGTCGTGTTGGACGCGCTGGCAATGACAAAGTAATCTGTCATGTAAGAGATGCCCTCCATATTGAGTACCAGGATATCATTTCCTTTTTTATCATCAATAATCGCAGCAATTTTATCAGCTAACTCTTTTGGCTGCATGGTCATGTAGTTTTACCTCCGCATACTTTTTTATAAAATCCTGATTTCCTTCAAATCGTTCTTAACGGATACATCCTCCGCGTGTACAGCAGTCAGCTCATCAGTGAAAGATGCGCTGTTGCATTCATCTGATCCCTTCTCCATATCTTTTTAATTCTTTGGAGCAGACTGGGGTTTATTACTGATCACCGGCTTCCGGATCACCGGAGGCGCGTTCTTTTTAGGCTCCGCTTTCGGCGCATTGGATACGCCAGGCGACGGGTTGGTTTCCTTCTTCACAGTGGAGGATTGGCTCTCCTTTCCGGCGGAAGGCTTCTTCACTTCCGGTTTTTTCTTTCCCTCGGCCGGCTCCTTGCGTTTTACTGCAGAAGAAGTGCTCCGTCCCTGCTGGCTTCCCAGTCCCTGGGACGTTACATTTTCCACGCCGTTTACCGGATCGTTATCGCCGTTTCCTTCTTTCACAGACATAAACGGGATATCCACTTCCGTCAGCGACTTTTCAATTTCCGGACGCGTCGTCCTCCAGTAACTGATGCCGGTCATCGGCGAATCGTAGAAGTTACCGTACAACATACCGGAACGGATATTGTTGTCAGAAAGGATGTTGAAACTGCGGGCAGCTTTCAGCAGGGTCACCGTGTCCATGTCCGTCTCAAGGTAATCTTTTATAGTAGCCAGAATCTTGGGAATCTTGGCGATGTTTTCTACCGAGAACATCTGCATCCCCAGCGCCTTCAGGAATTTCTGCTGGCGCTGCACCCGGCCGATATCCCCCAGTTCATCGGAACGGAACCGGACATACTGGCCGCTCTGATTGCCGTCCAGATGCTGATACCCATGCTTGATATCGATCTTCAGATTGGCATAGGGATCTTCATAATACATATCCCTGTCCACATACAGGTCCACCCCGCCAATCAGGTTGATCACTTCAATAAACCCCTGCCAGTTCAGCAGCGCATAGTAATGAATCGGGATCCGCAGCAGGTTGGCTATGGTCTGCTTGGCCATGGCAACGCCGCCATAGGTATAGGCGGAATTCAATTTTTCATAATGCGTATGGCCCGGCAGAAGTACCATCGTGTCCCGCGGAAGCGAGATCAGGGAAAGCTTGTGTTGCTCCGGGTCAAAACTGGCCACGATCATGGCGTCCGTGCGTTTCGGCTCGCTTTTATCCGCTTCGCTGTCCCCGTCGTCAATGCCCAGCAGCAATACATTGATGCGCTTATTAAGTTTTTCATCCTTTTCAATGGTCGTATCTGCCGCAACCGGTTTGTTTTCCGGCGCGTGGATGATATTTTTATACACCCATACCGCGCCCCAGAATACCGTTGTCAGCAATACGGCCAACACGATCAACACTATAAACAGACGACCCCAGCGCATCCGGCGCCGTTTTGGCCGGTGATAATGCCGTCCGTCCTGTTCCGTCTGGTTCATATGGTTTCCGCTTCTGTTATGTGAATCCATTTATTTCCTCTTTTTTTCTTCCTTTTCTGTTTTATACCGCGCTGCCAGCTGATTGTACCCGGCGATGGCATCCGGATGGATCAGCGCGTTGTCCTCTAACAAATAATCTATCGTATTCTTATAGGAAAGGAACATGGCTCTGTCCAGATCTTTAAAGGCTGCGTCCCGGATTTCCTTAACCCCTTCAAAATCACGCTTCGGCTCTATCATATCCGCCAGGAACACGATTTTGGCTGTTTCCGTCATGTCTGCATTCCCGGTCGAATGATAGCGGATCGCGTCCAGCACTTCCGAATCTTCCGCGTTAATGCCGTATTGATGGATTGCATAATACACTCCCAGTTTTGCGTGAAGCAAAATCGGCTGAGCCGCTTCCGTTCCGTCAACCGAAATTCCTAACGCAAGAGCTTTGGACAGGCTCTCCTTTGTGGGGATCTGTCTGCCGCAATCATGCAACAGCGCTGCAATCGCAACCTTGTTTTTATCCGCGTTGCATACTTCCGCCATCTGCATGGCGGTTTCATAGACCCGGACGGAATGTTCATACCGTTTACGCGGCAGGCTTTCTTCCAGCAGGGCCCGCATTTCTTCAAGTGTCACAATGGGTCAACCTTCTTTTCAATCTGTTGTCTGATACAGTCTGTGTTCATACAGATACTGTTCCACTGCCGGCGGCGTCATTCCCCGGACAGGCAGTCCGTCTTTCAGCCGTTTTCGGATCTCTGTAGAAGAGATTGCCGTTTCCGGGACTTCCGCATGGATGATCTTCTCTTCCACCCAGGGCCCGTACGCTTTTGCCAGTCGCGCCACGCCGGCTTCCCCTTCATATCCCGGCCGCTCTGCCGCCACAAAATGCACCATACGCAACAGGTCAAGCACTTTGTGCCAAGTGTAAAGCTGCGTCAGGGAATCTTCCCCGATGATCAGGTAAATTTCCGCATCGGGCCACAACTCCTGCATAAAATTCACCGTATCGTATGTGTAAGAGACGCCGCCCCTGTCAAATTCCAACGTACTGACGGTGAAATCTTCATATGCCTGTACGGCCAGACGGACCATGGCCAGCCGGTCTTCCCAGGAAGCAAAATCCGTCCGTTTCTGCTTATGGGGCGGAATATAAGAAGGCAAAAATACGACTTTGTCAAAAACCAGCTGCTTTTGCACTGCATACGCCATGCGCAGATGCCCCATATGGATCGGATCGAAGCTTCCACCCATGATCGCCAGCCTTTCCATGCCGTCGCCTCCTGTTTACGAATTATGAATTACATTATATTATACCAACCTACTGTTACTTTTGTAAATAACAAATAATTCCTTCAATGATACCGATAACTGCAATGAAAAGCAAAAGCAGTTTCGCCCTGTCCTTTATATCAAAAACGGTTTTAGGCCTCCTCAGAAATTCCGAGAAGGCCTTCATGAACTGTTTCATTTTTTGCAGCACACTCTGTTTACTCATACCGCAGAGCCTCAATGGGATCCAGCAACGCGGCTTTCCGGGCCGGGTAAATGCCGAAGAAGACGCCGATGCCTACAGAGAAGACTACGGAAATGATGATGATAGGAATGGAAATCACCGTTTTCCATTCCGCAAAAGTACTGATAGCATAGGATGCGCCGATGCCCAGCACCACGCCCAGGAACCCGCCGATGATGCCAATGACCGCCGACTCGATGAGGAACTGCAGCAGTATATTATTATAGGTAGCTCCCAGCGCTTTCCGGATGCCGATCTCACGGGTACGTTCCGTTACGGAAACCAGCATGATGTTCATGATGCCGATGCCTCCTACCAGCAGGCTGATGGCTGCGATACATCCCAGCAGCATGGTAATGGTATTGGCCGTACTCATCATGGTATCCATCAGGGCCGCCAGGTTATTTACGGAGAAGTCGTCGTCTTCCGAACCTTTGATCTTATGGCGCTGGCGCAGCAGGTTCTCCACTTCCGCCTGTACATCATTGATCACGTTTTCATTTTCCGCCTGGATGGTAATACTGTTCACATGGGTGATACCCATCATACGGTTCTGGGCCGTAGTCAGGGGGATGAACACCACATCGTCCTGGTCCTGTCCGTTGGAAGACTGGCCTTTGCTTCCCAGCACGCCGACCACTTTAAACGGCGCCAGGTTGATACGGATCGTTTTCCCAACAGGATCCCCTTCCGGGAACAGGTTGTCCACGATGGTCTTACCGATGACGCAGACGCGGTCTTTGCCGGACATATCGTGTTCGGTCATATTCCGTCCATCCGCGATGGAATAATCCCGGATATCGATCAGGTTGGGCGTGCTCCCGGTAACGTTCGTCGTCCAGTTCTGGTTTCCTACGACCAGCTGGTAGCCCCGGGACACGATGGGCGCCACGTATTTGATTCCGTCCACATTCTTTTCAATGGCTTTGGCATCGTCATACGTCAGCCGGGCGCCGCTTCCTGCCTGGATCCGGGCGCCGGTAGCCGTACGGCCGCCGGACTGGACGATCAGCAGGTTGCTGCCCAGTCGGGAAATATTATCCTTGATCTGTTCTTTTACCCCAAAGCCCAGGCTGACCATGGCAATGACGGCGCCTACGCCGATGATGATGCCCAGCAGGGTCAGCAGGGTACGCAGCTTGTTGGAGACCATGCCGTCAATCGCCATTTTGATCGACTCATTGAACATAATCGTGTACCAACCTTTCATCACTGTTCAGGTGGCCGTCGCGCATGACAAGGATCCGCTTTGTCTGCTGTCCGATATCCGGTTCGTGCGTTACCATGACGACCGTCTTTCCCATAGCGTTCAGCTTTTTGAAAATATCCATGATCTCATAACTGGATTTTGTATCCAGGTTGCCTGTCGGTTCGTCCGCCATAACGATAGCCGGGTTATTGATGAGAGCCCGCGCAATAGCCACGCGCTGCCGCTGGCCGCCGGACATTTCATTGGGCTTGTGATCCATCCGGTCGCCCAGTCCAACCTTCTGCAGCGCAATTTTTGCGCGCTCCATCCGTTCGTCCTCCGGCACTCCCGCATACACAAGGGGAAGCGCTACGTTCTGTTGCGCCGTGATCTTAGACAGCAGGTTAAAATTCTGGAACACAAACCCGATCTTTGCGTTCCGTGTGTGGGCCAATTCATCATCACTCAGCCCCGCCACTTCTTTTCCATCCAGATAGTACTTTCCCGATGTGGGACGATCCAGACAGCCCAGTATATTCATCATCGTGGACTTGCCGCTGCCGGAAGGCCCCATGATAGCGATAAAGTCCCCTTCTTCCACGCTGAAGTTCACATGGTCCAGCGCCTGGAGGATGGTATCCCCCATCACAAACTGTTTTACAATATCTTCCAATACAATGACGTTCGCCATGTCCATCCCTCATTTCCTGCAATGCCGCGTGTCCGTTTTCCCAACGGCCCAGTAATCCCATTCAGCCGACTGCTGTTTCAGGTTAGAGACGCGGTCCGCGCATCATATTGGTCTGTTTTGCCTTCAGTGTTTTTACTACCAGTTTGTCGCCCTGACGCAACTGGTCGCTCTTTACGGCGACCCGTTCGTCGCCGCTCATACCGACTTCTACGTCGACTTCGGTTTCCTGTTTGGTATTTGCATCATATTTCTTCACATACGCCCGGCCGCCGTCATAGAACAGGCAGTTCTGCGGAATCATCAGCACATTGCTCGCTTCGCTGATGATGATGTTCGCCCGTGCCGTCATGGTCGGGAACAGTTTGTTCTGCGAGTTTGCAACATCTACATACACTTTATAATAAATAACGTTGTTCGTCGTGGTAGCGCTGCGGGAAATCAACCGCACTGTACCATCAAACGTTTCGTCGGAATAGGAGTCTACCGTGAATTCAACTTTCTGCCCAACCTTGATCTGCCCGATATCCGATTCATCCACCAGCGTTTCGATCTGCATCTTGTCCAGATTAGCAATGGACATGATGACCTGGGGCGAACTGATACCGGAACTGATGGTCTGGCCTACCGGAGTGGGTTTGCCGATAACATACCCGTCGATCGGTGAATAGATATAAGTATCATTTGTATTGGATACAGCCTGTTCATGGGCCGCTTTAGCCACTTTATAATTCATCAGCGCAGTATCATAAGTCTGCTGCGCGATCGCACCCTGCCGAAGCAGCTGTGCGTAGCGGTTCAGCGTCAGTTCCGCTTCATCCAGCGTGGCCTTACGCTGTACTTCCGTCGCTTTCAGGGATGTATCGTCAAGACGCAGCAGCAATTGCCCGGCGCTTACGTGATCGTTCTCCGCCACAAACACTTCTACGATACGACCGGTGATCTTCGAGCTGATATCCACATTATCCAGCGCGCTGAGGCTGCCGGTAGCGGAAACGCTTTTCTGCAGGTTCCCGTATTCCACAGAGGCAGTTTTTATGGTTGCCGTTTTGGTCGCTTTCTGGCTCTGGTAATATTTATAACCGCCAAAGCAGGCGCCCAGTAAAACCGCTAAAAATATAAGGGCATACAGATTGTTCTTAATAAACTTCAACATGCTGACCACACTCCCGTACCGCTATTCTTTATCTTTACATCTTTTCAGGTATACCGGTCTTTTTTACAGCCATAGTGTATCAATAAAATATGGCAATTTTATGTTAAGGAGTTCAATTTTTCTTAGGAAACACCGATTACAACAGCAAGCGGTTCCGGATCTCGTCCATCGTCATATCCGTAATGCCGATGACATTTTTCAAATATCCTTCCGGTGTTCCGCCCAGCCTGGTCATTTCATCATACGCGGCCTGCAGGCAGTCTTCGTCTGCCAGGTACATCATCTTCAGCACAGACTGCGCATGCCAGGTCTGATATTTTTCCGGCACTGTCTGCAGTTTCCACTCCAGCCAGGGCATGATGATCCGATTTGATTCCATATAATCTTCTACGATGATCTCTCTGGCAACCCGCAACGATGTCAGAAGAAACACGGTCATGATCCCTGTCCGGTCCTTGCCGCCATTACAATGATACAACAGCGCGCCGTCCCGCTGGGAAAGCAGAATCTCAAAAAAACGGCGCGTCGTACTTTGCGCCTGCTTAGTCGTGATGAATTTACGGTAAACATCCATCAGATACTGCTTGGGAGAATAGTTGGGCCCGCTGGTCAGGCTAATCAGTGTGTCCAGCACATTCATGGTCTTATTTTCCACCCCGGGCGCCTGAAACGTACCAAATCCCAACTGATCATCGCTTAACATGGGGAGCCGGGAATACTCCACGATCCCCCATTGGGGATCCGGGCGTTCTTCGCTTTCTTTCCCGCTCCGCAGATCAATGACAGTACGCAGCCTGCAGGAACCTAACAGATAAGCAGCGTCCGAAGAAGTCAGTTCGCTCAGCCGTCCGCTCCGGATCAGCTTGTTCCGTCTGATTCGTCTTCCATCTAAGGTTTCCGTTCCCCCAAGGTCCCGGATATTTTTCTGTTTCTCAAGATTTATTGGTATCATGGCCTAACCTGTCCGTCGCCGCTGATCAGATATTTGTAAGTAGTCAATTCAGGCAATGCCATCGGCCCCCGGGCGTGCAGCTTCTGTGTGCTGATCCCGATCTCCGCGCCGAAACCGAACTGGAATCCGTCGGTAAAACGCGTAGATGCGTTGACATACACGCAAGCTGCGTCCACCATCTGCTGGAACTGACGGGCATGGGCAAAATTCCGCGTTACAATGCATTCGCTGTGTTTCGTACCATATGTAGCAATATGTTCTATGGCATCGTCTACGCTGTCTACAATTTTTACAGACAGCCGCAGATCCCCGTATTCGGTCGCCCAGTCTTCTTCCGTTGCGGCAACCGCATCCGGGTCTGACGCGCAGACCGTCTCATCCCCTATTACCTGTACGCCGTGTTCTTTCAGCGCCTGTAATATAGCGGGAAGAAACTCCCGTACAGCTGCCCTGTGCACCAGCAATGTTTCCATGGCGTTGCAAACCGAAGGGCGCTGGGTCTTGGCATTGATAATAATCCTCTCCGCCATAGCAAAGTCCGCGTCTTCATCCACAAAAGTATGGCACACGCCCACACCGGTTTCAATGACCGGCACGCTGGCATTGCCTACAACTGCCTGGATCAGACGGCCACTGCCACGGGGAATCACTACATCGACTAACCCGTTCAGGCTGATCAGTTCCTGCACTGCGGCATGGTCCGTACTGGTGATGAACTGAATGCTTCCTTTGGGGATTCCTGCTGCTTCCGCCGCGTTCTTCAACACTTCTGCAATTTTTGTATTAGAGCGGATGGCCTCGCTTCCGCCTTTCAGGATCACAGCGTTGCCGCTTTTCATACACAGACCGATAGCGTCTGCCGTTACATTGGGCCGCGCTTCATAAATAATGCCGATCACCCCTAAGGGCACGCGGATCTTTGTTACAGTCAGCCCGTTCGGCAATGTGCTGCCGCCGATGATCTCACCCACCGGGTCCCGCAGCGAAGCAACCTGTCGCAATCCGTCCGCCATATCCGCCACTCTGGCAGGAGTCAGCAGCAGCCGGTCTATCAGGGACTCTTTCATCTGTTTTGCTTTTCCTGCCGAAATATCTTCCGCATTCGCTGCCAGAATTTCATCCTGCGCAGCCAGCAACGCTTCGGCCATTGATTCCAGCGCTTTATTTTTTACCACAGAAGAAACGGCCGCCAGTTTTACTGCAGCCCTTGCCGCTTCCTGCGCCTGCTCCCGTATCGTCATTTCTGCACCTTCTTTTCCCTTCTTACGGAATCACTGCCTTCCGCACACACCGATTTCTTTATAAAATCACCAGATCATCCCGATGAATCACTTCATCATATGTCTTCTCGCCTAAAATGCCTTCTATCTCACTGCTTTTATGTCCTTTGATCTTTTCCAGTTCCTGCGATGAATAATGGCATAATCCTCTTGCCAGTTCATTGCCGTCCGTATCTTTTACGCTGACCGTGTGACCGGCTTCGAAATCACCGGAAACTTCCAGGATCCCGGCAGGCAAAATACTGCTGCCCCCCGGTCGGCGGATAGCTTTGGCGCATCCCGCGTCCACCTGCAGCGAACCTTCGATCCGGGAACCAAACGCCAGCCAGCGTTTACGAAACTGCAACCGGTTCTCTCTGGAAACAAAAAGCGTTCCCAGCTGTTCCCCCTGCAAAATGCGGGTGATAGCATTCGGTTCTGTTCCGGATGCTATAATCAGGCTGATACCGGAACTGGTCGCCGCTTTCGCCGCCTGGATCTTAGTGAACATTCCGCCAGTAGCAAAGCCTGTCCCGGCTGCTCCGGCGCTGGCTTCGACAGCCGGCGTGATCTCTTTTACCTCAGGCACCAGCTTCGCATCCGGATGCGTAGAGGGGTTCGCTGTATACAATCCGTCCACATCACTCAGAATGATATCCAGATCAGCATCCACAATACCCGCCACAAGCGCCGACATGTTATCGTTATCTCCGATCTTCAGATCGTCCAGGGCCACTACGTCGTTTTCATTGACGATCGGTATGACGCCCTGTTTTAACAGCTCCATAAATGTATTACGCGAATTGGCATAACGATGACGGTCCAGCACTTCTGTCCGGGTCAGCAACACCTGGGCTACAATCTGGCCGTATTCCGCAAACAGCTTTTCATAGGTATTCATCAGGATTCCCTGCCCGACAGCAGCAGCAGCCTGTTTCCCAGGTATCGTACGCGGTTTTTCCTTCAGTCCCAGCCGCTCTACGCCTACCGCAACGGCCCCGCTAGTCACCAGGATCACTTCCATCCCCTGGTTATGCAGATCGGACAATTCCCGGCACAGATGATCCATCCGCGCAAAATTGCGGCTGCAATTGGGATACGTAATGGTACTTGTTCCGACTTTGACAACAATCCGTTTTACTTTTGCCAAATCTTTCCGGTTACGAATCATACTGAACACTTCCCCCCTGAGGCAAAACAGCTTTATTATTTTCATGCTTTCAGCATTTCAGGAATCACGGATTCTTTATCTTCTATTTACGGTCTGACCATTTGCTTGTCTGGTAGTTGAACACCATATCCAGTATCCGCACGGTCTGTCCTTCCTGTATGCCTGCCTCCAGCAACGCATCTTCTATCTTCAGCCGCTTCCATATAAGCTGGAAACGATACAGCGCTTCCTCATTATCAAAATTCGTCATGGCTACCAGCCGTTCAATGTTTTTGCCCTTTACTTCAAAATCAGCATCTTCCGCGCCCCGGATGATCTCAAAGCTGTCCGGGTCGCCTTCGTCAATCACCCCGACCTCTTCTTCCGGCTCGGGAACATACTGCTGGATCAGTTCCCAGGCCTTCCACATCAGTTCCTGCAGTCCTTCTCCTGTTACTGCGGAAACCGGCATGATCCCATACCCTTTTTGTTCCACATGCTCTTTAAGTTTTACATAATTTTCCGCACTGTCCGGCAGATCCATCTTATTCGCGACTACCAGCTGCATCCGTCCCGCCAGTTTGGAACTGTAGGCTTCCAATTCGTGGTTGATCTTCTCAAAATCGTCAATGGGGTCTCTGCCTTCACAGCCCGAAACGTCGACCACGTGCAGCAACACTTTTGTCCTCTCAATATGCCGGAGGAAATCATGCCCCAGCCCGACGCCTTCTGCCGCGCCTTCAATGAGTCCCGGAATATCTGCCAGCACAAAGCTCTGTTCATCGCTCAGGCGTACTACGCCCAGCACCGGCGTCAGCGTCGTAAAATGATACGCCGCAATTTCCGGACGGGCAGCGCTGACACGGGAAATGATACTGGATTTTCCCACGCTGGGATAACCTACCAAGCCCACATCCGCCAGCAGTTTCAGCTCCAGCCGCAGCCATCCTTTCGTTCCCGGTTCGCCTTTTTCCGCAAAGGTCGGCGTGCGTTTCGTACTTGTCGCATAACAGGCGTTCCCTTTTCCGCCTCGACCGCCTTTGGCCGCGACAAACTCCTGCCCGTCTTCCGTCAGATCGGCTATCATGATGTTGGTTTCGTCATCTCTTACAACGGTTCCCGGAGGGACCCGGATGATAATATCTTCCCCGCGATGACCGGTCATATTAGATATCCCGCCGTTTTCACCCCGTTTTGCTACAAACTTCCTTTTATAGCGAAAATCGATCAGGGTATTCAGGTTGTTGTCAGCACGCAGGATCACATTCCCACCGCGCCCGCCATTCCCGCCGTTAGGTCCGCCTTTTTCCACGAACTTCTCCCGACGGAAACTGCTCATGCCATCGCCGCCGTTTCCCGCCTCTACATAGATTCTTGCTTTATCTATAAACATCTTGATCTCCTGTTTTTCATCCCAACATTATTTTGATTATTATCATTTTATTATATCACACTTTCTTACCAGGCGGCAACAACTCCGTCGGCCCGCGGCTCGGTAGCCGCTGCATAAATTCCGTCAGGCTGCCGCACTATGATCTGCCCTCTTCCAAATGATGTAAATTCTTCCATTACTTTTACAATATGCCCGCGCTTCTCCAAATCTTCAATAATCCGATCATCCAATGTACTTTCCACTTCCACGGTCTTGCCACCGACCCACTGCCAGCGCGGAGCGTCCAGAGACTCCTGCGGATTCAGGGAAAAATCTACCAGGTTGTTCACTACCTGGACCTGTCCCTGCGGCTGCATAAATGCGCCCATTACGCCAAAAGGTCCGACGGCTTCCCCGTCTTTCAACAAAAAGCCTGGAATAATTGTATGATACGGTTTCTTGCCGGGCGCAAGGCAATTGTCATGATCCGGGTCAAGGCTGAAATTGTTGGCTCGGTTATTAAGCAATATCCCTGTCCCTGGCACACACAGTTTGGAACCAAAATTTTGGAAGTGGCTCTGGATCAGGGAAACCATATTTCCTTCACTGTCCGCAGTACAGAGATACACGGTGCCGCCGCAATCCAGTTCCACCGGTTTTGGCAAGTTAGCTTCCTCTCCAATTTCTTCCGCTCTTTTCCTTCCGTACTCTTCATGCAGGAAACTGCTGATATCTGCTTTCATATAGCGCGGATCGGCAATATACGTCTTTCCGTCTGTGTAACCGATTTTCATGGCTTCAATCTGCTTATGAACCGTCTCCGGATCGTCTTTACCGGAAAGCGAAAGATTTTTTAATATGTTCAGCGTCATAAGCACAACCAGCCCATGTCCATTAGGCGGAATCTCACACACTTCATATCCGCGGTAATTCAAACGAATCGGATCTACCCATTCCGGCTGATAGGACAGCAGATCTTCTTCTGTAAGATAACCTCCTGTCTGCCGGGAATAGGCTATGATTTCCCGGGCAATATCCCCTTTATAAAAACTGTCGCACCCGCTTTCCGCCAACCGACGGAGCGTTTTTGCCATGTCCGGTAATTGTATAAGCTTGCCTGGGGCAAACTCTTTATTATTAAAAAATGTATCCAGCAATGGCTTGAATAATTCGTTTGATTTCAGCGATTCCAGTTTTTGTTTGTTCTTGCTCCAAAGATAACTGCAGATTGGCTGCAGAGGAAACCCTTCTTCTGCATACCGGATAGCCGGATCAAAAAGTTCTGCAAAGTCTGAATTTCCAAATTTATCATGTAATGCCTTCCAGGAGGCAGGAGCTCCAGGAACGGTTACCGTTTCCCATCCTTTTTCCGGCATCTGGGATCCGGCAAGATCTTCAATGAAGCCCTTCTTGCCGCTGTTTCTAAAAACAGATGGAGCATCAATTTCCAGTTTTTTCAAAACGGCTTCTCTTGTTAATGCCAAAGGAGCCGGACCGCTACCGTTTAATCCGTATAGTTTACCGCGATACCATACAAGCGCAAAAAGATCGCTGCCGATGCCATTGCTGGGCGGTTCCAGCACGGTAAGGCTGATCGCAGTGGCAATGGCGGCATCAATTGCATTACCGCCTTTTTTCAGTACATCCAAGCCAGCTTGTGCCGCCAGCGTCTGTGAAGTGCACACCATACCATTTTTTCCGTATACGACGCTGCGTCTTGAAGAATATCTGTTAGAAATATCTTTAAATGCTGTATGCTCCATTATATTTCCTCCATTTTTTTCATATCTTTTTAACTTATACGCGATTACTACAATCACAATACAAAATCAAAATGGATCGATGTTTATATTTCCCTTCTAAAATTATAACACAGCCCGACGTTTCATGCAGATATTCTTTCTTTTCTGCAGCAATACTCAAACACTTACAAACCTGGATATTCATAGAATCTGATGATCATTACGAACAGTAAATTATCAAATTATAAAGTCTTCCATAACTTTATTTAATATATAAATTACACAGCAGCCCAAGTACACAAAAAAATAAGCATCCGGAATTATCTTCCGAATGCTTGTCTTCCAATAAAATGGCGGAGTGGCCGAGATTCGAACTCGGGCGAGCCTTGCGACCCCTAACGATTTAGCAAACCGTCCTCTTCAGCCAGCTTGAGTACCACTCCGTTACATTGCCGCAATGGCAATTTACTTGATTATTATAGCTCATTTCATCAGAGTTGGCAAGTCTTTATTTCATATTTTTTCGACCAATAATCGGATAATAAAAAAAATAAAATCCCGCGCAATATTCATTGTACGGGATTCTATTTTTAATGCTGGAAAGTTGCGTGCTACACTGCCTTATCACGCAACTTTGTAATTCTCCTCAACCTGAATTATCAGCCGGGGAAGAAAATTACGGATACGATGAAGCATAC
>DDQB01000063.1:0-633 GCA_002342505.1 Acidaminococcaceae bacterium UBA2453
TTCTAAAAAAATACTGAACCGTAACATTCGCACAAAAAATATCAGCTGCTATCACGCAAATGGATAGCAGCTGTTTTTGTCATGATCGGCATGAAGCCGCAGTTCGCTTCTCTTCGCCTGCTCTTTCAGGTCGCAGCATTCCGAGAACCGCGTGTAGCCGACTGAAAGATACAACGTAAGCGGCACATCGTCGATTTTACGGATTGTCTCGCCGATAGATTTGATTTTTTCCTCCAGATCCCGCGCTTCTTCCCGTTTCGTGATCTGATGCAGCACTACGAAATTGTGTCCCTCGTAACGCCCCACCACGCAGGTCCGGCCAAAGCCCTTCTTCAGGGCCGCGCCAAGTGTCCCCAGTACTTTGTCGCCAAAATCGAATCCGAACCGTTCATTGAACATGCCAAAATCGTTGATTGATAGATGAATGCGGACAAAATCGATACCGCGCAGATAGTATTCGTCGCGGAAAACCATCGCTTCTTCCGCAATGCCCCGGGAATTCAGAAGACCCGTGAGCATATCCCTCCGAGGCGTATCCTCCCCACGCTTGTCGTTTACGTTCAGCAACTCCCGGTCGATAAAGAAACCGAGCAGTCCTTTGATTTCCCCATTACTGTCATAAAGCGGCGTTTT
>DDQB01000063.1:654-46616 GCA_002342505.1 Acidaminococcaceae bacterium UBA2453
TATCTCCCGGTTTTCCCCTTCGTTCATGCACAGGCCGGGCACAAAATAGGTAGTCGTACCTTCATGTATGACCTGCCATTCATCATTCATATAACGGTCGGGGTGGACATGCCATCCTACTTCTTCATCATTTTTGCCAAGAATCTGCGACAGATCGGAAAAACCGTAATAATCAAGGAATGACTGACTGGCTCCTACAAAGCGGCGGTCAACATCTTTCCAGAAAAGGCGCAACAGGCCGGAACGAAGCAGATTGTTCCAGAGATGGGTCGGCGAATACAGCGCCGCTTCTTCCGATTCGGTAGCGTTGACCTGCAGGAAATGACGGGTATTATTATGCAGATTCCGGACAAGCAGGAAATATTTTTCCGTATCGATCCTCAGCATCGTATATTCCGTCCAGGCATACTGCCCGTGCCGCCTACTGCTCCGCACGATTTCCGAATAACTGGCGCTGACGCTTTCTGTCAGACGCGAAAGGGCATTCTCATGTTCAAACAGAGTCCGGAACCGTTCCCTGTCATCAGGATAAATATATTTTCCGGCGTACTCTTCCACCAGTTTGCGGATTCCCTGCCGGCTGGAAAGTATGTCCTCCTGCGTAGATGTATAAAGGGGACGGATAGTGTCGTCCCGGAAATTGAGCAGTGTGATCCGCTCAAACAAATCGTAGATCCTTCGCAGGAACTCATCCAAAAAACCAATATTCTCCGTCTGGGCGTCTTTCCCGCTGAGATTGAGGATCCGCATCAGCACAGTATACCGGTCCCGCGTCCGCGCAATGCATCGGGCCGTCACATCAAAATACTCGTCGTTGGATGTAAACAGCATCTTTCCTTCGCCGGCAGTTTTGACGGAATCCATCAGATTGATAATTTTTTCAGAGATTCGGTAGTAAGGCTGCTCATGGGTCAGTGTTTCCTGGGACAGGACTGCGGAAAAAATTTCCTTGCCCTCCACCATCTCTTCAAAGGCGCTGTTATAAAACAGGATGCGGAACGCTTCCGTATCAAATTCAACCATCGCCAGCGGGATACTGTTCAGCTGCCTTGCAGTAACAATAGCATCCCGCTCCGCCCGCGTCATAAATGGAACAGCGCTGAGCACGTCGGTCCTGCCGATTTCTTCATAATACTGCCGGTCCTCGGGAACTTCTATCCGGATATCCTGTTTGCGCAGATGCGCCAGGGCATCCTCATAGGGCATGGGGCGACCGAAATAATATCCCTGCACTTTTTCGCAGCCGATATTCCGCAGATACGCAAACTGTTCTTCCGTTTCCACGCCCTCCACCAGCGTGTGGATATCAATATTCTTCGCCATCTCCACAACCGCCGTGGCAATCCGTTTGGAACGGAGATTGAACGGGCGCAGGAACGACATGTCCAGTTTGATCTCATCGAAATACATTTCCTTGAGAATATTCAACGAAGAATAGGCGCTGCCGAAATCGTCCATCCAGATCTGGTAACCGGCGGACCGAAAACGGTCCACAATGCCGCGCAACAGTTCTTTTTGCTCCGCCATCACACTTTCCGTAATTTCAAAATAGATAAAGTCATGGGGAATCTGGTATTCGCTGATAATCTGGTCCGCTATGGAAAAAATATCGCAGAGGGTAAAGTCAAGCCTCGAAAGATTGACGGAAACGGGAATGGGCGTCTCCCCATTGGCAATGCAGTTCCGGATACGAGAACACACCTGCCGGAGTATGGAAGCGTCAAGCAAATGGATCAGATTTTCTTTTTCCAACACCGGGATAAATTCATCGGGATAAATCATACCCAGTTCTGGATCGATCCATCGGGCCAGCGCCTCAAAGCTGCACAGATTTCTGGAAAAGGTACGAATAACAGGCTGATAGTAAGCTTGTATCTCGCGATTTTCTAACGCCTTGCTGTAATTCTGTTTTATGAAATCTTCCAAATTCCTGCCCATGATACTCCTCCAGACATCGTACCTGCAATGAGTCAGCATAACTTTGTACGATAGTCATGCCCCGGTACTGGACGCCATTGCAATCTGCTTTATCAGTTTTTTACTCTTATTAGTAATTCGTACTATTTTAACATGTTTTTTTCTTAATCTCAAGTCATTGCCAAAAGAAATTCCAGCTTAAGAAACCGCTGATTAACCAATCCTGCAGATTGCCCTGCCATCGCCCATACAAAAAGTTTGCGAGCCTGTAAAATAAGCGGTCGGGAAAATTTTCCCGACCGCTTTTCGTTGTCGCAATTAATTATCTTTTTCTTTCAATCAATTACCGCCAAACCACTTTCATGATGTTCCTGTAATTTTCATTCAGGTAATTGATGATCACATTGTACATCTGATACACGATTTCGCCTTTCAGTTCATCGTTTTCCGCCATCAGGCAGGCGTCCATCATCAGATTGCCCGGTTCGTCAAAGAACAGTTTGAACGGTTTGTAAAGCGCATTCTGTTCATTGATAAACTTCATCAGTTCCGCTGCGCTTTCTTCATTCAGAGCCTGCGGCGCAATCTGTACACGGATGATGGAAAATACGCTGTCGTCTGCTATGACCACGGTCGGAAGCTGCTGCCCTTCCACTCCGATGAAAGAACGGAATACAACTGCATGTTGTTCGTTCCCTTCCACTTCTTCCATCTGGAATGCTTCAACCTTCCGCTCGTCCAGAAATGCTTTAAACTGCTCTGCCTTTTTGTTCATTTAATTTTTCTCCCCTATCATTTCATTATATTTATTTTTCGCAAGATTCTCTGGAATACCCCGCAGGGATTCTTTCTCATCCTTCTGCGAAATTCTTTCTGCCATGTCCTGCAATGCGATTATTATTTTACACCGGCACGGCGCGCTGCAGTCTGTTCCATCAGATCGGTCAGATAATGTATGGTCTTTAACGCGGCGCCGCGATTTTCCTGAATAATCTGGATGGATGCATCCCCCATCTTTTTACGCAGCGCATCGTCCCCGGCAATTTCCAAAAACGCTTCCATCAGACCCGCCGTATCGGATATCATGCGACAGGCGCCCGCTTTGCTTAACAGGGAATAGGATTCTTTAAAGTCTTCCATGCTGGGGCCTACCAGGATCGGCTTGGCATGAGCTGCCGGCTCCAGTACATTGTGTCCCCCGTAATGAACCAGGGAACCGCCGACGAATACTATATCCCCTACAGCATATATACGGCCCAGTTCCCCGATCGTATCCATCAGAAGAACAGGATACGAAGGACGCCTGCCTTCCATTTCTTTCAGTTCGGAACGCAGGCCCATCTCGAAACCTAAATCGGCGATCAGGCTTTTGATTTCTTCCAGCCGGTTCAGTTTGCGGGGCGCAATGATCAGACGGGCGCGGGGAAATTTTTTGCGCAGGGCAATAAAGGAAGTCAGCACGGCATCCTCTTCCGTAGCATGGGTAGAACCGGCCACGATGATCGGATACGCGTCTTCCTCCAGTCCCAGTTCTGTTTTATAGGCTGCCAGATCCTCCGGCGTAACCTCCGCATAGGTCTGGTCAAATTTCGTGTTTCCGGTTACAAAAACTTTTTCCGGATCGGCGCCCAGCTGGGTAATATAATTGGCGTCAATGCTGGACTGCATACAGAAGCGGCTTATCGTATCAAACATATCGCGCAGGAGACCGTACAGGTAACGGTAATTTTTTGCGGATTTTTCCGAGATGCGACCGTTCACCATCATCACAGGGATGTTACGTTTCCGGACAGCCCGCAGGAAGTTAGGCCACAGTTCTGTTTCTACCATCATAAAGATGCCCGGGCGGATACGGTCTACCATGGACGACGCCACAAACGGAAGATCCAGCGGAAAATTG
The DNA here is from genome assembly GCA_002342505.1 of Acidaminococcaceae bacterium UBA2453. GTDB lineage: Bacteria > Bacillota > Negativicutes > Acidaminococcales > Acidaminococcaceae > Succiniclasticum. The sequence goes on from DDQB01000063.1 coordinate 4,472, forward strand.
ATGATGGCGTCCGCTTCCGGCATGATCTGCCGGGCCATATCGTAACCGCCTACCGTAACAGCGGAAACCAGAACTTTTCGTTCCGGCATAACGCGTTTGATTTCTTTTACCAGAGGGCTGACGGCAACCATTTCCCCTACCGAGGCGCCGTGGATCCAGATACAGTTGGCATTCGCCACGGGAGCGATTTCCTCCCTGCGTACCAGTCCCATGTTTTGCCTGAACCGGTTGCCAAATCCTTTTTCCTTGGTCAGCCGATACAGGAAATAAGGAAGAACCACGATAAAAAACGCCAGCGTTACTAAAACATTATAAAAAACATACATTTGCTACAATCTGCTCTCTTTCTTGCCGCTGCACTTTCTTCTATGTCTTATTTATTCTATGTCGCCCGTATCAGGTAATCGAAGCTTCGTAAATAGAATCTACCGAGGCTTTCAGCAGCGCGTCAAAATCCGCAGCGGTCTGGTTCACGTTCAGCCCTTCCGACAATGCGCGGGAGAAGCTGGCGATAAGGCCGTGGTTCGCCGCCAGTTTTTTGTTGGAATCTTCCCTTGTATACCCGCCGGACAGCGCCACCACGCGAACCACACGCGGGTCGGCGATCAGTGACCCATAGGTATCGGGAACGTCGGGAATCGTTACTTTAAACATCAGCTTCGTGTCTTCCGGCAGTTTGGCCAGATGTTCCATGATATTTTTTTTCAGGATTTCTTCTGCTTTGACCTTGTCCGGGCAATGGATATCCACTTCCGGTTCAAGGATGGGAACCAGTCCGGCTGCTGCAATCTGCAGTCCGATTTCAAACTGCTGGTCTACGATTTTTTTAATGCCTTTTTCCGAGGCTTCTTTAATGACGCTGCGCATCTTGGTCCCGAAGATATGGCGTTCATCCCGGGCGCGGGCCAGCGTTTTGTCCAGACCGGGAATCGGTTTCATCAGCTGCACGCCGTCTTCCTCATCTGCAAGACCTTTGTCAATTTTCAAAATCGGGATGATGCCCTTTACGTCCCACATATAGTCTGCCGTAAATTTATCTTCAATTTTGCGATCCATGGTGTTTTCAAACAAAATGGCGGCCAGCACGCGGTCGCTGGTAAAAGAAGGGCTAGTGATGATCCGGGTCCGCATTGCATGCACAAGGTCGAACATTTCTTCATCATTGGCATAGGCGCTTTCTTCTACGCCGTACAGCCGCAACGCTTTCGGTGTGCTTCCGCCGCTCTGGTCCAGCGCCGCAATAAATCCTTTGCCGTTTTTCATTTTTTCCAGTTGCTTTTCGTTCATACTCATTCCTCCATTCCTATTTTTTATATTCTGCTAACAACTTTCTACCTCAGGCTATATTTTAATTATAGCAAAACAATCGCGGAAATTCCACGCCATTTAGAAAATTCTGCTGCAAATCTTCTATGCTTCGTCAGGAGAGATTGCCGCAGAGATTCACTATGCGCGCTGACAAAAAGGCAGACAAATAAATCTTCCTGTCCTTATTCTTCACAAATGACCAGTCGCGTCTCTGCCGGCGCGCTCAGGTGCGGATGAGCAGAAAAATATTCTTCCAGCAGTCCCAGGCTTCTGGTGGCTATCACACTCGGCGTTTCGTTACGCGTCACTTCTTCTTCCGATATACCGAGACCTGTCTTCAAGTTTTTAAAATGAAACTTATGCATGCCTACCCGCAACAATTCTTCGTCTCCGATTTGCCGGCCATACATGGTACAGTCCAAAACTTTTTTCTGCTTTTTACTGTAAACGACCCGCAGGCCTTCGGATAACTGATAAAATTCCGTATGGGCATCCGCATCGAAAGATTCCGGCCGCAGCATGTATTCCATCATACGCCGAAATTGCGCGCCGGTTACTTTGCACCGGTACACCTCTTCATCAAACGGCTCCATCTCCTGCAGATCTTTCAGCGTCATGATGGGGCCCAGGAACTGGCCGCGCAGACTGCCCGATGCGTGCAGCATGATATCTAATCCCAGAGATTCTTTAAAGGCATCGGAAAAAATTTTCCCGATAGCTGTTTCCTGATTCCGGGCCAGATGCGTATACCGTTCCGGGAAATGCGTCAGGATACGGTTGTATTTGGATTCGGTGGCCGCGTGATACTTTCCGATCAGCATTTTCAGCGCTTCGTCTTCCGGACAGTGGTCCGGGTCCACGGGAATCAGCTGCCACGCGTAGGTATCAATGGTATTCCGATCGGTATCCACCATAATATCAAAACGGCCTACCTGATCGGTTCCCGACGCGGCCTGCACAATAGGGATCCCATTCACCTCGACAGGTTGTTCCAGCAGCGTATGGCTGTGACCGCCGATAATCAGGTCTACCCCCCAGCGCGGGTCCAGGATGGAAGCCAGCTGTTTATCNNGCGTCGATGCCGATGTGGGTCAGCAGCACGGTGAAATCAATGTCTTCTGTCCGGTATGCGTCGCAGATGCGTCCGACTTCTTTCGCGGCTTCCCGGATATCCACCAGCGTCCCTACCAGTTTTTCCAGCTTGGTCCTCTGTAACACTTCTTCTGTCAGGATTCCTATAAATAATATTTTCATGCCATCGATATGCAAAATTTTATGGGACCGGAACAGGCGCTTGCCATTACTTTTTATACACATATTGGCATTGATGATAGGAAAGTTGGCGCACTTTTCAAGAAACAGCAGATGGGCCAGGCCGTAATCCACTTCATGATTCCCGATGGTCACCACATCCGGCGCCAGCAGATTCATGATCTCAATCGTGGATATGCCTTTAAACTCCGAATCGATCAAAGATCCCTGGAACATATCGCCGGAAATGACGTAAACTACGTTTTTTTCTTCTCTGCGCACTTTGTTCACGTAACCGGACAGCATGGAAACGCCGCCAACCAGTTTATCATCAATTGAATCTACAAGAAAATCGCCGTGCAGATCGTTGGAATGAAGTAACGTAAGCTTTTTTAAATGTTTCATCTAAAACTTCCTTTCGTGGTTAGGAACTGACGCTTCAGCGGCGTGTAAATCGCTTATGCCTTCTGGCTATCGCTTATACAGAATAAGAGCGCTGCGTAATCCTTCAACGTTTCGTTAAGCCTGCCACACGTATTTGGTGATCACATCGATGCAGGAAAGCCGCCCGCCTTCCAGACAGGCTCCTGTATCGCACAGAATGATATGATTGGGGCGGATGACGGGATACATGTCCCAGACAATGTCCTTAAACATATACTGCAGGTTCTGGATTGGCGTATGCCCGACGATAATAGTTTCTTTACCGTGATAGTAGTTATAAAATTTTTCCCGTATCCAGATCAGGTCTTTTTCCTGCTGCTGATCCAGCGGCAGATCCGGATCCACGCCCGCATGACAAAAATAATAGTCTCCGATGCGATAAAACAGCGGCAGGTTCCTGGCATAATCCAACCGGTGCCGTAACGCTTTCTGCCCCAGCGCCTGCAACTGCGGCAGGGTTTTATCCCCGCCGTAGACAAGCCACTCGCTGGTACGGTTCAATAGCCGCACGTCCAGCTCATCTTTTGCCTGCGCCAGCGCGTCGTAATAATCCAGCATATGCCGTTCGTGATTTCCCATCAGGTAGATCACAGACTCCGGATATTTTTTCTGCAGATGCATGACATAATCAAAACACTGCAGCGATTCGGATCCCCGGTCGATCAGGTCTCCAAGAAATATCAGCCGGTCCATCTCAGGATCGAATTTAATGCTGCGCATCAGCTTTTTCAGTTTTCCGTACTGGCCGTGCACATCTCCTACGGCCATGATCCGACTTCCGATCATATTACACGCCTCGCAATATTGTTCGTCGCAATAAAAATGTAAACATACGATCTGTTTCTGTTATAATTTTAACCGATTTTTACTTAATAGTAAAATAAAAGAGGAATTTGTCATAGTTTCGTCAAATATTATTTCTATACTGAGCGCAGGAAAACATTAAAGAATTCGAATGTGATTTCTTTGAATAATCCTGTTAAAAAAAAAACGGATCTTATTTTGCAATCGGATTCGCTGATTAAGCTACAGGGAGGTCACGCCCATGAAAAAATGGAAAAAAACTGCATTGGGTTTTCTGGCGGTTTCTGTTTTTACGGCAGGTCTTGCATTCCCCTTTTCTGCCGATGCCAAGGCGATCAATCAAACTATAACGCCCAAATCGACGGACACAGTCTATAAAGACGGCTCTGTCTTCTCATCTGCCCGATCTGAAAAGATGCGACTTGCGGCCAAAGAACAGGCGCTGGCAAAATATTATATCACCAGCGGGAAAAAGCTGGATAAAGCTGTTGCCCTGCTGGAAGGTCTGCCTTCCGAAAAAACCGGTTTGGACAGCAGCGCTCCCTATTTCTATCGCATGGATAAAAGCCTGACAGGGAATTATTTTCATCACGTAAAAGTGTTTAATCCGGATATGGAAACCCAGGTGGGAGAATATTATCTGGCAAAGGACGACAGCTGCGTATTCCGGCGTCTGTCAGATAACGGGGATTTTGAACTTCTGGAAGGCAGCACAGAAAAACTGCTGAAAAAGGTGGAAGTATTTCCCACCAACTACATCATCCCGCTTCACGGCGCCGGCAAAGTGCTGGTACGGGTGCCAGGCAATCTTCCCTACGACCTGACCATCACCAGCCTGAACGAAAATATCGCGAAAGTGAACAATGAAAACGGCCAGCTGACCGTAACCGGCAATGCCCGGGGTTATGCCGATGTACTGGTAGAAGTAGAAATCGGAGGATATGTAAAAAGCGCCAAGATCCGTTACGCCGTGATGGATGAACGGGATATAGCCGTCTATGAAGCGCGTCGGGCGTATGTTCCGCCTCCAATCGTAATCGGTATGAGCTGGGGCTGGGGACATCACCACCATGGAGGTCCGCATCACCACCACAGAGGCCACGGACCGCACGGACACCATCGCAGATAAAGATAAAAGTTATAACGGTTCTGCATGCTGTAAAGCAGTGTGCAGAACCGTTACTATTTTATGCAATTCCTATTTAAACTCCTGTACTTCACACCAATTCATGGTATAATAATAACAAGCAAGTTTCTCTCGTTCCGTATTTTAAAATCAAAAAGGAGGATCATCATGGAAGAAAAGAAAATTTATACAGAAGAAGAAATTGAACAGTTGGCTGAAAAAGCATCCCAAAATGCCATGGAACATTTTAAACACGGACTGAACTGTGGCGAATGCGTGCTACAGGGATTCCTGGATCTGGGCATCAGCGAATATCCTCCAGAAATCATTGCGCTGGTCTCCGGCATGGGCGGCGGTATGGGCTTCACAAAACACACCTGTGGCGCAGTAAACGCCGGCATGGTCGTCATCGGAAGCAAACAGGGCCGCAAAAATCCGTATGCAAAAGAGACGTTTGCGGAACGGGTGGACGAACTGCACCACGAAGGCACCGGAATCTATCCGCGTCACGGCGAATATGTAAAAAAATGTATCACAGAATACGGTACCATCGAATGCCGCGACCTGTGCTTCCCATTTGATGAATCCACAAAGGAAGGCGCTAAAGACCGGGCCCGCAACTGCAAAAAGATTATCGGTTTCTGTGCGAAAGAAGCAACGAAAGCTGCGCTGAAAAAATAGTGAATTTTACTTACCGGTTCCCACAAATCAGAAGGAACCAGATTTTTTCATAACAAACCGGTATCAGCCTGCACTGATACCGGTATTTTAAACATTTGAACCTGAAGAAGCGCTGATTATTCATCTGCACGCTTGTCGGCGCTTCTCTTACTGATGTAACCGGAGGAAAACAAAGTGAGCAAACGAATTTTGGTAATAGGCGGTGTGGCCGGCGGCGCTTCTGCAGCCGCCCGGGCCCGTCGTCTGGATGAACAGGCGGATATCATTATTTTTGAACGGGGGCCTCACGTTTCTTTTTCTAACTGCGCGCTCCCCTATTTTCTGAGCCGTACCGTGGCAGACAGCGCCGATCTGGTAATGATGGATCCGGTCCAGTTTAAAAAGAAATATAATATCGAAGTCCGTACGGAACAGGAAGTAACAGCCATCAACCGGTCGGAAAAAACGGTAACCGTCAGAAACTTAACTGAAGGCAAAGAATATACAGAACGCTATGACGTGCTGATTCTTTCACCCGGCGGCGAACCGGTGATGCCCGCCGCAATCGAAGGCATCCGAAATGAAAACGTATTCGGCATCCGCAATGTGGTGGATATCGTTAAATTAGACGATTACCTGCGCTCCCATAAAGCAACGGACGTTGCCGTGGTGGGCGGCGGTTTCATTGGTTGCGAAATTGCGGAAAACCTTATCCACGCAGGTTATCAGGTAACGCTCATAGAAACCATGGATCAGGTGATGACGCCTTTTGATTTTGATATGGCGCAGATCCTGCACAAAGAAATGATAGATAAAGGGATTACGCTGATACTGAAAGATGGCGTGCAAAAGATTGGTCAAGATTCAGTTTTTCTTGCCAGCGGCAGACAGGTTAAGGCACAGGCTGTCGTCATGGCGGTCGGTATCCGTCCGGAAACCGCATTGGCGAAAAACGCGGGTCTTGCCATTGGCGACACAGGCGGGATCAAAGTCAACGCTAATTTCCAGACCAGCGACCTTTCCATCTACGCTGTAGGCGATGCCATTGAAGTATTCAGCCGTCTTACACACAAGCCCATGCGTCTGGCTCTCGCCTGGCCTGCCCAAATGGAAGCCCGCGCCGCCGCCGATCATATCTACGGCCTTCGCAATCAGCAGAAAGGATTCCTCGGTTCTTCTGTGATCCGTATCTTTGATCTGCTGGCAGCCAGCACCGGACTGAATGAAAAAACAGCTAAAGCAGAACATATCCCGTATGAAACGGCGTATGTCATTCCTTCAGATAAGGTCAGCCTGATGCCGGACGCCCACCCCATCCATCTGAAAGTGCTCTTTGAAACGCCTACGGGCCGTCTGTTGGGCGCTCAGGCCATTGGTAAAGGCGAGGCGGACCGTCGGATCGATGTCATCGCAGCCTTGATTTCCATGAACGGCACACTGGAAGATTTAAAGAACGCAGAGCTTTGTTACGCGCCGGTGGTGAGCACCGCCAAAGATGCCACAAACATGGCAGCGCTGGTGGGCCTGAACCTGTTGCATGGCGCATACCGTCAGGTTCCTCTGACAAAAGTCCGGGAACTGGTAGAAACAAAGGCCTGCATCATTGACGTGCGGGAACCCGGCGAATATAACGCCGGACACCTGATAAACGCAGTCAACATTCCCTTAAGCCAGCTGCGCCAGCGTATGGATGAAATCCCGAAAGATCGTCCTGTTTACTTGCACTGCCGTTCCAGCCAGCGCAGTTATAACGCAGTAATGGCCCTGCAACACTGCGGATTCACCAATGTTTATAACATTGCAGGTTCCTATCTGGCCATCTGCTTATATGAATATCCGCAGGATGTGTTGTTTGGCAGAGAAAAAATCGTAACGGAATATAATTTTAAATAAGTTGCAGAAAGCGTACAGATTTATCTTTTTTTATAAGTTATTTTCCTGTATAATAAGATATACGGCGTATTTAATGCCGTGGAAAAAGATACGTAAATTGAGGGGGAACAGAGTATGACAATGTATAAAGCGATGACCATTGCCGGTTCCGATACAAGCGGCGGCGCCGGTATGGAGGCAGATCTGAAGACATTTCAGGAGCTGGGCGTATACGGGATGACCGCGCTGACCTGCATCGTAGCACAAAACCCGAATGCGGACTGGGCACATGAAATTTATCCTATAGAGGAAACCACGATTGAAAAACAGCTGACCACGATCCTGCAGGGAATCGGCTGCGAAGCCATAAAGACCGGTATGCTGGGAAGCGCAGCGCTGGTGGAACTGGTGGCGAACACAATTGACAAATACAATCTGAAAAACGTAGTCATCGATCCGGTCATGGTCTGCAAGGGCATTGATACCATCATGGTTCCGGAAGCAGCAAAAGCGACAAAAGAACTGCTGGTCAAACGGGCTCTGGTGATGACGCCTAACTTGTTGGAAGCAGCGTATCTGGCAGATATGCCCGGCATAACAAATGTAGACGAAATGAAACAGGCCGCTGCTACGATCCATGACAACGGCTGCCGCTACGTCATTATAAAAGCGGGCGACCGACTGCCCGGCGACGAAGCGCTTGAAATCGTGTACGACGGTAAACACTTTACAGAAAAACATCATCCGAAAATTTCCGGATCATATAATCACGGCGCAGGCTGCACGTTCTCGGCCGCCATAACGGCTTCGCTGGCTAAAGGAATGGATATAAACGCTTCGCTGGAAACGGCGGAACATTTTATCGCTTCCGCATTGCGCGGCTCCTTCTGTCTGAATCAGTGGTCCGGCGCATTAAAGCACTGCGCCTGGAGAGAATAACAGCTTTGCCTGCATTTCTTCCTGCCTATCACGATAAAACTTTTTTTGAAAACAAAAAGCAGAAAAAATTTAGCACGCAACGTTCTTTTCGAATGCTGCGTGCATTTTCTTTTCTCTGCAACCGTATTGTATTACTATCAGATTTTTCCCTGCAATCGTTTTGCTGTCGGTAAGTTACAGGTTTTTACAAAAAAGTGTTATCGTTCCGGTAAAATTTCCAGCCAGTAGTTGTCCGGGTCGCTGATAAAATAAATACCCATAGCCGGATTTTCGAAGCAGATGCATCCCATCTTCTTATGCTTTTCATGGAGACTTTCAAAATCATCCGTCACAAAAGCCAGATGGAATTCATCTTCTCCCAGATCATAGGGTTCCGTACGGTCTTTTAACCACGTCAGTTCCAGCAGATGCGGCGTCTCTCCATTGTCTCCCAGATACACCAGTGTAAAGTCCGGTTTCTCTACCCTTCTGACTTCTGTCAGGTTCAACGCGTCTTTGTAAAACTGCAAACTCTTTTCTAAATTCAGGACATTAAAATTGTTATGGGCAAATTTGATCATGATAACGCCTCCATTTCCTTACAAAACACAAAATTTTACTGCTCCGACAGCGGATAGTTTTTTAATGCTATAAACCATAGTACCTCATCATTGTACTCCGGTTAAACAAACTTGCTGTTCACCCTTTATAAGTTTCATCAAAATATTGATTGAGAAAAAACGGAACCGTGAGATTCATCAATAACATCCGCACGATCTGATACGTCAGGATCAGGGATACATCTGCCCCCATGCTCATGCCGGCCAGGCACATTTCCGCCACGCCGCCGGGCGCCATGGCAAGGAACGCAGTCACCAGCGGGATACCATAATAACGGGATAAAAGTTCCGCCATTACAATACTGCCCCCGATGATCAGAAGCGTTCCAATGACGGCATACGGCAGCAGGAACCGCGTCCGGTACAGACGTTCCTTGTCCAGCATGCATCCCATGTACAAACCCACATTCATTTGAGCCAGATTCATCAACACGGGCGGTGCTTTCTGCAGTTCCATCCCTGAAACAACGGAAAAAACAGCAATCGCCAAAATTGGTCCAATCAAGGCAGACGTAGGCATTTTTATTCGTTTTGCCAGATATGCGCCTATTGCCGCAACAGGAAGCATCAGCATCCAGGAAAGTCCATTGTTCGCCCCGGTATTAGTCAACAGATCCCGGGCCGTTGCTGTTGCTCCCAGCAGATGAATGACCAAAAAAGGAACGGTAACAACGACTCCCAACAACCGAATCGTCTGCTGCATAATCACGACATTTGCATCCACCCGTTCGTCTTCATCCGCCATCAGCATCATCTGGTTCAGTCCGCCGGGCAGCATGCCCATCACGCAGCTCAGTAAATTAGCAAAGGTGTATTTATATGTCACCCAGGCCACGATCAGTGAAATGCCTATGGCTACAAAAGATGCGCCAAACACGCCTATAAGCTGTTCCAGCAGCCGCATCAGTGTATCCTGCGTAAAATCCCGGCCGATACCGTAGCCCGCTACCACCAATCCCATATTGCGCCAGGATACAGACCAAAGCATATAACGCCATACAAAAAATTTCAGAAAAGCAGCTGCGATAATGCCTCCCAGCATAAAAGGAATGGGAATATGAAGATGGAAAAGCAGAAGTCCGAATGTAATTGCCAACAGCAGCCCGACAACTTTCTGTTTCATAAAAAATCCTCAGAAAAGCAATTACCTTTCTTGATAAAAACACCCCTGCTGCACATCACAGCAGGGGCAATGCGTTTAAGCACAAGCTGATTAATTATAACTTATATTGCGCTTTAATCTTGCCAATAAACTTAATCAGCTCCGGTTTGCAGTTGGCTTTTTCCACAATCGCGCCCTGCTTATCATTCAGCATCAGATAAAAGTTGGTTGGCGTTTCATAGATGTGACGGAGCTGTACATATTTATAGGAAGCGCGGCCCATCTTGTTTACTTCTTCGTAATGATCCAGATAGAATGTCATATTGCTGGGGGTTCCTTCCAGACGACTCTTGCCAAATTCTTTTTCTGCCGCCCGGCGCACATTATACGGAATCAGATACATAAAAGTAGCAATTCCGGCAATCACCATGATACCTGCCGCAATATACCATGAATTGTACAGACAGATTGCAATGATAACTGCAATGATAGCTGCAATGATGTACTGGGCTTTTTTAAATTTGCTGTCATGCTTCTGGATCTCCAGATTCATCTTTCCAAATTCTGCAGCGCTGTATGTAGTATTTGTTTTATAAATAATTCGCATTGATCCTTCTCTCCCTTTGTCTCTCTTCGAGCTTGTCGCTCATTTTTGTATTGTACCACATCCATCGCAAAATGAAAACAAGAAAATGTAAAAAAGGAAGATAAAATTTATACAGAAAACCGGAGCGGACTCTTATGAAAGCCGCTCCGGAAATTTGAAAGCATATTTAATTTCGTGTTTGAACTATGTTTTGGAATCTCCTGCTTTGTTTACACCGTTTCCTTCCAATATTTTAATCAGCAGCAATTTATTCTACTTCTACACGCGCGCGTTCGCTCTTATCTACTACGCAGCAAACTGCACCGTCGCCGGTGATGTTTACGCAGGTACGGAACATATCCAGCACGCGGTCGATACCGGCAACCAGTGCCAGACCTTCGATCGGCAGCTGTACAGCCTGCAGTACCATGGCCAGCATAATGAGACCGGCGCCGGGTACGCCTGCGGTACCGATGGATGCCAGCGTACCGGTGAATACGATCATGATCATGTCGGAAGAAGTTAAGTTAACGCCGAACACGTTAGCGATGAACAGGCTGCACACGCCCATGTACAATGCAGTACCGTCCATGTTGATGGTACATCCTAAAGGCAGTACGAAAGAAGTGACTTCACGGGACAGACCCAGTTTTTCCTGGCAGTTCTTCATGTTAACCGGAAGCGCTGCAGCAGAAGAACAGGTTGTGAATGCCAGCATCATAGCTTCGGACATGCCGCGGAAGAATTTGAACGGGGAAATGCCGCCGCCGACAGAAGCCAGGGTGGAATAAACCAGTACGCACTGGAGAATACAGCCGATCGCTACGCACATAATAACGCTCAGCAGCGGAAGCAATACTTTCGGGCCATTTTTGCAGACAACCGGCAGTAATAAAGCAAACACGCCATACGGAGCAAACTCCATGACCATAGCGATGATGCGATAGCAAACTTCAGCAGAGGCATCAAAGAAGTCAATCAGCGGATTAGAGTGCTTGGATCCAACCTGTGTAATTCCTACGCCTACAAACAGTGCAAAAATGATAATAGGCAGAATCTGGGCTTTGGCCATGGACTCAATCGGATTGGTAGGTACCATGTTTACCAGCACCTGCATGAAGGTCGGCGCTTCTTTCACTTTCGGAGCCGCTTTGCCTGCCAGTTCCAGCCCTGCGCCGGGATGAATGATACCGGCTACGGCAAAACCGAGGACAATGGCAATTGCTGTAGTAATCAGATACAGGCAAATTGTTTTTGCACTGATACGTCCCAGTTTTTTACCATCGCCGCCCAGGCTGGTAACACCAACGATCAGCGAGCAAAACACGACAGGTACGATCATCATTTTAATGAAGTTGATGAAGATTGTACCAATGGGCGCAATCCATTTGTTCACGAACGGAAGCCCTTCCGGCCCTACACCGAGACCGACAGCAACGGATAACACCAATGCTAATAAGATTTGAATAGATAGATTCATAGTTTTCCCTCATTTCTAATGGATTTGTTGATATTGTAACACTAATTTCACAAATCCGCCATATTTCCTGCAAAGTATACATGTATACACGTATACAATCAATTTCGTGTTATAATAATTACATAGCATTAAAGAAACAGGAGGGATTTTTCATGAATTCAACCGCAATCAGTAAATCAGCCGCTGAAAAAATGTGCGAACGGATCAACAAACTGATCCGAAATTTCGAAAAAAGCCTGCAGCCCGATGAAGTAGCTGCCATGAGCCTGGCCTCTTTCTCCAACCGACCGGTGATCATCAAGCGTCTGGGCTACTGGAACCCGGACCTGATTGTGCTGTACGGGTTCGACCCCAACACCGGGGAAGCGCTGAAGATCATCCAGCACATCACCCAGTTCAAGCTGTGCCTTATCACGTTAAAACGCCCGGCGGACGACGAGCCGTTACCGGAAACGGATGATGATGAACAGTCAGGAAGACGTATCGGTTTTATCATTAACGAAGAAGAAGCATAATAACAACACTATAAAGCAAAGTTACAATTTATTTTCTCAGTATTCTGGGAAACACTGTTTAATTCATTAAAATTTATTACTCATTCACAAGGATAAAAGAATCAGACTTTTTATTGACACAGATGGTCGTTTTTGATACACTAAAATCAGAAAGGTAGCTTGATTATGAAAGGAGGAAGCAGGGGCTACCGTTCATCGTTACAACAGACGATGAATTGAACTGCGAATATTATGAAATGTAAAAAGATTGCATTTGCTACATTTGTTTCTCTCATGGTATTTGCTAATTGCTGTTTTGCTTCACTGACAGTAAAGACGATTAGCAGCAGTGATTTCAACTCTTATATGAGTGCAAAAAAATTTGCCATCTTTACACCGTCCGGCAGCGGTTTCACGATGTATGAACCAAGCAGCCCCTCTTCAGCGCAGAGTGATTTCCGTAGCATTCCAGGTGGCCGACACAATATGTATACGGGAAATATTGCAGTTCGTGATTATCTAGAAGAATACGGTTGGTACGATGACAGAAAGTCTGTTTCCAATGGTTGGCTCTTTACCGCCTGGGAAAAACGCTAAGCTTGCCGTAAATATTTATTTGTTTTGCTAACGATACTGTCCGTATCCCTTAAAGTGGAGCGGACAGTATTTTTTAGGCTCACCTTACAGGAAAACAGCGTCCCATCCAGTGGGACGCTGTTTTAGTATCATGCACCTGTTATACTTAAAAATATAGAAAAAAAGTTTCATTTCTTTTCTTAAATTTAACATAAAAGCTTGAATTATTTTTGCAATGACATTCCTTGTCTGTAAAAATTATGCACCTGGCTTTCGTACCACGGGCATGCGTACACCAGAAGTTCTGGCTGCAGGTTTATTGGAAACGGTGCTCGTTCTCGTCGCAGAAGGCATTGAGGTTACGGCAGGCCNNCATTTTCTTTTTTTCTGTCGGCCGGAACAACTGAATCCTTCTCCGGTTTTGTTATGTTTCCAGTTTTTTTAGTAGTCAGCAAAGGCTTTTTCGATGCTGATTCCGTATTAACAATCACCGTCTTCCCTTCACCACCGATAGAAAACCCGTAATCCAGCAACTGCTTCGCATCGGTAAACCGGGTATCGTGGTCTTTTGATTTTAAAACAATTGTAATCAGTTCTACATCGCCACGCGTGGCAGAAGCTGCCAGACAGCCTTTTGCCGCATTTGTCCAGCCTGTCTTGATACCGTTCGCACCATCATATCTGCCAAGCAGTTCATTGGTCGTTTCCGAATTATACGTGCGCCCGGAAGGCTTGACCCAGCGTATTACGCTTTTCCGGTTTTTTACGAGGTTCCGGAAATCCGGATTCTTCATACAGTAAGCGGCTATTTTTGACAAGTCGCGCGCCGATGAATAATGCCATTTTGCTGTTAATCCATTGGGATTACTGAAGTGGGTCCGTGTGCATCCCAGTTCTTTTGCTTTGGCGTTCATACGTTCCGCAAATTTCAAAATGGTCCCGGAAACATTCTGCGCTACGGCTACCGCTGCGCCGTTATCCGATTCCATCATCATTTCCCGCATCAGTTCGCCGGACAGTAACTTTTCGTCCGCTTTCATCTCCAGATAAGAATCTTCTGTTTTCGCAGCAGCCTGACTGATCCGGAACGTAGCGTCCAGCCCTTTTGTTTCCAGACATAAAATACATGTCATCATTTTTGTCAGACTGGCGGGAGCCCGCCTTGTATCCGCATTTTTTTCATACAGTACGTTACCGGTCTTCGCATTGAGCAAAATCGCGGATTCCGCATAAATCTCCGGCGCCGCAGCCCGTACGGACTGCGTAAGACCAAGTAAGAGCAAAACTGAAAGAACTATCGTCCTGCCGATACTTTGACGTCCATTCTTTTTAACATTTTCTTTCATTTTTCTACCCTGTTACTTTTGTAATGAGGCAACATATCCTTAAATACAATTATGGCACTCCCGGAAAATTGTTCACAAACTGAATCTTAATGTCCGGAAAGCTTGTCACAAACTGAATGGTAAAATCAGCAAAGCTATCAACAAATTTCCACTCGCCAATCTTATCGGGAAAATTGTCCACAATTTTAACCTTCAAATCCGGAAAACTATTTACAACCTGCACTTTGATATTGCCAAAGTGCTCCACCACTTTTACTTTTCCGGCCAGTCTAATGCCATTGAAGTAGCCGTCCTTACTGACTGTATCATGTGAAAAGGGTTTCTGTGGTATAGAAACGGGAACCTCTGTAACGTTTTCAGAGGCAAATGCGGAAGATGATAAAAGGATAGCGGTTATCAAAGCAGCCAGACAAATATTTTTTTTCATAATTCATAACGCCCCCTGCTTAAAAGTTTAATTAAACTATCAGCATCATCAATTCCGAAATACGCTTTCTCACTACTCTTCCCAGTGAATCCGGCTCTCGTCAAAGCGATCCACAATTTTGCCTTCACCCGTAGGATACCCTACCGGCAAAACAGCAAACACTTCCAGATCTTCCGGCAGGTTCAATACTTTTTTCGCAGGTTCCTGCCGTTCCTGGTGCGGTGCAAACGAAAGCCATACAGAACCCATATCCAACGCAGCAGCCTGGATCAGCATGTTTTCACAGCAACAGCTCATATCCAGCAGCGGCATAGCCGGCGCATATAACCCTTTGGTCCGATAACAGGCAACGATCGCCACCGGCGCCTTGGCCATGGGTCTTCCATAGGGACTGCACTGGGCCAGTTTTTCCAGCGTTTCTTTATTGCGCACTACATAAAACTCCCATGGGCGCTGATTTTTTGCAGAAGGAGCAGCCATCCCTGCCCGGATGATCTGTTCGATCGTTGCGTCATCTACATCAATATCCAGATAACTGCGCACACTTTTACGTTTAAAAATAATATTCATTTTATCTCTTCCTTTCCAATACTAAAATTGTTTTCAAAACTAAGGATTAATTGAGTTTGTGTGAGAGTAACAAACGATTTTATATGATAATTATACCACACCCTCTGCAAATGGTAAAAAACTTTCGTAATTTATAATAAATAAGTTAACATTACATAGCTTTTATGATAAAATAAGAAAAGTATTTTTTATAAAATATCTTTATCGTTTCCGTTTTACAAAGAGGAAGAATTATCATTATTGACTGGGAGGATCAATGGCTTACGATCAGTTCCGCTACACGGTACAGCTGAATATGGAAAAACAGCGCTGCCTTGTTGTCGGCGGAGGAAACGTAGCATTACGAAAAATCCGTTCCCTTTTGGAAGCCGGCGCGCTGGTCACAGTAATTGCACCTGATATTCTTCCTGAAATCTTTGCGCTACAAAGAACATTTCCTGCTTTAACAATCTGCCAACGGACCTTTACAGCAGGCGATGCGGCTAATGCCTTCCTGCTCATCGCCGCTACGGACAGCCGCAGCGTAAACGAAGCGGTAACGCTGGCAGCAAAGCAGAATCATGCGCTCATCAATGTAGCGGACGATCCTTTGGCTGGGAATTTTTCAGTCGCAGGCACATACGATAGCGGAAGCCTGCATTTTTCCGTCGCAACGGGTGGCAATCCACGCCTTACCCATCTGCTGCTGGAAGATTTACAGTTACAGTACGGAGATGATATGGCCGCGTTCAGCGCATTCCTGGATGGGCAGCGTAATATCGTAAAACAGAAATTGCCGGATGCCAAAGCACGACAGGCATTCTGGAGAAAAAACCTCACATCAAAATTGCTGCAGGAGGTCAAAGCAGGCTTCCTTGAACATGCAAAGGAGATTATTCTAAATGCAGTTAATTGTATTAGGTCTGAATCATAAGACAGCCCCTGTGGAAATCAGGGAAAAATTTAATTTTTCCCGCAGCCGTATCAAACATATCTTGCGGCTCTTCAGGGAATCCGATGATTTTTCGGAAACCGTTCTGGTCTCTACCTGTAACCGTACCGAACTATACCTGGTCGCACAGGAACCGGAAGATGGTATGGCTTCCCTGCAGATAGCGGTCAAACGTATTGCAGGCAAAACTTTTAAAAGCGAATATTTCTATACGCTGACCGGTGTACACTGTGTACGCCACCTGCTGCTGGTAGCCAGCAGCCTTGACTCCCTTATCGTAGGGGAAGGACAGATTCTGAGCCAGGTCAAGGATGCCTATCATCTGGCCCGGACTGCAGGTACCACCTCAACCCTGTTTAATACTATTTTTAATCAGGCGATCACCACAGGAAAAAGGATCCGGACACGCACCCAGATAGCATACCGCAGCGTAAGTGTTTCCTCGGCGGCGGTTGATCTGGCCATGAAAGTGGTAGGCGACCTTTCCAAAGCGGACATCCTTGTCATTGGCGCCGGCAAGATGAGCGAACTCACCGCCCGGCATCTGCTGGATAAAGGCGCGCCTTCCATCTTTGTCACCAACCGCAGTTATGATCATGCACAGGAACTGGCTGCCAAGTTCAATGGTTCCGTTATCCGCTTCGACGATTTCATCGACCATGCGGTAAACGCGGACATCGTAATCACTTCCACCGGCGCCCCCCACTATATCATCCAGCGTGACCGGCTGGCGCTTGCGCTGGAAGAACGGCAGAAAGCCAATCCTCTTGTATTGATTGACATTGCGGTACCCCGCGACATAGATCCGGAAGTAACCGGGTTAAAGAATGTCGTTCTCTACAATATTGACGATCTGCAAAATGTAGTGGACACGAATAAAGAACTTCGCAATCAGGATGCGGAAGCAGCTAAGACTCTAATCGAAGAAGATATTCTCGCGCTGAAGGAACGGCTGCGTTATCTTTCCCTGCGTCCAGTTATGGTCCGACTGCACGACAAATTCGATTTCCTGCGGGAACGCATCGTTGCAAAAACGCTGAAGAAGATGCCTGAACTGACGGAAGAACAGCAGCACAAAATTGAAGTCATGAGCGAACGCCTTATGTATAAATTCCTGCGGGACCCGATGATCAATATCAATAAGGCTGCCGGCACGGAAGAAGAAGAACATGTTAAAAAAGATATCAGCCGCTTTTTTATGTTAAATGATAAAGACGAGGATGAACCGGACGATGAAAAAAATTATAACTATTGGAACTAGGAAAAGCCTGTTAGCTCTGTGGCAGAGCAATTATATTAAAGATTGTCTTGAGAAAAAGTACCCGGACTGCGAAGTGCGCCTGCAAAAAATCGTAACGAAAGGCGACAAAATTTTAGATGTTCCCCTGTCCAAAATCGGTGGCAAGGGACTGTTCACCAAAGAAATTGAAACCGCGCTGCTGGACGGAGAAGCCGATCTGGCCGTCCACAGCCTGAAAGATATGCCCACAAAACTGCCGGACGGTCTCTGTCTGACCGCCATCACTGAGCGTGCAGTTGTGGGCGATGCTTTTGTCAGCAACAAATACAATTCGTTTGCCGAAATGCCGGCAGGCGCTATACTCGGCACATCAAGCCTGCGCCGTAAAGCACAGCTGCTGGCCAGACGTCCCGATTTGGACATCCGCGATCTGCGCGGTAATGTAGACACCCGTCTCCGCAAGCTGGATGAAGGACAATATGATGCAGTCATCTTAGCTGCCGCAGGACTGACCCGCTTAGGCTACGGCGACCGAATCAGGGAAACCCTGCCCTCCGACTTCTGTATCCCTGCTGTAGGCCAGGGTGCGCTGGCCATCGAATGCCGTACGGATAATACGGAAGTCCGTTCCATGTTGGAGTTTTTAAATCATTCGGAGACCAAAAGCTGTACGGATGCGGAACGTGCCTTTTTGGGACTGGTGGAAGGCGGCTGTCAGGTTCCGATCGGCGTACATGCGGATATCGAAAGCGATGTTATGCATATCACCGCCATCATTGCATCGCTGGACGGCACTACCCTGATTCGTGATGAAATCGACGGGAATCCAGCCGATGCCGTTATGTTAGGTAAAACGCTTGGAACACGGATGCTGGAAAACGGCGGGCGTAAGATATTGGAAGAAATACTGTAATACCGTATTGCGGCACTCCCTTCTCGCCCCACCGCTTTTGGGACCGACGGGGCGATCTTTTCGGGATTATCCGCAACGTTCCACACCAATATAACGAAAAGATAAATCTATACAGGAAAGGAACATTTACAATGAGCAAAAAAGGCAAAGTTTACTTAATTGGCGCCGGTCCCGGCGACCCCGGGCTGCTGACGTTAAAAGGCCGGGACTGTCTGGCTGAAGCTGACGCAGTGGTTTATGACCGCCTGGCCGATCCCCGTATCCTGAGCTGGGTGAATCCAGCCGCAGAACGAATTTACGTAGGCAAAGCTTCCAGTAATCATGTCATGAAACAGGAAGATATCTCCAAACTGCTTGTAAAACTGGCATCTGAAGGCAAAACGGTAGCCCGTCTGAAAGGCGGCGACTCTTTTGTATTCGGACGCGGTGGCGAAGAAGCCCTGCTGTTAAAGGAGAATGGACTGCCTTTTGAATTTATTCCCGGCATCACCAGCGCTATCTCCGTTCCCGAATACGCAGGTATTCCCGTTACGCATCGCAAAGTGGCTGCCAGTTTTGCCGTAATTACCGGTCATGAAGATCCGTCCCGGGAAAAATCCGGCATCAATTGGAAAGGCCTGGCTACCGGCGTAGATACCCTGGTCTTCCTCATGGGAGTGGAAAACCTGAAAAATATTGCGGCAAAGCTGATAGAAAACGGTCGCGCTGCCGATACTCCTGCCGCATTGATCCGCTGGGGGACCCATCCGGAACAGCGTACGCTTGTCACTACACTCGGCAATGCTTATGATGACGTCGTTCGCACCGGCATGAAACCACCTGCCATCTTCATTGTCGGTGAAGTGGTAAAACTGCGCGAATCTCTCAGCTGGTTTGAGACCAAGCCCCTCTTCGGAAAAACATTTGTTGTGACCCGGGCCCGTGCACAGGCATCTGTCCTGACAGAACGACTGGAAAAAGAAGGCGCCAAAGTGATAGAAGCGCCCGCTATCAAAATTGTTGATCCGGAAGATTTTGCGCCGCTGGATAACGCACAGAGCCATCTCGCATCTTATGACTGGGTTATTTTTACCAGCGCCAACGGTGTGGATCTGTTCTTTGACCGTCTGCTGAAAAACGGTAAAGATGCCCGTGCTTTTGCCAATAATAAAATTGCCGCTATCGGTTCGGCCACAGCAGATATGCTCACTGCCTATGGCCTGACTGCCGACCTGATTCCTGCTTCTTATAAAGCAGAAGATCTGGCGGACACCCTGCTGCCGCAGCTGCAGAAAGGTAGCAAAGTACTGCTGGCCCGCGCCAAAGAAGCGCGGAACGTACTGCCGGAAGCGTTAAAGGCAGCCGGCATCGACGTTGAAGTAGTCGCTGTTTATGAAACGGTCGCTGACTGTGAAAACAAAGACGAACTGATTACCTGCCTGCAGAATAAAGAAATTGACTGCATTACATTCACCAGCTCTTCTACCGTAACCAATTTGCTGAAAGCATTGGGCGACTCCAAAAATCTTCTTACAGACATAACTTTGGCAGCAATCGGCCCCATCACAGCCAAAACTATGGAAAAGCATGGCTTGAAGCCCACTGTCTGCGCAGAGACCTATACTATCGACGGTCTGGTGGAAGCGTTGAATCACTTCTACGAAAAAGCCTGACCTTGCGTACATCTCTTTTATCAAATATTTGCGAAAACTACCAACAATAATAAAAAGGAAGTGTATTGTATCATGACCGGATTTCCCATTTACCGTCCCCGCCGCCTGCGCGCAACCGAGAATCTGCGCAGCCTGATCCGGGAGACAAGCGTAAGCGTTAAAGATTTGATTTTCCCCCTGTTTGTTGTGCCGGGAAGCAATGTTAAAAATGAAATCGAAACCCTGAAAAATAATTACCAGTGGTCTGTAGACCGGGTAATGGAAGCGGTTGATGAAGTTGTTGAACTCGGCATTCCCGCTGTCCTTCTGTTCGGCCTCCCCTCTTACAAGGATGAAGAAGGCAGCAGCGCCTGGGATGACAACGAACCCGTGCAGATGGCCAGCAAAGCGATCAAAGCCAAATATCCGGAGCTGGTCGTCATCACCGACGCCTGCTTCTGCGAATACACCACCCATGGTCATTGCGGCATCCTGACGGAAGACTGCGCCTCCGTGGACAACGACAAGACGTTGCCGAATCTGGCCAAGCTCGCGGTAAGTCAGGCTCGTTGCGGCGCTGACATCATTGCGCCTTCCAATATGATGGACGGCTATGTGACTACCATGCGCAAAGCGTTAGACGACGCCGGTTATAACCATGTGGCAATCATGGCCTACAGCGCTAAATTCGCTTCCGCCTACTACGGTCCTTTCCGCGCCGCGGCAGACTCTGCTCCCGGAAAAGGCGACCGCAAAGGCTACCAGATGGATCCGGGCAACAGTGATGAAGCCCTGCGTGAAATTGCGCTGGATATTGAAGAAGGTGCTGACATCGTTATGGTAAAGCCGGCCCTGGCTTATCAGGACGTAACCCGTCGCTGCCACGAAACCTTCAATCGCCCGCTGTGCGTTTACAATGTAAGCGGCGAATACGCCATGGTAAAAGCAGCGGCAGAACGGGGCTGGATCGATGAAAAACGTATTGTCATGGAAACCATGCTGAGTTTTAAACGGGCCGGCGCCAAAATGATCATCACTTATCATGCGCTGGATGTAGCCAGATGGCTGCGTGAAGAAAAATAAACAGACGTGTCTGCGCCACTTGCAGCATCGTCTGTTCACTCTGTCAAACTGATACATCAGGAGATACAATATGAACAACTTAATGAAATCCGCTTCTGTTTTTGAAGAAGCCAAACAATTTGTGCCCGGCGGCGTCAACAGCCCTGTCCGTTCCTTTCGCAGTGTAGGCGGCGTGCCTCCCTTCATTTCACAGGGCAAAGGAAGCAAACTGTTCGACGTAGACGGCAATGAATACATTGATTACGTTTTATCCTACGGCCCGTTACTGTTAGGTCATGCCCATCCCATCGTTACAGAAGCCGTACAGGCTGCCGCAGCCAAAGGTACAAGCTTCGGCGCTCCAACCGGCGCGGAAGTGACGCTGGCTAAACTGGTTTGTGAATTAGTGCCTTCCATGGATATGGTGCGCATGGTCAACTCCGGTACGGAAGCCACCATGTCAGCCATCCGTCTGGCCCGTGCTTACACCGGACGGGACTGCATCGTAAAATTCATTGGCTGTTATCACGGTCACAGCGATGCATTGCTGGTGCACGCCGGTTCCGGCGCTACCACTTTCGGTGTACCGGACAGCCCGGGCGTAACAAAAGGCACGGCAGAAACCACGCTTTCTGTTCCCTTTAATGACTTGCCTGCACTGGAAAAAGTATTTACTGAAAAAGGAAAGGACATTGCCGCTGTCATCATGGAACCTACCCCCGGCAACATGGGGCTGGTATTACCAAAAGCCGGATATCTGCAGGCAATTCGCAACCTGACGAAAAAATATGGCAGCCTGCTGATTATTGATGAAGTCATGTCCGGCTTCCGTTCCGCACAGGGAGGCAGCCAGTCCTTATACAACATTGATCCTGACATCACCTGCCTGGGCAAAGTCATTGGCGGCGGCCTGCCAGTGGCAGCTTACGGCGGCAAACGGGAAATCATGAACTGGGTATCCCCTGTAGGCCCTATGTACCAGGCTGGCACGCTGTCCGGCAATCCGCTGGCGATGGCGGCCGGTATTGCAGCGTTAACGTATATGAAAGAAAATAACGTCTGCGCCACCCTGACAAAACATAACGAAAAATTAACCGACGCGCTGAAAAAAGCGGCAGACGCAGCAGGCGTGGCTGTACAGATTCCAAGGTTAGGTTCCATGTTCACTGTTTTCTTCTCGGAAAAAGAAATCGTCAATTACGATGATGCCACCGCCTGCGATCAGGACGCTTTCCGCATCTACTTCCACAGCATGCTGGAACAAGGCATCTACCTGCCTCCCTCTCAGTTCGAGACAAACTTCATCTCCCTTGCTCATACTGAAGAAGATTTCGCAAAGACCGTTGCAGCCGCGAAAGTTGCCTTTGCCAAAGTAGCAGCAGAAAGAAAGTAGGCGTTTTCGCTTCCAGCTGAATAACACATAAAGAAAAGCAGATCGATACAGTCTTCTGACTGAATCGACCTGCTTTTAATTTGCGAAAAACCGTTGAAGAAAAAACTGCAACTGTTACTAATCGTTAATTTGATTTACAACTCCAGCCACGCTTTAATCTCTTCGTCACTCATGGCATCAATTTTATTAGCATCCAGACATTCTTTCACAACAGCATCAGGAATTGTTTTCCGTATATCCGCTGCACTGCCCTTCGGTCCGCTGGTCTTGCTTGTGCAGAAGGGATATACTGTCTTGCCGTCCAATTTTACCTTTTCCAGGAAAGAATGTATGATCATCGGGCAGCTGAACCACCAGATGGGAAATCCGATGGCAATCTTATCGTAGCGACTGCAGTCCGGCAGTGTTCCTTTGATTTCCGGACGTGCGCCGGAGGCTTTCTCCATGCCGCCTTTGGCAACACAGAGGGCATAAATAGAAGAATAGGCCTTAACCGGCAGAATGCGGTATGAATTACCTTTTGCTGCAGATGCGATCCGCTGTGCAGCCTTTGCTGTCACTCCAGACCAGGAATAGAAGGCAACCAATACTCTCTCAGTCGCTTTTCCCTGCCGCTTTTCCCGGTTTCCTCCGACAGGACGGTTTCCCCGGACTCCTGACTCTTTTGTATCAGGTTTGCCATTAAACTTATGAAACGGTTTGCCGGTTTTTTTATTAAAATGGTTATACGATTTTTCATTCCGATTCCGGCTTCCTGAAGTTTTCGGACCCTGCTTCTGCTTTTTCCCATCCGCCGGGCTTCCTGCCTGTTGTCCGTCTCCGCCTGCAAAAGGTTCCTTTTTTACTTCCTGGTTATCACCGGAATGCCTGTTGTGTTTTCTGTAAAATCGTTTTTCCTGTGCCATATCGCTTATACCCTTTCTGCAAGTTTTAAAAATGCTTCATATCCGCGTCGTGCTTCGTATATATCCGCTTTGCTTGTCGCTTCCCAGGGAGCATGCATGCTCAGTACCGGTACGCCGCTGTCGATAACGTTCATGCCATACAGTGCCATGATGTAGGCAATAGTACCGCCGCCTCCCAGATCCACCTTGCCCAGTTCGGACATCTGGAAATTGATCTTTTCTTTTGCAAAAATGCTACGGATATGGGCGATGTATTCCGCATTGGCGTCATTGGAACCGGATTTGCCACGGGCGCCGGTGAATTTGTTCAACACCAGTCCCTTGCTCAGATAAGCCACATTCTTTTTATCGAAAGCCGAAGCATACAGCGGATCGAAGGCGCTGCTTACATCGCTGGACAGCATTGTACTGTTGGCCAACGTGCGGCGCAGGGACAGTTCGGTTCCCTTACCCAACATTGTCAGCAATTCTGCCACGGTATTCTCGAAGAAACGGCTCTGCATGCCAGTAGCCCCAACACTGCCAATCTCTTCTTTATCTACCAGCAGACAGCAGGCTGTGCGGGTTACATCCGTTACGTCCAGCATGGCTTTGTATGAACCGTAGGCGCAGACACGGTCGTCCTGCCCGTAAGACAGTACCATGCTCCGGTCAAAACCGGCTTCCCGCGCTCTGCCGGCGGGAACAACTTCCAGTTCAGCAGACAGGAAATCTTCTTCTTCTATGCCAAACTGCTTTTTCAAAATTACCAGGATTCCTTTTTTTACCGCTTCTTTCCCGGCAGATTGTTTCTCTTCTTC
The DNA here is from genome assembly GCA_002342505.1 of Acidaminococcaceae bacterium UBA2453. GTDB lineage: Bacteria > Bacillota > Negativicutes > Acidaminococcales > Acidaminococcaceae > Succiniclasticum. The sequence goes on from DDQB01000063.1 coordinate 28,931, forward strand.
TTTTGCGTTGCGGCCCAGTTTAACAGGCTGGTTTCCGATAATGACGTCAAGGGCTTCCCCTTCCACAACTTTGGCCGCGTTCTTTGCCATCTGGTCCTGGGCCAGATGGATCAGAAGGTCGGATACAAAGAATACCGGATCTTCCGGCTTTTCCCCTATAGCAACCTTTACCACAGTACCATCCTTTTTGGCAATGACTCCGTGAATTGCCAGCGGGATCGTTACCCACTGGTACTTTTTAATGCCGCCGTAGTAATGGGTATCCAGCAGCGCTAAGCCGCCATCTTCATACAGTGGGTTCTGCTTCACATCCATACGGGGCGAATCAATGTGGGCGCCTAAAATGTTCATACCGTTTTCAATAGGATCTTTGCCGATATTGAACATAGCGATGCCCTTTTTCATGTTGATGCGATACACCTTGTCGCCGGTCTTCAGCTTTTTATCCTGAGAAATCAGCGTATCCAGATCCTTATAGCCCGCCCTTTTCATCTCTGCCAAAATGATTTCCACGCATTCCCGTTCTGTTTTTCCTTCGCTGAGAAAATCCAGATAGCCCTTGCAAAAATCATGGCAAGCCTTCACCTGCGCCGGTGTATAGAGTTCCCACGTGCTTTTATGTTCCATTTTTTTCGTCCTTTCTGTTTTCACTTTCTGTTTTCCCTAAATAAAATCTTTCATCTTCGTCTTCCCTGCTTTGCGCTGGATACTTTGTCTACGCAAAATATTTTGCTTCAAACTGTTCTACGGAAACAGGTTTAGAATAATAATATCCCTGCAGGTAATCACACTTTAGTTTCTGCAGATACAGTGCCTGCTCTTTTGTTTCCACTCCTTCTGCTACTACCTCCATATGCAGTGATTTTGCCAGATCGATGACCAGTTTGATGATTTGCATGCCGCGTTCCCAGTCATCCAGTTTCTGCAGAAATCCCATATCCAGCTTCAGAATATCCACATGCAGGTTCTGCAGCATGTTCAGAGAAGAATATCCACTGCCGAAATCATCAAGCCCTACGGAAAATCCTCTTTTGCGAAGACTTTTAATGATTTCATTGCAGGCATCAAAATTATCGATAATCGTAGATTCCGTGATTTCCAGATGCAGCCGGCCAGGATCAATATGGTATTTCTCTGCCAGCGTGGGAAATACATTCACAACGTCACCATAATACAGATCGCGAGGCGATACATTGACTGCTATTGCAATATCTCCGTGCCCGGATTTTTCCCAGATTGCCAACTGTTTCGCAGCCTGTTCCCAGATATAATAATCCATCCGGTAAATATCATCCGTCCGTTCCAGCAGGGGAATAAACTCTATCGGCATCAGCATTCCCCGATCTTTATGGAACCATCGAGACAGCGCTTCCGCCCGATGCATTTTGCCATCCAAACCAATCTGCGGCTGCAGGAAAAGATGAAATTCACCATTTCGCAGCGCATCGTCGAAATCATTCAGAAGCCGACGTTCCCGTACTGCTTCCAACAGCATTTCCGGTTTGAACGTTTTCACCGCATACACATCTTCCGTCGTGATTGAATTGAGGGCCATCGTCGTACGGTCCAGCATCTGCTCATACGAACATCCCCGGTCAATCGTTTCATAAATTCCAATCTGGTAATGGACATGGTTCGCTCTTCCCATCAGGTGTCCTGCCAACGCTTTCAGATTTTCCTCCATGGGAATTTTTGCAATCGTTCCGTGGGGAAGACACAAAATAAAACTATCGCGTCCAATTCTTCCGTACAACGCCTGATATGGTTCATATAAACTTGCAAAAAACTGTGCCAGGCTGATCAGCAGCTGGTCGCATTTATTGGTTCCAAACAGCTGGAGGATAAGGTTGAACCCGCGCAACTTGATCTGCACCAGGTCAAAATCCCGGTCAGGCTCCGTGTTCAGCCGCTCACGCAGATGCGCCCCAAAGCCGTTCAGATTGTAAATTCGTGTCAGAAGATCGTGGCTCAGGTTAAACTTGGCAGTCGTATAGTTGCTGGTTTCACGGGTATAATCACGGATGGAGAAATAATCTCCCAGCTCTTTTCCATCCTTATTGCGCAGGGAAAGATGTTGAAGGACATATGTAAACTCTTTATTGTCACAGGTAAAGTTCTGCCGCCAGATATGACCTGAACACTCATCTACACGATCATAACAGGCCCATTTTGCAAAAATTTCTCCCAGTTTTTCCAGATTTTTTTCAACATGGAACAATTTAAACGCCTGCTGATTTGCATAAATGCATTTGCCGTCTTTGTCAAAACAGATACTGCCGCGTATATCATTCGCATCAGCATAGGACAGCATTTCCAGTCGCATCAGCGGAGTCAGTATTTCATTGCTTACATTTTCTCCCACTACAGAAACCAATGATCCTGTCACACCATTATTCTGTTTCTGCATCTCTTCAACGGCATCACCCGCTTTTTTGACGTCTGCCTGTAATCTTTGGCAGGAAACCATTTCAATTGTACAGTTCAGGATTTCCCCGGTTTCCATGATCACTTCTACAGGCAGGGCATCAATTACATATTCTTCGCCGTCCAGGATTTCACTTTTGTTGATTTTTTTATGGGAGACACAGGCCTGATAGCTGATGCAGTTCTTACAGCGGCTGGTTCGCCCCCACACAGAAAAGCAGTTCTTCTGGTAATGTAATTTACCATCCTTTGTAATCGAAAGCTCGAAACATTCACTGGGATTTACCAAACGGACAATATCATACAAAGGACTCATAGCCTGCAGCATTTCCTGCACTTTGGCTATTGTCAGCTGCGGCACGCTTTCTGTCTGTTCAGATTTTTGGACAGTTGTAAAATTCATGAAGATCAGTCCTCCATGCAAAATTTGTTTTTCGTTTAAACAAAGCATTGTATCCGCGGCTGTGGATAAAATCAAGGGTGTTGCCAGTGAATACCAGCGGCGTCTGTTGCAGCTCCTTCACAGTGCGGCATCCCGTCAGCACCATGATATCTTTCAGTTCATCAATCATATCCTGTAAATATGTCACAGCATCTTCTATACCCTGCCGCAAAAGTACCGCCAAAATATTTCCGCTCATCCCTATTGCATCTGCCCCCATGGCAATGGCCTGTGCCGCCTGCCAGCCGCTGCGTATACCACCAGAAGCAATCAGCGTATCCCATGGATGAATGAAATGGCTTGCGTCAATCAGGCTCCATGCGGTAGGAATGCCCCACTCCGCAAACTTTTTATACCGGGGCCGTCCGTTTCGCAAGGCTTCAATGGCAGCAAAACTGGTGCCGCCATGACCGGCAATATTAAAACAGGTAAATCCCATGGACTGTAATTCCTGTATCTGCTCTGCAGCCATACCGCAGCCGGTCTCTTTCACAATGACCGGAACCGATACGGCATTCTGCAACCGCGCCAAATTTTTTCTGATCATCGCAAAGTTTTTATCACCCTCCGGCATGATCAGTTCCTGAGCTGCATTCAAATGAATCTCCAGCGCATCGGCCCGAATCATCTCTACCGCTTTTGCTGCCTCTTCCGGCGAAGCCAGTGCGCTGATGTTTGCAAACACGATCCCTTTCGGATTTTCTTCCCTCACTACCGTATACGTGTCCGTATGGATTTCAGATTTTACCGTTCCATACTGGGATCCAACAGCCATGGCCATGCCGGTTCTTCTTGCAATGATCGCCAGATTGCGGTTAATCTCTTTTACTTTTTCTGCGCCGCCCGTAATAGCATCAATGAAAACCGGAACAGGCAACGCAAGGTTCGCAATATGCGTAGCGATATCTACCGAATCGGGATTTACCGGCGTCAGACAGTTATGCAGAAAATAAATCCCGTCAAAGCCCGTTACTTCAGAAGAACTGTCATGCAGCTCCAGTGCAAATCTTATGTGATCTAATTTGCGTTGTTCCCGTAACATATTCTTTCCCTTATACAAAAAAGAGGACGGAAAACTCCGTCCTCAGCATGAATTAATTATTTGTTTAAGCCTTCCAGCTGCTCAGCCATAGCGTTATTGGAGAAGTTTTCTTCCGTGTTGCCATCCATAAAGGCTTTCATTTCCGCTTTTTCCTGATTTTCTTTTTCCCGTTTCAGCGACAGGCCAATCTTTCTCTTTGCCTGATCAATCTTAATGATCATCGGTTTTACAACCTGGCCGATCTTCAATACATCTTCCGGTTTTTCTACACGGGTGTCAGCCAATTCGGAAACATGGATCATGCCTTCAACTTTATCGTTCAGACGAACCAGCGCGCCAAACGGCAGGAAACGTTCAACCGTTCCTTCTACCACATCGCCTACCGCAAATCCGGAAGCGGCTGTTACCCACGGATCTTCCTGCGTTGCTTTGATAGACAGAGAAACACGGCGGTTTTCTTTGTCAACTTTCTTAACAAAAACGGTAACCATATCGCCTTCTTTGGCAACATCTTCCGCTTTTACATTGCGGTCATACGAAAGTTCGGTGTTGTGAACCAGGCCTACCAGTCCTTCAATTACTTCTACAAACAGACCAAACTCCGCAACTTTGACAACTTTGCCTTCGTAGGTCTTGCCTTCTTCAATCTCTTCGTAAGCAGCTTCTTCCTTGGCTGCACGCGCTTCTCTTGCAGCAGCGATACGAGCCTCGCGGTTAGCCAGCCACTCCTGATGCTTCTGCGCTTTTTCAGCCTTCAGCAGATCGCGGCGGGATACGACGATACGCTTTTTCTCCGTATTTACTTCAATGATCTCTGCTTCCATTTCCTGACCAACATACGGAGTAAAATCATCAATATGTTTCAGTTCAACATGGGACGCCGGCATAAAGCCTTCCACACCTTCTACTGCAACAGACAGTCCAACAACCTGTTTCGGTTTGTCGGAATCCTTATCGCGGCCGCGGGCTTTGATAACACGCAGTACTTTTACAGTTGCCGGGCGTTTTTCTCCTTCCGGCAATTCCTGGATGTTCTTCCAGGCCGCTTCTTTTTCCGCACGAACCTTAGACAGACGGATGAATTCTTCCGAAGCAGAACCCGGTACAACAACCGCTTCAACTTCATCGCCAACTTTTACCGTTTCCATCAGTTCATCCGGATTAGCATCCACTGCCCAGTCATTCCAGGCAATTAAACCTTCACGTCTATAGCCAAAAGAAATATAAACGCCTTCTTTGTCTACCTGAATAATTTTTCCGGTAACGAGTTTTCCGGGATGCACGCCGTAATCTTCCATGCTTGCATCAAGCATTGCTTCGAATTCGTTACCCTCTACCTTGTTGATTTCCATGTTTTCCATCGTCATGACAGCCTCCTTAATTATGCGATCCGGAGTTGATGCTCCGGCCGTGATACCAATTTTTCTACACCCCTGGAACATTTCCGGAGAAAGTTCCCGTGCGGTTTCTATCTGGTAGCACCGGGGGCAGATGGCGCTAACCAGCTCGGCCAAATGCCTTGTGTTGGCACTGTTCCTTCCGCCAATTACAATAAAAGCGTCTGTCGTAGCAGCCAGTTTCGCAGCAGCTTCCTGCCGTTCCTTTGTCGCAAGACAGATAGTCCGCTCCACCCGGTATTCACCAGGCCGCGCAGACTGCAGCGCCTGCAGGATTTCCTCAAATTTTGCCAGTTCAAATGTTGTTTGAATGATGACGCAATATTTGGAAACAAAAGGCACTTCGCTAATATCCCTTTTAGATTCTATTATAATACCATTTTTTCCTGCAAATGCCAATATGCTTTTTACTTCCGGATGATTTTTTTCTCCGACGATAATTGGCAGAAAACCATCTTCAAACGCTTGTCGTGCCTTGTTTTGGCTCATTTTTACATTCGGACAGGTGGCATCTAAAATTTTCAATTTTTTTTCATTTGCCTTTTCATACACAGATGGTCCGACACCGTGGGAACGAAAAATAACGGTTTCCCCTTCCGCAAATTCATCCAATGAATTTTTGCAGACAATACCCCTGGATGCCAGATTTTCTGTAAACTGCGGGTTATGGATCAACGGGCCCAGCGTGGCGGCCGGCAGACTGTTAACCGCTCCTTCTGCTATCGAAACGGCCCGCTTTACCCCATAGCAGAAACCACAGGGCTCAGCTACGATAATTTCCATCTTCCAATGTCACCGCCTTTTTCAAAGTCAAAACTTCCTCTCGCCACCGGGCTCCGATCTCATCCAGGCTCTCCCGTCCTGTTCCCATAGCCGGATCGTATTCCATCGGCTTTCCAAAGATCACGCGTACTTTAGGCCAGCCAGGATGACGCTTTAAATCCGTTCCATAAATATAAGCAGGAACGATTTTTGCTTTCATCTTTACGGCCATCATAAATGCGCCGCCTCCAGCCCGGCCCAATTCGCCAGTCTTGCTCCGCGTCCCTTCGGGAAAAACTGCAAGGACTTTTTTTTCCTTTAAGATTGTCAGCCCTGTCTTGATGGCATCCCGGTCCATAGCGCCCCGTCTTACAGGAAATGCCCCCAGTTTACGGATAATAGCCCCAAACCAGGAAGGCCTGAACAGCTCCGACTTGGCCATGAAATGCACCTGTCGGGTTGCAGCCGCGCCTAATACAGGCGGATCCAACAGGCTCAGATGATTACAGGCTATGACCACAGGCCCGTCTGCCGGAATATTTTCCCGTCCAAAGACTTCCCAGCGAAGCCATAATGAAAACAGCCACGGAAAAGTAATATGACAAAAATCATATAATGACATTAGTACTAACTTCCTTACAATTTTTCTTTAACTAATTCCAGAATTTTATTTGTTACCTGTTCGATATTCATATCCGAAGTGTCAAGATAAACAGCGTCTTCCGCCTGGCGCAACGGGGAAACTTCACGTTCGCTGTCCTGTTTATCCCGCAAAGCAATCTCGGCCTGTAATTTTTGATAATCAACTGTTTCGCCTTTGGCCTCCAGTTCTTTTCCTCTGCGGCGCGCCCGTTCTTCCACGGTTGCCGTCAGAAAGATCTTGCACTGTGCCTGCGGGAAAACCACTGTACCGATATCACGGCCATCCATTACAATACCGCCTTCATTTCCCATGCGACGCTGCTGATCTACCATCGCTGTACGCACATCCGGAACAGCGGCCACTTTGGATACAAGGCCGGTCACTGCAGCCGTCCGGATAGCTTCGGTTACTTCCATTCCGTCTACAAAAACACGATTTACTGCATTTTCCGGACGAAATTCGATGTTGATTTCGTTGGCCAGTTTTCCGGCCAGTTCAGCAGAAAACGTCTTCCCTGTCTGCAATAACTTCCAGGTTACTGCCCGGTACATAGCGCCGGTATCAATATAAGCAAAGTCCAATTTTCCTGCCGCAAGTTTTGCAATCGTGCTCTTTCCTGCTCCGGCAGGTCCGTCAATGGCAACTACAAATCCTTTTTCCAATGTTATCACCTTACTGTTTATAATTTATTAAAAAAATTTCAATTTAGCGCGCCAGCCCCGGCTGCGCAGCGTGCAGTCCGGCTACATAACCGCTGCTGAATGCGGCCTGCAGATTAAATCCACCGGTATAGCCATCCACATCCATTACTTCTCCGGCAAAATACAATCCTTCAATTCGTTTAGCCGCCATTGTCTTCGGATCAATCTCTTTCAGCGACACACCGCCCGCTGTTACGATTGCTTCTGCCAACGGCCGTGTGCCTGTCAGAGGGATGGTAAAATGTTTCAGAATCGCAATCAGTTCCTGTCGGTCATTTTTTGTAACCTGGCTTACAGGTTTGTTCCCATCCAAAAACGCCCCGTCCAATACAGGTTCCACCAGCGGCTGGGGAACCAGTTTGCGAACGATCTCTTTCAGCTTAGCTTTACTGAATTCCTGAAAATCTTTTGTAATTCTGGTATCCAGCTTATCTTCCGGAAGCGCTGGCTTCAAATCAATACACAGTTCCAGTTCCGGCTGATTAAAATACTGTAAACGGGCAACCTTCCGACTCATGGTAAGACTGATCGGACCGGCAATACCGCCACGAATAAACTGCATCTCCCCGAATTCTTCCGCAATCGGTCTTCCGTCAGACAGAACAGAAGCTTTCACATTTTTCAGCAAAAGCCCGTCCAATTCTTCGGTAAAACCTTCTTCCGGCTGAAGCGGTACCAGCGCAGGCAGCAGAGGTTCCATAGCCAGTCCCAGATTTTCCAGAACCGGCACAAAATTTCCGTCTGAACCGGTTCCAGGATAGGACGCGCCGCCCGTACATACGATAACCGCATCTGCATCCAATGTGTGTTCCGGACCCAGTTTTATCTTTCCTTTTGTACTGCTGCGAAAATCCTGACCGTCTTTTCTCCCGTCATTTTCCACATTACGATACCGTACGCCGGTAATCTTTCCGGGTTTCACAACAAAGCCTGTCGCCTGTGCATTTGTAAGAATTCGTCCCCCGGCTTTTTCCAACGCGGCAAGTAAAGTTATAATAACATCTTTTGCCTTCCCGCTGGCAGGAAAAACGCGTCCGCCCCGCTCCGTTACCGTTTCCATTCCGCATTCACGGAAGAATCGCAGCAGATCTTCATTGGTAAACTGTTGCAATGCACTGAACAGGAATTTCCCGTTGCCCGGAAGATTGGGAATAAACTCTTTTACAGCGCAGGAATTCGTAATATTACAACGGCCTTTTCCCGTAATCATCATCTTTTTTCCTGCTTCCCGCATGCGTTCCATGACAACGACAGACGCGCCTTGCCTGGCTGCCGTAATACCTGCCATCAAACCTGCAGCTCCGCCGCCGATTACAATTACTTTTAACATTAAACTACCCCTGTATGCAAAAACGCATTACTTTTTTACCCTGCGTTTTGTTTCAGTTTTCACAGTATTTGGCTTTTCAGCTTTCCTGACCGCAGGTTGCCGCTTATTCACTGCCGCGCTCTCCAGACCGCAGTCTTTACGCAGCGCTTCCACCTCTTCGTCAAACAGCTCCCGGCAGTCGCCCCGACGAAGTCCATTCAGCGTCAGTATCCCCATCTTTATACGCCGCAGATATCGTACCGGGAACCCGATATAATCGCACATGCGACGAACCTGACGGTTCCGCCCCTCATGGATGGTTACAGTAAACCGCGTAAGGTTCTTTTCATAATCATAATCTTGCAAATCCACGATGGCCGGCGCCGTCATCCCATCCTCCAGTTTCACACCCATCCGTAGCATATCCAGCTTTTCCTGCGGCACAATTCCCGGCACCGTCACTTCATATGTCTTGTTCACACCGTGACTGGGATGGGTCATGGCCTGCGTCAGTTCTCCGTCATTTGTGAGCAGCAGCAGACCTTCCGTATTATAATCCAGTCGTCCCACCGGGAATACGCGTTGGGGAATGTCTTTCACATAATCCGCTACCGATCTGCGCCCTTCCGGGTCTTTCATGGTAGTGACCACGCCCCGTGGTTTATAAAACAGCAAATATGTCTTGCGTTCCCTGCGGACAGGTTTTCCGTCTACCATTATAAACGCATTGGGTCCTACTTTCGTCCCCAGTTCTTTTACCACTTTGCCGTTCACTTTCACACGCCCGGCTGTTATATACTCTTCCGCTTCCCTGCGGGATGCCACCCCTGCCTGGGCCAGCACTTTCTGTAACCGTTCTTCTGTCATAAATGATTATCTCCGAGTTCTTTAACTTCCATTTCTTCCGCAGCCTCCATGTCCAGCAAGGACATCTGCTGAGGATGACGTGCTGCGTCTTCTGCCAGAACTTCCGGCATAGCAGGCATATCTTTTAAAGATTTTAACCCAAACACTTCCAAAAATCGTTTTGTCGTTTTGTATAAAATTGGGTGACCGATTGTCTCCTTTCGGCCGGCTTCGGCAATTAACTCCCAATCTAACAGCGTATTTACCACACCGTCAACTTTCACCCCGCGGATCGCTTCCATCTCCGCCCTTGTTACCGGCTGACGGTACGCAATGATGGCCAGCGTCTCCATGGCTGCGTTGGATAATTTCAACTCTTGTGTATTGGCCAGCTGAAGCACTGCCTCATGATGGCAGGCTTTTGTACAAAGCTGCCAGCCTTCCGCTACTTCCCGCAGTTCCAGTCCACGTTTTTCCGACTGATATTCCTCCTGCAGAAGCCCCACCAGTTCCCACGTCTGCGGTTTATTCACTCCCAGAAGCTCTGCCAGTTGCGGCACACTAAGGGGCTCCCCCGCAGCAAACAGGATGGCTTCCAGCTGCCCCAATTTAAACTCCTGTAGCATCTGCTTCCCCTCCTGCCTGCAATGACTCATGTAAAAACAGATAAATAGGCGCAAAGGCTTTACTCTGGCTGATACGCACTATTTTCATCTTCAACAGCTCCAGCACAGCCAGAAATGAAGCCACCTTCTCACTGGCGCTGCCTGTCTTTACAAACGCTTTTTCAAATTCAATGCCTTCCGGATATTTTCCCAGAATTGCAACAATCTCATCCATTTTGGCGCCTACGTCAAATTCCTGCCGCTCTACAATCGCAATCTGTCGCCGCAGCGGACCGGAAAGACCTGCCAGCGCCAACAGGAGATCTGTGACCGGATACATATGAAAATGCCGCAGTTTACTATCCGCAAAGAAAGGTTTGCGGGCATGACGCCGAGCCGCTTCCTTCTTCAATGCTTCCAGCTGTTGTGCTGCCTCTTTGATCCGCCTGTATTCTACCAACATCTGTACAAGCATCTCCCGCGGATCCGCTTCGTCTTCCTCATCCAGTACCGTTTTCGGCAGCAGCATCCGGGATTTGATCTGCAGCAGCAGTGAAGCCATCACCAGAAACTGGCTGGCTTCCTCCAGATCCAGTTCCGACAGGGAATGCAGGTAGTCTATATACTGATCAGTTACAGAAACAATGGGGATATCGTAGATATCCATCTTATTCTTTTCAATTAAGTGTATCAACAGGTCCAAAGGCCCTTCAAAATCCAGGACCCGGACTATTGGATCAGCCATCTGACAGTAACCCCTGCATTTTTAAAAAATAATACTGGCAATTCCGTAACAAAGCTTTAAAAACAAGGAAGCCAGCGGTCCGATGATGAGATTTGAAATTCCGCTGTAAACAATGATAACGAGGACGATAAAACCGTATCGGCCCACAAAATTTTCATATTTATAAGCCGTCTCATAATCCAGAAAGGTTTCCAGAATCTTGGAACCGTCCAGAGGCGGTATCGGGATCAGGTTAAAGAAAGCAAACCACACATTATATAGCATGAGCCAGTACAGAAACTGGTTCACCCAGGCGCTGGACATCCCCAGACTGCCTCTTGCGGTCATCAGCAACACCGCCACAAAGCACAGGAACAGATTGGCCAGCGGTCCGGCAGCAGAAACCTTTAATGTGCCGGAACGGTAATCTGTGTAATAACGCGGATCGATCTCCACCGGCTTGGCCCAACCAAAACCGCAAAGCACCAGCATCAGTGTGCCCACAATATCAAGATGCGCCAGCGGGTTCAGAGTCAGCCGCCCCTGCAGGCTCGGCGTGGGGTCTCCCAGGCTGTCGGACACGCAGGCATGTGCATACTCATGGATCGTCAAAGCAATCAAAAGTGCCGGGGCACGGAATATTAATGTTGAAAAATCTAACAAGGGAACAACCTCCGTATTCTATGTAATATAATAAAATAATAAAAAAGATTGCGTATATAACCAATTTATTATATCTCAAAAAGGCAAAGTTGTCTAACGTCATCTGTATAAAAATGGCGACACAAAATGGATAACCATCCTCCGCATTGCAATACCGTTTGCACTAAATTATTTATTTCTACAGTGCTAAGTTCTGTTTCTTTTATATTAAGTTATGATATAATATTTTCTAGAAACAGATAATTTATTATATTTATTTTAATCTACAAGGAGTGAACTCACTATGCCATCCCGTTATGATGTCAATCATTTCAGCCAGCATCTCTGGCGCAATATGAATATCCGTATCTACGGCGAATCAGGCTGGCCCATGCTGGTATTTCCCACACAGGACTCCATGTGTGATAACTATGAAAATTTCGGCATGATAGAGGAACTGTCTGATTATATTGACAGCGGTAAATTCCAATTGTTCTGTGTAGACACCGTCGACCGCGAGAGCTGGTCCGATATGTACGGCGACAAAGTTCTGCGCGCCGAACGACAGGAAAACTACTATCGTTATATTATTGACGAAGTACTGCCTCTGATCCGTGAGCACAATCATTCTGCCCTCCGTCCGCTGGTAACCGGCTGCAGCATGGGCGCCACCCACTCTGCCATCATGTTTCTGCGGCGCCCCGATCTGTTTGAAGGAGTCATCGGCTTATCCGGCTGTTATGACGCTCACTTTTTCTTTGGGTCATGGATGAATAATACGCTTTATGACAATTCCCCCGCTACTTTTTTACCAAATCTTCCGGAAGGACATCCTTACATTAATCTTTACAACCAAAGAGTTATCGTTTTCTGCGTCGGACAGGGCGCCTGGGAAGACGAAGGAATCCGAACCACCCACATCCTTGACGACGCATTTCGCTCCAAAGGGATTGACGCCTGGTGCGATTTCTGGGGTTACGATGTGAACCATGACTGGCCCTGGTGGAAAAAAATGTACCAGTATTTCCTGCCTCATGTATTGCATCATTGTGAATCGCACGGACTCTGATAAATCAATTGCGCTTGAAAATGGCCGGATATCCACATAAACCGTCTTTAAATATTGGCGATGCAAAACTCGCCGGGAAGGATTGAGACATATGAACTTTATATTTATCTCGCCCCAGTTTCCCAGAACTTATTGGAATTTTTGCGACCGACTGAAAAAGAACGGCGCCAACGTGCTTGGCATTGGAGATACGCCGTACGATCAACTGGAACCTGCGCTAAAAGATGCTTTAACAGAATATTATAAAGTAGAATCCATGGAAGATTACGACCAGATGTTCCGCGCCGTTGCATTTTTCAGCTTTAAATACGGAAAGATCCACTGGCTGGAATCCAACAATGAATATTGGTTAGAACACGATTCCATGTTACGTACAGATTTTAATATCCTGTCCGGTCCGGATGTCGATGAAATTGAAGCCTATCGAAGTAAATCCGCCATGAAACCGTATTACACACGAGCTAAAGTGCCTACTGCGAGGCAGATTTATGTCACTACGATGGACGATGCTGTTAAATTCATCAAAAAAGTCGGTTACCCCGTCATCGTAAAACCGGAATACGGCGTAGGCGCAGTGGCAACCTGGCGATTAGAAAACGAAACAGATCTGGAAACCTTCTTCAATGAAAAACCGCAAGATTCTTATGTAATGGAAGAATTTGTTCCCGGGCTGATCTGCTCTTACGATGCCATTGTAGATTCCCAAAGCAATGTACTGTTTGAGTCTATGAGCATCTCCCCGCCCATCATGGATATTGTAAATAAACAGACCGAACTGTGCTTCTATGTTCCCCCTTCAGTCGAACCGCAACTGCAGGAACGGGGACGCGCCACAGTAAGATCCTTCGGTGTGAAAAGCCGCTTTGTCCACATGGAATTCTTTAAACTGACAGAAAATAAAAAAGGCCTGGGCAAAACCGGTGATTTCGTAGGTCTGGAAGTGAACATGCGCCCCGGCGGAGGCTATATGCCGGACATGATGGATTTCGCCCACTCCACGGATGTTTACCAGCTCTGGGCTGATATGATCGTCTTCGATGAACGGCGCCTGCCTGAAAACCCGGATCAGCAGTATTGTGTTTTCTTCGGGCAGCGTGATCGCTTCCAATATGTTCACAGCAAAGAAGATATCCTTGCAAAATACGGAAGCCACATAAAGATGTGCGAACGCATGCCTGAGATCCTGTCCGGCGCTATGGGCAACCAGATGTACACGGCTCTTTTCCCAGACAGGAAATCCATGGACGAATTTGTACATTATGCAGGCGAAAAAGTAAATGCCCCGAATGCGCTTCCCCCTGACTCTGGTAAAGATAACAGTATTGATTATGAGGGCGCTTATGAACAGGAAGAATGCCATCAGGCTGATTAAGAACAATTAAATATACTATCGAAACAAATATGATTCTTTCCAAAAACCTGGTCTGCAAAATGGCCAGGTTTTTTTATGGCATCCCATCTTTTGTAAAATAATTCACATTTTTTTCACATTTAAATTCATAATATCCGGCATTTTTTTCATCATATAATTTTAGCATTAGCAAATACAATATTAGATATGAATTACACCTTCACTACACCTTTATATAACGTTTTCCACACCTTCTCTACACCTTTTCTACACTTTTATATAACCTTTACTATGATTGATTTTATATGAGTTTTGATTTATTCTAAACGAGTCAGACGTCTGAAAACAAAATTCATTTAAGTACCCATAAAAACAATCTGCAAATAATATTGAAAAGCAGATACGGGCACATAAAATTTGCAGTCTGCAAAAAAGTGCAACGCCAATATTTAATTTACTGATAAGAGGAGTACCCTGTCACATGCCAAACAAAAAAAATGAAGAAAAAAAGGAAAACATAAAAAAGACGAGCAATATCAGATACGACGCTCTAATTCGCAAAAAATATTTCAAATCAATGAATCGCGACCGATTATTTCATTGTTATGAAGATTTGAGAAGGAATAACAGATAACAGCAAAATGCAGCCTGCAACAAATACAGACTGCATTGCGATCAACGTTTATTATATTCTCTCATCCATAATAAAGTCTCATGACGAATCTGATTGTTATTTAAACGGACTGGCCAGCAGACCTACTTTTTTCTTCACCTTTGCCAAAGTGCGGTCAGAAATGCGCTGAGCAATCTCCGCGCCGTTTCTATATGTTTCTTCCAGATAGGCTTTGTCGTTCATAAGGCGGGCAAAGTTTTCCCGTACCGGCCGCAGCTCTTCGGAAACCGCTTCCCCTACCGCCAGTTTAAAATCGCCATAGCCTTTTCCGGAAAAATCATCTTCAATCTGTTCGTAAGTTTTTCCGGTCACGACGGAATAAATGGTCATCAGGTTGTTGATACCGTCCTTGCCTTCTCTGAACATCACTTTGGCCTCGCTGTCCGTAACGGCGCTGCGGAACTTACGGATGATGGTATCATGGTCATCCAGGATGGAAATAAATGCTTTCGGATTGGTATCCGATTTGGACATTTTCTTAGTGGGTTCCTGCAGGGACATAATCTTGGCCCCTTCCGGCGGAAGGTAGGCTTCCGGAAGTTTGAAGGTATTGCCGTACAGATTGTTGAACCGCTGGGCCACATTGCGTGTAAATTCCAGATGCTGTGTCTGGTCTGCCCCAACCGGAACATAGTCTGCCTGGTACAGCAAAATATCCGCTGCCATCAGGGATGGATAGGTAAACAGGCCGGCGTTGATGTTGTCCGCATGTTTAGCGGATTTATCTTTAAACTGGGTCATACGGGAAAGCTCCCCGAACAGAGAGTTACATGCCAGGATCCACCCCAGCTCCGCATGGTTATGGACATGGCTCTGGATAAACAGCAGGCTCTTCTTGGGATCGATACCGCAGGCCAGCAACAAAGCAAAAGCTTCCAGACTCTGCTTGCGCAGTTTTACTGCTTCCTGGCGTACAGTCAGGGAATGCAGATCCGCAATAAAATAGGCGCACTGATAATCCTCCTGCAGCTGCTGCCAGTTGCGCACCGCGCCGATATAGTTGCCCAGCGTGAAAATGCCGGTGGGCTGGATACCGCTGAGAATAATCTTTTTCTTTTCCGTTTTCTGTGCTTCCTGTCTGATTTCTTCTGTCAAAACGAACACTCCTTAAATGATTATTAATAGTTGCAAAAACTGCAAAATATATTCTTTCCAAAATTACAAACGCACACAGGCGTTTTCGGAATTCATACCGTTACTGCATCAGAAATAAAGTCCGCCCTGAATCCAGAAATGCCCGTTGGTATGGCTGGTATCTGAAATCGGTTTTTCCGGTCCCAGCCGCCATGCGTAATCTGCCCGGATCCACCAGGCGTCTTTCTTAGACCAGATCACGCCCAGGCCGATGTCCTGCAGGTGACGGTAGTTTTCACCGGGAGTGAATTGCTTCTTGGCAATTTTAATACCACCGTGTTCCAGGTAAGTCGCCAGTTGTATCTTCTGCCTCTTTGCCTGTAACGGAATATCCCAAAGAAGCTCCGCCCGTGTAAAGTAAGCATGGTCGCCGGCAATCTCGCTGATGGGATACGCTCTGAGTC
Organism: Acidaminococcaceae bacterium UBA2453; assembly: GCA_002342505.1. Taxonomy (GTDB): domain Bacteria; phylum Bacillota; class Negativicutes; order Acidaminococcales; family Acidaminococcaceae; genus Succiniclasticum. The sequence goes on from DDQB01000063.1 coordinate 45,099, forward strand.
CGCTGATACCGCAGATGCCCATGCGATCCGTTGTATCCATGTTTTTGTTTGCATACTGGCCCCGGGCAAACAACTGCAAAGCAAGCCGCTTGTTAATTTTCTGGTGGCGCATAATGGACGCCGTGAATTTTGAATAACTGCCTTCCGATCTCGCATCGTCAAAGAAATGATGCGTCACATCATCATCAAACGTTACCCGTCCAAACTTGTACGCCAGCGTCCAGGCAGTCATGCCATTTTTATCCAGATCGTTTCCGGACAACGACAGGATCCCTGCATGGGAATGCTTGTTATTGTAGGTTTTATAGTATCTCTGCGTGGGCGGTCCAAAAGGCTTTGCCTGCAAAAAGAAAGTATCTCCACTTCGGTACTCATCCTGAACATCAGAATACTCGTAGGTAAGTCCCACTTTCAGGTTATGGGTCTGAGACCGGTGGATCGGGTATTCAATTCCAACATGGTAGAGTTTTGCCATACCTACCGGATCGTATTCAGCAAAATCCGATCCCTGATGGTAACGCAACCGGCTGTACCCGGCTTTCAGCGTTAACCCGTTTTTTCCAATGGGACGGCTGTATATTATATCCCCGTTGGTATATCTGTGCCCGGTCGTTTCAATATGGGTGAACAGACTGTCCCCTTCGTGTGTCAGGTTGCGGATGTCATAATTAACGGCAGCCTCGCCGTAACCCAGCGTCCGATAACCGTAATTATCCAGCGTTAAACTGCCGCTGGGACTTGTATCCGGCACAACCATAATGGTAAGGACCGCACTGCCCGGCGTGGTCCCTTTATCTGCAGTCACCACCGCTTCCACCCCGGAAAGATCGGAAATCAAACCGGCTGCCCGCTGCACATCTTTTGCTGAAATCGGTTTCCCGATTTTCAAAAAAGCAATCTGCCGGCGGATCACGCCTTCATGGAGTTTTGTTTTATTATCAATCCGAATGTCTTCCAACCGGCCGAGCCCGTTAATTTTAAATTTCAGGATATGGGGCGCTTCCCCTTTCATGTTCTTACCCGCCATACCGGAACGGATGCTGCCCGCCGTGGGTTGTCCGGCGGTCATGTTGATACCCGGTATCGTCTGCCCCATCGGAGCATTAGCCGCCAACACAGTCGGCATCTCCAGCATACCGGCACAAAATGCAGCCACCATAATCTTCACATACAGGGACTTTAGATCTTCTGCCACAACATTCATCTCCCACACAAAAGAACCATTATCGGAAAACCTTATACGGCGATTATCTAAACATTCCATGGTTCCCCTGTTAAATTTCAGGAATCGCTGATTCATTCATCTGTACGAATGTCTGCGGCTCCTAAAGAATAATATATTTTATTATAATCTATTTTTTCTACAGATGAAATTTCATCAATTTTATCTAAAATAAAATTTAATGATTCTTTTGCTTCAGAATAAATATCATCACAACCCTCACAAAATAATATTCCTGTGCCATCAACATTAAACCAACCACTCACAGGTAACGTATAATTATATTTTTCCATATA
>DDQB01000023.1:0-17860 GCA_002342505.1 Acidaminococcaceae bacterium UBA2453
TTATTTATGTAGTATAATACAGGAGGCGTTACAGGGCCGTCTTTTTATTTGGAGGCGGAAGCCGTGACGTTCTTTTAACGGAAAACAGAAAAACGTAAAAAAATACAAAAGCAAGAAGGTTTGTTCCATGGATGTAAATTTTGAAATTATGAAGAACGCGTTCCCGCTTCTGATCGCGGGCGCGGGGATTACGATCGAGATCACGGCTCTCAGCGTGTTCTTTGGCATGCTGATCGGCATCGTGGTTTCCCTGATTCGCCTTTCCAGCATTAAACCGTTGCGCTGGCTGGGTAATGTATATGTAGATTTTATCCGCGGTACGCCGCTTCTGATCCAGATCTTTCTGGTGTATTTTGCGCTGCCCGGCATTATAGGGCATCGTGTTGACGCTTTCTTTGCTGCGATTTCCGCCTGCTCCATCAACAGCGGCGCCTATGTGGCGGAAGTGTTCCGGGGCGGCATCCAGTCTATTGACAAAGGGCAGATGGAAGCCGGCCGCAGCCTGGGTATGACCTGGTGGCAGACCATGCGCTACATCATCCTGCCCCAGGCGTTCAAACGTATCATCCCGCCTCTTGGTAACGAGTTTATTGCCATGCTGAAAGATTCCTCCCTGGTTTCGGTCATCGGCTTTGAGGAACTGACCCGCCGCGGGCAGCTGATCATCGCCCGTACCTATGCGTCTTTTGAAATCTGGATGGCAGTCGCGATCATCTACCTGATCTTGACATTTACGGTAGCCCGGCTGACCGGTTTGCTGGAAAGGAAGTTTGACACGAAATGAGTCAGGAAATCATCAAAATTACCGGCCTGAAGAAAAGCTTCGGCAATCTGCATGTATTAAAAGGAATCGACCTTTCCATACAGGAAAAAGAAGTAGTGGTGATCATCGGCCCCTCCGGCAGCGGCAAATCCACCTTGTTGCGCTGCATCAATTATCTGGAAGAACCTACGGCAGGGGAGATCGTTTTTGACAATATCCCCCTGAACGGGGAAGCGAATATCAATGAGGTCCGTAAAGAAGTGGGCATGGTGTTCCAGCGGTTTAACCTGTTTCCCCATATGACAGTTATGGAAAACCTGGTGCTGGCGCCCATGAAGGTGCGCAATACCAGCCGTAAGGAAGCGGAAGCGCTGGCCATGATGTATCTGAAGAAAGTCGGACTGGAGATGAAGGCCGACAGCTATCCGGACCAGCTTTCCGGCGGGCAGCAGCAGCGTGTGGCCATTGCCCGCGCCCTGTGCATGAAACCGAAAGCCATGCTGTTTGACGAACCGACTTCCGCGCTTGATCCGGAAATGATCAAGGAAGTGCTGGAGGTTATGAAACAACTGGCGGAAGATGGCATGACCATGGTGGTGGTGACTCACGAAATGGGGTTCGCCAAAGAAGTGGGAGACCGGGTGCTGTTTGTGGACGGCGGTTATATACTGGAAGAAGGAACGCCGGAGCAGGTGTTTGACCATCCGCAGAATCCCCGGACGCAGAGCTTCCTGTCAAAGATTTTATAAAAGCAGCCTTGGAGCTTTACCGGCTCCGGGGCTTTTATTTTTTGAGGCTTCCGCAATCAATAAGTTGTAACGTATTTTGCATTTTGTATTAAAAAAGTGACAAATTTGAGAAATCTTAAAAACAGTACAGGAATAAACCGGTAAATGTCGAATAACCATATAACAGGCAAAAAGTATGCGGTGCGCGGCAAGGACACGCAGAGGAGGCGTTACAGAACAGATACAGCATGGGTCGGGCCTGCTGAGGAATGCCTGTAATAACCAAGTGACCTTGGAAAAGCAAGGAGGATTTATATGGCAGTTATTATTAAGGGAAGAAACACTGTTGTTTCACCTGCCGTAAAGGCATATGTGGAAAAGAAGATTGATAAAGTGACGAGGCAGTTTAAAGCCGTAGGAGATATTACCGCCGTACTGAAAGTAGAAAACGGAAATCACATTGCGGAAATAACCGTTCCGGCTAAGGGCATTTTATTACGGGCCCAGGAATCGACGAAAGATATGTATTCCTCTATTGATCTTGTGGTGGAAAAGATTGAACGCCAGGTACACAAATACAAAACCAAGCTGATGAAACGCAAATACAGTAACTTCCGCGATATTTCCGCGGAGGCTGTGCCGGCGGCGGAGCCTTCCCCGGCAGCGGCGGAACCGGAAGAAGAATTCCGGATCATCCGGAACAAGAGCTTCACCATGAACCCTATGACGCCGGAAGAAGCGATCCTGCAGATGAACCTGCTGAACCACGATTTCTTCGTATTCTTCGATCCGGATTTTGGCGGGGTCAGCGTAGTGTACCGGCGTAAAGACGGAAACTATGGATTACTGGAACCCAAAATGGAATAGAAAAAGAGACTAAAAACCAGACGCGGGGCAGAAATGTCCTGCGTCTTTTCTATTATTCACGTAAACTTCACAAAATAATAGAAAGAATGGCTCTTCTTTTTTTGACTTTTACAGTGGTTTCTGTTAAAATTTCATAATAGACAATAATGGATCATTGTTTGTTTGAATCAATTCGGATCAGGGCGTCGCGGTCAGTGAAAAAACAGGACGGACGCCGTTTGCGTGCAGGATTTATCAGGCAGGAGTAATTCATAGTTAAGGAGTGAGACGTTTGCTGGAAGGTTTGATAAAGAAGATCTTTGGGGATCCCAATGAAAAAGAACTGAAGAACATCCGGCCCATTGTGGATAAGATCAATTCCCTGGAGCCGGAGATGGAAAAGATGAGTTCCACTAATCTGCAGGCTAAGACTGCGGAGTTTAAACTTCGTCTGCAGAAAGGCGAAACGCTGGACGACATTTTGCCGGAAGCTTTTGCAGTCGTGCGGGAAGCATCCAAGCGCGTAACGGGCATGCGGCATTTTGATGTGCAGATGATCGGCGGTATTGTGCTGCATCGCGGCAAGATTTCCGAGATGCGTACCGGCGAAGGCAAAACGCTGGTCGCAACGCTGCCTGTGTATCTGAATGCGCTTACCGGTAACGGCGTGCATGTAGTTACTGTCAACGATTATCTGGCCCGTCGCGACAGCGAAGATATGGGACGCATCTATAATTTCCTGGGCCTGTCTGTGGGACTGATCGTTCACGACCTGGACTTCCCCCAGCGCAAGGCGGCGTATCAGGCGGATATCACCTATGGAACCAATAACGAGTTCGGCTTCGACTACCTGCGCGACAACATGGTGGTTGATAAGGATCAGATGGTGCAACGGGACCTGAATTACTGTATCGTGGACGAAGTGGACTCCATCCTTATTGACGAAGCCCGTACCCCGCTGATCATTTCCGGTCCCGGCGAAAAATCGGCGGACCTGTATAAAGTTATTGCCCGTATTGTCGCCAACATGAAAGAGGGCGAAGATTATACCGTTGATGAAAAGCAGAAACAGGTAGCGCCTACGGAAGTAGGTATCGCCAAGGCGGAAAAGGCGCTTGGCGTGACTAATCTGTACGATACAGAGCACGGCGTGGACTTCTCCCATCATATTATGTGCGCCATCAAGGCTAAGGCCCTGATGATCCGCGACCGGGATTACGTGGTGAAAGACGGGGAGATCATTATTGTCGATGAATTTACCGGACGCCTCATGTACGGACGCCGGTATTCCGAAGGTCTGCATCAGGCCATTGAAGCCAAGGAAGGCGTGGTGGTGCAGCGTGAAAGCCAGACCCTGGCGACCATCACTTTCCAGAACTATTTCCGTATGTATAAAAAGCTGGCCGGCATGACCGGTACTGCCAAGACGGAAGAACAGGAATTCCAGAAGATTTATGGATTGGACGTTATTGTGGTTCCGACCAATAAGCCCATGATCCGTACGGATTATCCGGATGTGATCTACAAGACCAAGGCGGCCAAATATGCTGCGGTCGTAAAGGAAATCGTGGAGCTGCATAAATCTGGGCGGCCGGTGCTGGTAGGTACCACTTCCATCACCCAGTCGGAAGATCTGAGCGCGCTGCTGAAGAAGCAGGGCATTCCCCATAACGTGCTGAACGCCAAGTATCATGAAAAAGAAGCGATGATCGTAGCGGATGCCGGCCAGATGGGCCAGGTCACCATTGCTACCAACATGGCGGGCCGCGGCACGGATATCGTGCTGGGCGAAGGCGTGGCGGAACTGGGCGGCCTGCACATCCTGGGTACGGAACGTCATGAGAGCCGCCGTATCGATAACCAGCTGCGCGGACGATGCGCCCGTCAGGGCGATCCGGGTTCCTCCCGTTTCTACCTGTCCCTGGAAGACGATCTGATGCGGCTGTTCGGTGGCGACAAGATCAAAAACATGATGGATCGACTGAACGTGGAAGACGACGAGCCGATTGAGAATAAGATCGTTACCAGCTCTATTGAAAATGCCCAGAAGAAAGTGGAAGAACGGAACTTTAATATCCGTAAGATGGTACTGGAGTATGACGATGTCATGAACCAGCAGCGCGAGGTCATCTACAAGGAGCGCCGCAAGGTGCTGGACCAGGAAGACCTGCGCTCCACCGTCATGGAGTTCACCCACAAGATCGTGGATCGCGCCATGACCATGTACTGCCCGCCGGAAGCTTATTCGGAAGATTGGGATCTGAAGAATCTGGTGCGGTACTGCGAAGAGTTCTTTGCCCCATTCGGCGAACTGCAGGAAGAAAAGCTGGCGGACCTGAGCCGGGAAGAGATTGGCGAATACCTGCATAAGCTGGCAGACGATATTTATGCAAGCCGGGAAGAAGAGATCAGCCCGGAAATCATGCGGGAACTGGAAAACCTGGTCATGCTGAAAGTGGTGGACAATCACTGGATGGAGCATCTGGACGCCATGGACATGTTGCGTGAAGGCGTAGGCCTGCGCGCATACGGACAGAAGGACCCGCTGGTAGAATATAAGTTTGAAGCCTTTGATATGTTTGAAGCCATGATCGAAGCCATTGAGGACGATGTGGTGAAATATATGTACCGGGTCAATGTGGTGTCCCAGCCGCTGATGACCATGGACGACCATCTGGACAGCGCGACCACCAATAACCCGACGGTGGATACGCCGGACGGGGAAGGCGCGAAGCAGCCGGTGGTGAACAATGATCCGGAAGTGGGACGGAACGATCCCTGTCCCTGCGGCAGCGGAAAGAAATATAAAAACTGCTGCGGAAAAGGGAAATAACAAAGGAAAATAGAGATCTGGATGCGTTGCGTTTTGCGAAGACAGTTGCAAAACAGCGCGCGTGAAACAGGGCAAATTAATGCAAGATAAAAATAACCAGTAAAGGATGTGAGAAAGTTGCTGCTTGAAGAATACAGACCGGAAATCGTAAGCCTCAAGAAAAAACTGGACGAAATGAGGGGATCTCTTTGACATCCCCAGCAAAGAAGAAAAAATAGGGGAATTGGAACATCTCATGGGGGAACCATCCTTCTGGGACGATCCGGAGAAAGCGTCAAAGATATCCAAAGATGTAGACGCGCTGAAATCGGAAGTAGAAGAATACAAAGGACTGGAGACGGGACTGGACAATCTGGAAGTGCTGCAGGAAATGGCTGCGGAAGAACAGGATGAATCCCTGATCCCGGAACTGGACGAAGCGTTAAATAAGATTAAGGAAGATCTGCATCATCTGGAATTGGGCATGCTGCTGTCAGAAGAGTACGACGCCAACAATGCCATCCTTACCCTGCACGCGGGAGCCGGCGGGACCGAAGCTCAGGACTGGACTTCCATGCTGCTCCGAATGTTTACCCGCTTTGCGGAACGGAACGGCTACCAGGTGGAGATGCTGGACTATTTGGCCGGCGATGAAGCCGGGGTCAAGAGCGCTACGCTGCAGATCAACGGGCATAATGCTTATGGTTTTTTCCGCAGCGAAAAGGGCGTGCACCGGCTTGTGCGCATTTCGCCTTTTGACGCCAACGCCCGCCGTCATACCTCTTTTTCGGCAGTGGATGTTATGCCGGAACTGGATGAGACGGTGCATGTGGAGATCAATATGGAAGAAGTGCGCGTAGATGTGTACCGGGCCAGCGGCGCCGGCGGACAGCACGTTAACAAAACCTCTTCCGCTGTGCGCATGACACATCTGCCTACCGGTATCGTGGTGCAGTGCCAGAACGAACGCAGCCAGATCCAGAACCGGGAAAAGGCGCTGCAGTTGCTGCGCGGTAAACTGTATGCCTATGAAAAGGCGAAACAGGACGCCAAGATCAGCGATCTGGCAGGGGACTACCAGGCGATTGAATGGGGCAGCCAGATCCGCTCCTATGTGTTCCAGCCGTATACTATGGTAAAAGATCACCGCACCTCTTACGAAACATCCAATGTGGACGGTGTGATGGACGGAGATCTGCGGCCTTTTGTGGAAGCGTACCTGCGCCAGGAATATGAAGCTAAAAAATTAGCGGCAAAACAGATATAAAAACGGACAGCGTCGTATGTCGTCGGATGTACGCCGCTGTGTTTTGTGTATAAAATCGATAAGAGTGGGATAGCTATGCAGGATTGGAAAAACCGTTACAATCCAATATTGGTATGTTGTATTGTGATTGCGTTCTGTGCGGCCCTGTGGCTGATGCAGATCCGGTATCACATTGAAAAGCAGAACGATACGGTGGAGCAGACGCTGGATTATCAGGGGATTTTGATGATGGCCCAGCGGGAAGGGCAGGGCTGTGACAGACTGCTGCGGCAGTTTAAGGAAGCCGGCGTGACTACGCTGATCGTGTATGATACCACGCTGGAACGGCTGGACCGGGAGCAGCGGATTTCCGCCATGCCCGGGGATGTGCTGCAGAAAGCGGCACCCGGCGTGCACCGCGGCGCTTTTGACGCGCTGCTTGCTTCCGGGAAGATAGACCCGGATGCGGTATATGTAACACGCGGAAGCGATGAAGCTGCCTGGGAAGAAGTGAAAGAGGACCTGGGCTGGCGTTATGGAAACGAACGGATCCGTGCGGTCAGCACAGCTCCCGAAATTATAGAAGTAAAAGGTGATTCCCGTGTGTTGCTGGAACCGGATTACCGCGCTAAAGCGCCTATGATGCAGGCGCCGCTGGGCGTTTCCGTAAAGGAATTGCAGGATGTGCAGAAAGCGGGATTCCTGGTTGCGATCCGGCCCCAGAATTACCTTCCCTATAATACCAAAGCGATTGACAGCCTGTTTGACCGGGTCGACCGGTCAGGCGTGCAGGTCACGACCTACATTCCCTGCGGGACCGATGTGCTTGGCTTCCCAAAGGATATTGCCTATGCGGGGAAAAAGCTGGCGGAGCGGAATATCCGGCTGGGCTTATTGGAACATGTGACGCAGCTGCAGTTCGCAAAGTTTGCCGGACTGGACGATCTGCTGCGCGCAGTGGATAACAATGCGGTACGCGTATTGAACATCGACGCACAGGAAAACAGCAAGCTGATGATGCCGGACGCATTGCGCCGCTGGGCGCTGGCGGACGAGGAACGGAATATTCGCGTCAACTATGTGCGTCTGTTCCTGAAACCGCAGAACGGCGTGGACATCGTTGATCTGAACCTTGACTATATGCGTCAGATCACACAGCAGGTAAAGGATCGCGGCTATAAGATCGGCGTGGCCGGTGTATTCCAGAAACCGGGAGACGCGACGGCTGTTTCGGCCAATAGAAATCCGGGATACAGAGGAAGTTACGATCCGGATCGCAGTATGCTGCTGTTGGTTGCGTTAGGCGCCTGGGCCGCACTGGCTATGTATATGGGGCTGATCATCCCGTCAGCCAGGGGGGGCAAACAGTATATCCTTGTAATTGTCGGTATGCTGATTACCGCGTTCTGCCTGTTTATGGGGCGGGGCCTGTCGATCCGGCAGGGCCTGGCTTTTATATCGGCCGTAGTATATCCGGTACTTTCCATCAGTGTGATCCTGACCTTGTGGGAAGGAATCAAAACCAATGACAGGCCCCTGCCGGGAGTTATCTTCACTGCATTATGGCAGCTGGCGCTGGCGATTGCCCTTTCCCTGATCGGCGCGACGCTGAACGGATCCATTATGGGCGATCTTCGGTTTTTCCTGGAAGCCGATATCTACCGGGGGGTAAAATTAACCTTTATCATGCCGGTCCTGCTGACGCTGCTGCTGTTCCTTCGCTGGTACAGCATTTTCCCGGAACAGGGGGAAGGCGGGGTGGATCTGTTTTCCCAGTTTGTGAAAATCTGTAAAACAAAACTCACGTTGGGACATTTTGTGATCTTAGGAGTTTTGTTGTTTGTTGCTTATATATTTGTGGGGCGCAGCGGCCATACCGGCGGCGTTCCTGTGCCGGCCATTGAGATCAAGCTGCGTCTGTTCCTGGAACAGGTCATGTATGCGCGGCCGCGGGAGAAAGAGTTCATGATTGGGCATCCGGCCTTTTTCCTGGCGGCATACGCTGCGTACAGGCAGGCGCCTAACCTGTGCAAACTGGCGCTGGCGCTTGGGGCTGTCATCGGGCAGGGCTCGCTGGTGCAGACTTTCTGTCATATGCGCACGCCGGCCATGATGAGCTACATCCGCGCGCTGGACGGGTATCTGCTGGGTGCTGCGCTGGGGATCGTCGCGGTGGTTATCGTTGCTGCTATCATGCCATATATCAGACCATGGCTAAGGAGATTCATGCTTAATGAGTAAGATCGTTATTTCCGGATATTACGGATTTAATAATGCCGGAGACGAAGCGCTGCTGACCGCCATACTGGCATCGCTGCGCGCTATCGAACCGGATGCGGATATAACCGTTATTTCCGGAAATCCGGGAAATACAATAGCAAAACATCAGGTCAAATCGCTGTACCGTTTCGCGGCAGTACGCCTGTTGCGCGCCATCGGCGAAGCAGACCTGCTGATCAGCGGCGGCGGCAGTCTTCTGCAGGATGTGACCAGTAAACGGAGCCTGGCTTATTATCTTTCTGTAATTGCGGCGGCAAAATGGAAAAAGAAAAAGGTTATGCTCTTTGCCCAGGGGATCGGTCCCATCCGCAACCGGTTCATGCGTCTGCTGACCCGCATCGTATGTAATAAGGCGGACCTGATCACCGTCCGGGACGAGGAGTCGGCGGAAGAACTGGCGCGACTGGGCGTGCTGCCGGATAAAGTGGAAGTCACCGCAGATCCGGTGCTGACGCTGAATCCTGCTTCCAGATTGCAGGGCAAAAGCATTTTGGCAGAAGCCGGGCTGGATCCCTATAAACCGATCATCGGGGTTTCGGTACGGGAATGGCCGGAAAACCAGCGTTGCCTGCAACAGCTGGCAACGGCGCTGGGAGCCTTGAGTGAGCGGCATAATGCCCAGATTGCGATTTTGCCGTTACAGGTTTCTATGGATATGAAAGCCAGCGAAACGTTGCGCGGGTATCTGCCCAAGATGCGGCAAAAGGTCGTGTTGCTGAAGAAAACGTATTCAACGGAAGAATTCCTCAGCATTGTCGGAAGTCTCCGTCTGCTGATTGCCATGCGTCTGCACGCGCTGGTCTTTGCGTCTGTGATGAAAGTGCCGCTGATGGCGGTGTCCTACGATCCGAAAGTGGACAGCTTTGTGAAGGCGATCGGGGCGCAGGCAGTTGGTACTGTGGAAACGCTGGACGCGGGGAAAGTGGAAAAGGCAGCCGAAAGCCTGTGGGGCGCGGAGCCGCATATGCAGGAGCGGAGGATCGCCGAAATGAGAGCAAAGGCCCAGAGCAATGCGGTGAAAGCTTTTGAACTGTTGCATCGGTAACCGGAGATCTGCAAGGATTGTCCTGCGAAGCAAAACAAAATGAATTGATGAGTTATAGAAGGGGTTGTTTCAGTTTAGAAAAATAGTTCGCAATTATTTTGCAAACAGTATGCGCAAAAAGTTGTATAGTTAAGTGACAGCGTTAAGCGCAGAATAAGCAAGCGCTGACAGAATTCGTTTGTGCGTACGTCGTCGGCGGGCGCGCAGACAAAGGAAGCGGCGGTTCCATACTATTTCGAATTCGTGTGAAGGGAGCTTTACCAGTGCTGGAAATGACAGATGTCAGCAAAACATACCCTGGCGGGAATGTGGCGCTGCGTAATATCAATGTGCGGATCGAACAGGGCGAGTTCGTTTTTATCGTAGGCCCCAGCGGAGCCGGGAAGTCTACGTTTATCAAGCTGCTGTTCCGGGAAGTGCTTCCCACCTCCGGAAGCATTTGCCTGAATGATGTGGATATTTTAAATTTGACAGCGAAAGAAGTGCCGTACCTGCGGCGTCAGCTGGGGATCATATTTCAGGATTACCGATTGCTGCCGGACCGTACGGTGTATGATAATGTGGCTTTTGCCATGCAGGTTATTGAAGCGCCGTACCGGAAGATCAAACGGCGCGTGATGAATGTGCTGGATCTGGTGGGGTTGCGTCGCAGGGCTTACTCGCGCCCTAACGAGTTATCCGGCGGCGAGCAGCAGCGGATTGCTATTGCCCGGGCAATTGTCAACAGTCCCAGCCTGGTGATTGCGGACGAACCGACAGGCAATCTGGACCCGGAGACCAGTATGGAAATTATGGAGATTTTCCAGGAGATCAATAATGCGGGTACGACCATTATCATGGCGACCCACGACAAAGAGATCGTTGACAGCATGGGAAAACGGGTCATTGCAATTGAAAACGGAGAAATTGTCCGCGACGAAATGAACGGAGTATACGGATATGAGTCTGAGCAGTAAAGAGTATTTCATCCGGGAGACCGGCAAATCCATCAAGCGTAACGGCATTATGAGTTTTGCCTCCGTTTCTACGGTTGCGGTTTCCCTTCTGGTATTAGGACTGTTTTTGCTGATGTACCTTAATACGGATAACCTGGCGAAATATCTGGAAGGCCAGGTAGAGATGACGGTATATCTAGAGGATACGGCCACCGGCGAAGAAGTGGCCGATATGCGGGAAAAACTGAAAAAGATGGAAGGCGTGGTACAGGTTACGGAAGTAACGAAGGCGCAGGCCATGGAACGCTTCCGAAACCGGTTGGGGGACCAGGCGACGCTGTTAAAAGCGCTTGGCAAGGACAACCCATTCCCCTTTTCTTTTGAAGTGCAGGTGGACAGGCCGGAACGGATAAAAACGCTGGTCTCACAGGTTGAGAAATGGCCTAAAGTGGAAACTGCCAAGTTCGGCCAGGAGGTGGTGGATCATCTCTTTGCCCTGACGCGGGTGCTGCGTCTTGGCGGGGCCGTGCTGATCGTCTTCCTCTGTTTCGCGACATTGTTCATCATTATCAATACGATACGCCTGACTGTATTCGCGCGGCGGCGTGAAGTGGTCATCATGAAATATGTGGGCGCTACGGACTGGTTCATCCGCTGGCCCTTTATGCTGGAAGGCATGACGCTGGGGCTGGGGGGAGCGATTCTGGCCTGCGCCATCGTTGACGCCATTTATGTCAGCCTTATGGGCCGGCTGCATACGACGTTTGCTTTCTTTCCGGTGCTGCCGTCCTGGCCGACGCTGCTGTACGCGGATCTTTTCATCCTGGCCTGCGGCACGCTGATCGGCGCTTTTGGCAGTTATCTTTCCCTGAAGAAGTTCCTGCGGGTATAAGGGGGCGGTCCGATGAAGATGCGTAAGTTGACAGCTGCTTTCTTTGCCGTCTGGCTGATACTGTTACAGATGTTTCCTGTTTTTGCCGCCAGCGAGCTGGAACAGAAGCAGAAGGAACTGGATAAGGCGCAGCATAACGTGCAGGTAGCGGAAGAAAAAAAGGATCAGGCCAGGCATAAGGTGGAAGAGGCCAAAGAAAGCCTGGGCACGATCGTGGCAAAACTGAGCCGGTTGCAGCAGGATATTGACGCTTTGCAGAAAAAGGCGGACACGCTGCAGAAAGATATTGATAAAAACACGGCGGTGCTGAATAAAAAGAAAGCGGAGATGGAAGGACGGATGGAGATCTACCGCCGTCGGCTCCGTGATATTTACGAAAACGGGCAGATCAATTATCTGGACGTGCTGCTGGGCGCCAAAGATTTCGGTGATTTTGCTTCCCGTATGTACCTGCTGCAGAAAATCATCCAAAGCGACCTGAATCTGATTGCCGTCGTGGAAAAGGAAGCGGCGGAGATCCAGCAGCGGCAGAGTCTGCTGGACAACCAGATGGCCGAGATAAAAAAGGACAAGGCGGCGCTGGAAACCAAACGGAGCGATGCGGAAGCCATGCGTGAACAGCGGGCGCAGAAACTGTACAAGGCCGAAGAGGAAAAGCGGCAGTCGGAAGCGGAATACGACCGTCTGTTGGCAATTTCCGATAATATTAAATCCATGTTACAGGGGTTGGAATCTGCATCGGTCATGCCGTCCGGCGGCGGGAACGGGTCCTTTGTATGGCCCTGTTCCGGTCCCATCACTTCCTATTACGGCTGGCGCGTGCATCCTATCTTCGGGACGCGTAAGTACCATTCCGGTATGGATATAGCTGTAGATACCGGTACGCCGATTCATGCCGCGGCGGCCGGCGTTATAGTGTATTCCGGCTGGATGGGCGGTTACGGGTATGCAATCATGATCGACCACGGCGGCGGCCTGGTTACGATCTACGGCCATAACTCCAGCCTGGCGGTCGGCGAAGGACAGCGGGTATCTCAGGGACAGGTGGTCGCCTATGCGGGCAGCACCGGATATTCCACAGGACCCCACTGTCATTTTGAAGTACGACTCCATGGCGAGGTAACGGAACCGCTGAACTATTTACCATGATATTAAGCTGCGGCTCCCTAAAAAAGGAGGAAGGGGGACGACCTTCTTCCTCGTTTTTTCTATCTGCGGAAAGGCAGATGAATGACCGCTTGATGCGGTGGAAGGATGAAAGCAAGTGTTCAATAAAAAAGTCAGCATCTGGATAATTCCCGTTGCGGTTTTCCTGACACTAATAGTTACGTTAGGCGGCGTTGTGTGGGGGCTGCAGAAGGTGACCCATAATGCGGGAGGGACACTGCAGTTTCTCTATACCCTGGGGAAGATCCATTCCAGTTATGTGGGGGAATATACCAACCAGAAGCTGTTTGAAGGCGCCATGCACGGAATGGTGGAAAGCCTGGACGATCCCTACTCCGAGTATATGGATGCGAAGGAATTTGCCCATCTGAACGAGATGACCGACGGAACCTTCGGCGGCATCGGCGTGGTGCTGGGGCAGCGCAACAAAGAGTTTGTGGTGGTGGCGCCCATGGAAGGCTCCCCCGGTGCGAAAGCCGGAATCGAAGCCGGGGACAAGATCCTTAAGGTAAACGATCAGGATACAAAGGGCCGTACCCTTGAAGATATCGTCGGCACCATCCGCGGCAAAAAGGGGACCAGCGTGAAACTGTTGTTGGAACATAAGAACGGCGAACAGTACACGGCAGACATTGTGCGGGACGATATCAAGATCCAGTCAGTTGCGGGAAGGATGCTTCCGGATTCTAAAATCGGTTATATCCGTATCGCCATGTTCAATGAAAATACCGGCGAAGAATTCCGGAAAGCGTATGAGAAGCTGGAGCAGGAAGGCATGCAGGCTACGCTGCTGGACCTGCGGCACAATCCCGGCGGCCTGCTGGGAGAATGCGTGAAAGTTTCCAATTACGTCGTGCCAAAAGGACCGATCGTTTCCATTACAGACAAAAAGGGCAAGACGCAGGTCTATGAATCCAAGCTGGAGAAGGTAAAATATCCGCTGGCCGTACTGATCGATCACGGAAGCGCCAGCGCATCGGAGATCGTATCTGCCGCCGTGCAGGATACAAAGGCCGGAAAACTGTTCGGCGTAAAGACATACGGAAAAGGCTGCGTGCAATCCGTATTCCATATATCGCCGAATACGGGACTGAAACTGACGACAGCTATGTATTACACGCCTTCCGGTCGTTCGATTCATAAAGTGGGCGTTACGCCGGATGTGGAAATTGAACTGCCGGAAAAAGCGACCAGCGACGTACAGCTGAAAAAAGCGGAAGAGTACCTGAAGGAAGAATTGGAAAAGAAAGAAAAGTAAAATGCTGCAATTATAAAAAACTGCTGCAAGAGAAAGCCTTCGCAATCATTCCCGATGTTTTGCGCAGCGCTTTTCTTGCAGCAGTTTTGTTTTTCAATCGTGACTTGCAGATTTTAAGGAGATTATGTGCATGCTTGTAAAAAAGCCTAAACATATTACCGAATTAGAATTAAGAATACTGGCAGCGAAAGCAAAAGGAAAGGTCAAGCGCATTTATCTGTACTGGACGGAAGGAAGTTACGGACAGCCCGATGATGATTAGTTCAAAGACGGTTACGGTCCGGGCAGCGGCGATCCGGGTTGCTGCTGGGATTTGTGGTTCTTGCCGGACGCGAAACACTTTGGCAGACTGCTGCCGGGCGGGGAAACGATCCGAATATGTACTAAAACAAATGAAACATACAATATACAGACTGAGTAAGCCTGAACTGGCTAAAAGGGCTGTGCCATATCTTGCTCCCACTCATAATTCCCATAAAAACGCAAAAGTGCGCTGAACACGAACATGTCCAGCGCACTTTTTTGTGGAACCATACTCCAATTGTTCGGATGGCCCTTTTTTAATCATTCTATTTTTTTGATACAAACATATTATCTTTGACATAAAACCGCCAGGGCCAGTCTGCCGCTTCTTCCGCGTAGTCCACATTGATACGGCGCGACGAGGCGATTTGCTTATCGGCAAAATGGCGAAACGGGGTAAGGAACAGCGGGCCATTTTCGTCGTACAGATCCAGTCCGTATTCTTTGCGTGTAATGTCCAACGCCTGGCAGAGTTTTCCGGGACCGGAACACAGATTCTCAATCCGGTCTGTTCCGCGCCGCCGACACATCAGGTCCATGCCGAACACAGGCTCCAGCGCCCGGATCAGTACGGCGTTCCCCTCTCCTTCGGGGCCGGTTACTACGTTAAAACAGCAGTGCATGCCGTAAATCAGGTACACATAGGCGACCCCGCCGTCATGGAACATGATCTCCGTCCGTTCGCTGCGGTTTCGGTAAGCGTGGCAGGCTTTGTCAACCGCGCCAACATATGCTTCCGTTTCCACGATTATACCGCCGGCAGCGCCTTCGGTCGTGCGATGTACCAGAAGGCAGCCCAGCAGTTTCTGTGCAAGTTGAACGGTATCCTGCCTGAAAAATGAACGGTTCATTCGAATCAATGATGGAACAGGCGCAGGTGAGTGAAGGAAACGGCCATATTGTATTTGTCCGCCGTCTCGATCACATGGTCATCCCGGATGGAACCGCCGGCTTCCGCCACGTACTGCACGCCGCTGCGGTGGGCCCGCTCTATGTTGTCGCCGAAGGGGAAGAAGGCGTCGCTGCCTAAGGCAACGCCGGTGAGCTTTGCTGCCCAGGCTTTCTTCTCTTCTTTGGTCAGCGGTTCCGGTTTTTCTGTAAAGAACTGCTGCCAGGTTCCTTCCGCCAGTACGTCTTCGTAATCGTCGGAGATATAAACGTCAATGGTGTTGTCCCGGTCCGGGCGGCGGATGTCCGCCTTAAAGGGCAGGGCCATTACTTTCGGGTTCTGCCGCTGCCACCAGATGTCCGCCTTGTTGCCTGCCAGGCGGGTGCAGTGGATACGGGACTGCTGCCCGGCGCCTACGCCGATGGTCATGCCGTCTTTCACATAGCAGACGGAATTGGACTGGGTGTATTTCAGAGTAATCAGCGCTACCATTAAATCCCGGGCCGCCGCATCGGGAATCTCTTTGTTCTTTGTGGGACGCTCTGCTAACAGTTCCGTTGTGATCTTTGCATTATTACGGGTCTGTTCAAAGCAAACGCCAAAGACCTGTTTCGTTTCCTGTTCTTCCGGCACATAATCCGGATCGATCTGCATGACCAGATAAGTCCCTTTCCGTTTGCTCTTCAGGATCTCCAGCGCTTCTTCCGTGTACCCCGGTGCAATCACGCCGTCGGAAACTTCCCGTTTCAGAAGCAGCGCGGTCTCTTTATCACATACATCGGACAGGGCGGCAAAATCGCCGTAGGAAGACATACGGTCCGCGCCGCGGGCTGCCGCATAGGCGGAAGCAATCGGGGTGAGCTCCAGATCGTCCACAAAATACACCTTCTTCAGGGTGTCGCTCAGTTCCGTCGCTACGGCGGCGCCGGCCGGGCTTACGTGTTTAAAGGAAGCCGCTGCAGGCAGTCCCGTCGCTTCTTTCAATTCTTTGACCAGCTGCCAGCTGTTAAAAGCGTCCAGCAGATTAATAAAGCCGGGGCGCCCGTTCAACACGGTAAACGGAAGGTCTTTCCCGTCTTTCATATACACCTTTGCGATTTTCTGGTTCGGGTTGCAGCCATACTTCAATGCCAGTTCGTTCATCTGACTTTTCCTCCTCGTTGCTTTCCTTCTTTAATTCCTCTTACATAAAAACCGGTTGCGCCGGATAAAACCTTCCGGCAGCGTTCCGGCAAAAAAACAAAAACCGGCCTGTCCTGTGCGTTCGCCCAGACGGTCGGCATTCACAGTCATGCTCCATGTGGTGAATCCACTTCCGTCAGTCACATGACTTTCAATGTATTATATCCTGTTAAATCCCAAATTGTCAATGAAACAAAAGATAAGAGTGCGGCGATCCAATAAGTTCTGCCATTGCCGGGATCTTTTCCAAATGGCAGGGAAATAATCAGCCATTCCTTAATGCATGCGCACTGAAACTGTGATAAAATAAAAACAGCAACGTAAGATAAATATGGTAGCAACGTAAATCGAAGAAAGGAAGCCATTCAAATGTTGTGTTATGTATGTCCCCATCGGTGCGGCGTGGACCGTCCCGAAAGCATAAGCGATACAGACGGCATGTTCGGCTGCTGCGGCGTCGGTATCCTGCCGGTAGTTTCCCGGGCCGGCGTCCATATGTGGGAGGAGCCATGCCTCAGCGGCACAAAAGGAGCCGGGACCGTCTTCTTCACCGGTTGTAACCTGCACTGCTGCTACTGCCAGAATTATGAGATCAGTTGCCTGAACAAAGGCAAAGAAATATCCGTGGAGCGGCTGAAGGAGATTTACCATGAACTGATCGACAAAGGCGTCCACAACATCGACCTGGTTACGCCCACCCATTTTGCCTGTTCCATCTTGCAGAGCCTGGACGAAAAGCTGCCGGTGCCCGTGGTTTACAACACCAGCGGCTTTGAAGCCGTAGACACACTGGCAAAGTTTGAAGGTAAAGTGCAGATCTGGCTGCCGGATCTGAAATACAGCGACGATACCCTGGCGCTGAATTACAGCAACGCATATAATTACTGGAACATTTCCCGCAAGGCGATTTTGGAAATGTTCCGGCAGGTTGGCCCCTACAAGCTGGACGGGGACGGCATCATGCAAAGCGGTGTTATCATACGCCACCTTGTGTTGCCGGGCTATCTGGAAAATACGAAACGGGTCATCGACTGGGTGGCGCAGACCTTTAAGCCCGGCGACGTGATGTTCAGTCTTATGCACCAGTATGTTCCCTGTGGACGCGCGGCGGAATATCCGGAACTGAACCGCAAAGTGACGGCGGAAGAATACAAAGAAGTGGAAGAGTACCTCTTCGCCAGCGGTATCGAAGACGGTTTTGTGCAGGAAGAAGACGCGGCCAGCGGGGAGTTCATTCCCTGCTTTGACGGGACAGGTGTTTGAGGAAAAATAGGAATTTAGTTGCGCGAGTAATGCGGCAGGGAAAGGCAACGCAAAACGCTCACAGTTTTCTATTCCATGGATTCATTCGCCTGTGGCTTCGAAACTCGGGACTTCGTCCCTCAGACAGTCTCGCCACGACGGCGAATTTCATCTCATGGAATGACGCAAACGGCTCGATGTTTTGCTTATGCCTTTTCCATGCCTATCACTGTGCGTAAAAATTATAACGCCCGGGCTGATACCGCCTGAAT
>DDQB01000023.1:18000-23644 GCA_002342505.1 Acidaminococcaceae bacterium UBA2453
AAGGCGGTAACATCCGGGCCACATAAACTTCAATTTTTCATTGACGTTGACCGTAATTTTGCTATAATAATAGTGTTAAGCATATATTTCAACTATGTTTGCATATTAAATGGGACCTCCATCACAGGAGGAACAGCAGAGGTTCTATAGCGCCAGGCCCGACATGGGCGACGAGGAATGGCAGTTATCGAAAGACTCGGCGGATGCTGCCACGGCGTTTTGTTCAGCCAGGATTGCAAAATGAATTGCGTTCGCACACACTTCTCACGAAATGAAGGAAATAAACTGAACGGAACAGTGCGTCGTTAGAGAGAAAGCAAAAAGCGGAATCAAAACCGTAACAGAGGTTCTCTTATCACTGCAACAAAATGAAAATCAAAAGGAGATTAAAATAATGCGCGTAATTATTCAAGACAACTATGAAAAAATGTGCCTCTGGGCTGCTCACTATATTGCCAACCGGATCAAGAAACACAACGAAGGTCCGGAAAAGGATCGTCCCTTCGTACTGGGCCTGCCGACGGGTTCTTCCCCCATCGGCGTATACAAGGAACTGGCCCGCATGAACAAAGCCGGGGAACTGAGCTTTGCCAACGTAGTTACCTTCAACATGGACGAATACCTGGGACTGCCCCATGAACACGACCAGTCCTACTGGTACTTCATGCACGACAACTTCTTTAACCATCTGGTAGATATGAAACCGGAAAACATCAACATCCTGAATGGCATGACCGAAGATCCGGAAAAGGAATGCGCCGACTATGAAGCCAAGATCGCTTCCTACGGCGGCATCGACCTGTTCATGGGCGGCATTGGCGTAGACGGCCACATCGCTTTCAACGAACCTTTCACCAGCCTGGCCTCCCGCACCGGCCTGCGGAACCTGACCACGGACACCCGCATCGTCAACTCCCGTTTCTTCGGCAACGATCCGGAAAAAGTTCCCTCCCAGGCCCTGTCTGTTGGCGTTGGCACTGTAACTGATTCCAAGGAAGTGCTGATCCTTATCAACGGTCACAACAAAGCCAGAGCGCTGGCAGCCACGGTTGAAGGCGGCATGTCCCACAAATGGACCTGCAGCGCCCTGCAGATGCACAACGGCGCCATCATCGCCTGCGACGAAGCAGCCTGCGGCGAGCTGACCGTTGACACCTACAAGTATTTCCTGGATATTGAAAAGAAGGAGCGTCTGTAATCCATGTACACAATTACCGATCTGTATGATCTGGAACATACGCTGGCCGCAGATTATCTGAAAGGCTTCACCTATCCCTGGGAAGCGCTGAAGGGGATCAAGGAGATGATCCTGGCGCTGGGACCGAAACTAGGCCCCGATTATGAAGAACGGGCGCCGCAGGTATGGGTACACAAAACGGCCACGGTTTTTCCCTCTGCCTATCTGGGAGCGCCCTGCATCATCGGACCCAACACCGAAGTCCGTCACGGCGCGTTTATCCGCGGTTCCGCCCTGGTCGGCGCGGACTGCGTCGTTGGCAATTCCGTAGAACTGAAGAACGTGATCCTGTTCGACCATGTCCAGACCCCTCATTATAATTATGTAGGCGACAGCATCCTGGGCTATTACAGCCATATGGGCGCCGGAAGCATCACCAGCAACGTAAAGGCGGACAAGAAACTGGTCATCGTACATAACGGGACGGAACAGATTGAAACGGGAATCAAAAAGTTCGGCGCCATGCTGGGGGACCACGTGGAAGTGGGTTGCAACGCCGTAATGAATCCCGGCACGGTCATCGGCCGGAACAGCAATGTATATCCCACCTCCTGCGTGAGAGGTGTTGTTCCTGCAAATTCCATCTACAAGAATAGCGGAGAGATCATCCATAAGGAGGAACTGTAATATGGGTAAATATTTCGGTACGGACGGGTTCCGGGGCGAAGCCAACAAGGACCTGACCTTTGAACATGCCGTAAAGATCGGCCGTTTCCTGGGTTGGTACTACGGCGCAAGACAGGGCAAGAAAGCCAAGATTGTTATCGGTAAGGATACCAGAAGAAGCTCCTACATGTTTGAATCTGCGCTGTGCACGGGCCTGGTGGCTTCCGGTGCAGACGCATACATTATGCATGTAACCACCACCCCTTCCGTAGCTTACATCACCCGGGTGGACGATTTTGACTGCGGCATCATGATCTCCGCTTCCCACAACCCGTTCTACGATAACGGCATCAAGCTGCTGAACAGCAACGGGGAAAAGATGGATGAAGAGACCATCTTAAAAGTAGAAGATTATATCGACGGCAAGATGGAAGTGCCCGTTGCCGAACGGGAAGCCATCGGCCGCACCGTGGATTATGTGGCGGGCCGCAACCGTTACATCGGGTACCTCATCTCATTGTCCAAGTACAGCTTCAAAAACGTAAAGGTTGGCCTGGATACGGCTAACGGCGCATCCTGGCAGATTGCCCGCGCCGTGTTTGAAGCCCTGGGCGCCAAAGTGTATGTGATCAACGACCATCCGGACGGATATAACATCAACACCGACTGCGGCAGCACCCACATCGAACACCTGCAGAAGTTTGTAGTTGATAACAAGCTGGATATCGGGTTTGCCTATGACGGCGACGCCGACCGCTGCCTGACCGTAGATGAAAAAGGCAACGTAGTGACCGGCGACCACACCTTGTACATTTATGGCCTGTACATGAAAGAACGGGGCAAGCTGATCAATAACAAAGTGGTCACCACCATCATGTCCAACTTCGGACTGTACAAAGCCCTGGACAAGGTGGGCATTGAATACGATAAGACTAAAGTCGGCGACAAGTATGTGTATGAGAACATGGTACAGACCGGCAATCGCATCGGCGGCGAACAGTCCGGTCACACTATCTTCACCAAATACGCCACCACCGGCGACGGCATCCTCACCTCCCTGAAGATGATGGAAGTCATGCTGGCGAAGGAAAAGCCCATGAGCGAACTGGCAGCGCCGGTCGTATTCTATCCGCAGGTGCTGAAGAACGTAAAGGTAAAGAGCAAGCCGGACGCGCAGAACGATCCGGACGTGCAGGCCGCCGTTGCAAAAGTGGCGGAAGTATTGGGCGATACCGGCCGCATCCTGGTACGGGAAAGCGGAACGGAACCGGTGATCCGCGTCATGGTGGAAGCCGAAAGCGACGAAATCTGCGAGAAATACGTGGATGAAGTCATTGAAGTCATCAAAGCAAAAGGGCATATTGCATAAAGAGAGCATAAAATTAAGCCGGAAGCAAAAAGCTTCCGGCTTTTTCTTTGTACTTTACGTTACAGATCAGTCTACCGTTCCAGCAGCAGCGTCCTGCCGTTTTTCAGTACAACGCCCTGCGAAAGGGCGTTGTTGTATTCCGTGTTCCCAATATACCCGTAGCGCAGCATCTCCTTCAGCACCAGCCGCACCCGTTTTGCGCAGCCCGTCGGGTTCTCATACGGGTTCAGCGCGCTGGGGGCGTATGGCATGGCGGCCAGCATGGCGCTTTCCGGGATCGTCAGCAGGCCCGGTTCTTTGCCGAAGTACTTTCTGGAAGCGTCGCGGATCCCGTAGGCGCCTGCACCGAAGTACGTAGAGTTAAAATACATTTCCAATACTTCGTCTTTGGAATACTTGCGTTCGATCCAAGTTGCCAGGACGGCCTCTTCCGCCTTGCGGGTGAAAGTCTGCTCGCTGCTGAGGAATACGTTCTTCACCATCTGCTGTGTTAGCGTGCTTCCGCCCTGCTGCACTTCTCCGGCTTTTAGGTTGGCAAAAGCGGCCCGGGCGATTCCCGTGATATCCAGAGCCCCGTGCTTGTAAAAATCATGGTCCTCAATGGCAAGCAGAGCTTTCCGCATATGAGCCGGTATTTTGGCCAGAGAGACCCAGTCCGGATCAGATCGCAGGGTGTTTACAGTCTCTTCTACATGCCATATGGTCGATGCCTTTACCAGCGCGGAGTCAGCTCCCTGCTGCACCTGTTTTCCAAGCTTGCCGGCGCCATCGGCTGCCGAACCGGCAAGTTTGCCCACTTTGTCAGGCAGGGTGACGTTGCCGTTCTCCTGCGGATTTCCCACTTTTTCGCCTGCGCCGCTGATTTTGTCTGTTGCGGCCTTTGCCTGTTCTCCGGTCAGGTCGATCACATTTTTTAATTTAGGATTCTGTTTGAAATTATCTGCCGCCTGACGCAAAGGTTCAGGCATTTTCGGCTGCGGGCCCAACATACTCCAGCCGATAAATAACAGGACGAACAGGACGGTCAGTCCCAGAATCTGCGGAAGGCGGCGCTTTTTTGGTGTCTTCTTTTTACGCATGGCAACTCCATTTTGATTTTGCTGAGCGTTGGCTGAGCAACCATTAATCAGTGCTTCCTTAGCTCTTATCTCTATTGTATCAAGCCGGAACGCTTTTGGCAAAGCCCCTTTGTGAAATTTTCACTATTAAAATGAGAAAGAATATGATAAAATATTTCATTATAACAGGAAGGCAGTTCACAGCCTGTTCATTCATTCTATTAACAGATGAGAGGGGTTATCATGAAACTAAAACACAAGGACCTGTTAAGCATCCATGATTTATCAACGGAAGAAGTGCTGAAGATTCTGGATGTTGCCAAAAAGCTGAAAAAGATGCAAAAAGAGGGTGTTCCTCATGAGTTCTGCAAGGGACAGACGCTGGCCATGCTGTTTTCCAAAGCGTCTACCCGCACCCGCGTGTCTTTTGAAACCGGCTTCCACCAATTGGGCGGCCACGCCATCTACCTGAATGACAAAGATTCCCAGATCGGCAGGGGCGAGCCGATTCGCGATACCGCAAGGGTGCTGTCCCGCATGGTGGATGGTATCATGATCCGCACCTTCTCCCATGATTCCGTCATCGAACTGGCAAAATATGCATCGATTCCGGTTATCAACGGGCTGACGGACCTGCTGCATCCCTGCCAGGCCCTGACGGATCTGCTGACAATCGAAGAACATCAGAAGACATTGGAAGGTCGTAAACTTGTATATGTAGGTGATGGAAACAATATGGCCCATTCCCTGATGTATGCCTGTGCCAAAGTCGGTATGCATATGGTCTGTGCCAGTCCTAAAGGGTATCAGCCGGATCCGGCGGTTGTAAAACAGGCGCAGGAAGATGCGGCACTGACCGGATGCACGGTTTCTGTGGAAGAAGACATCTTCAAGGCGGTAAAGGGCGCCGATGTGTTATATACCGATGTATGGACCAGCATGGGGCAGGAAGCGGAACGGGAGGTCCGTCTGCAGGCGCTGCATGATTACCAGATCAATGGCGAACTGCTGAAGGCTGCGCATGAAGATGCAATTATTATGCATTGCCTGCCTGCACACCGGGGGGAAGAGATTACGGAAGAAGTACTGGAAGGCCCACATTCCGTTGTATGGGATGAGGCAGAGAATCGTCTGCATACGCAGAAGGCGGTCATGGTACTGCTGATGAGCGGTGCGGAACTGTAAACTGTATACATAATATTTTATATTTATTCATAAAAACTGGAAAAAATTGCAAAAAAAGGCTTGCATTATTTTTAATACGTGCTACAATAAGCGTGTTAAAACTTTCATGCGGCAAGAAACTAAGGAAGCACTGATTAAATGAGTTTGTGCGATTGCCGAGGGCGTTTTGCGAATGGCAAGGAAATGGCT
>DDQB01000023.1:23682-26537 GCA_002342505.1 Acidaminococcaceae bacterium UBA2453
AGCGTGCGGACGAATTAATCAGTGATTCCCTAACCAAAGCATGATTAAAGAAAATAGGACAAGGGAGGCCAACCAAATGGCAAAAGTAAACAAAGAGGACATTAAGAAAGTTGTATTAGCATATAGCGGCGGTCTGGATACCTCCGTTATTATCCCCTGGTTAAAAGATAACTATAACAACTGCGAAGTTATCGCAGTCTGCGCTGACCTGGGCCAGGGCGACGAACTGGATCCGGTTCATGACAAGGCTATCAAATCCGGCGCCAGCAAGTGCTACATCCTGGACCTGAAGGAAGACTTCATTGCCAACTACGTATGGCCCTGCGTAAAAGCCGGCGCCGTATACGAAAAGAAATACCTGCTGGGCACCTCCTTTGCCCGTCCGCTGATTGCGAAGCATCTGGTTGACATTGCCCAGAAGGAAGGCGCCGACGCGGTAGCTCACGGCGCCACCGGCAAAGGCAACGATCAGGTTCGTTTTGAACTGAGCGTAAAAGCGCTGGATCCGGATCTGGCCATTATTGCTCCCTGGCGTGAATGGGAACTGCGTTCCCGGGATCAGGAGATCGATTATGCCGCTGCGCATAATATTCCGATTCCCGTTTCCCACAGCGACGACTATTCCATGGACCGCAACATGTGGCATCTGTCCCATGAAGGATCCGACCTGGAAGATCCATGGAACGCACCCCAGGCAAAAATGTTCCGGGTGACCTGCACGCCGGAGACTGCGCCGGATAAGCCGGAAATGCTGGATTTGGAATTTGTGGAAGGCGTTCCGGTAGCCGTAAACGGGGAAAAGATGAGCCCGGCCAAAATCGTGGAAACGCTGAATGCCATCGGTATCCGCAACGGCGTAGGCATTTCAGATATTGTTGAAAACCGCCTGGTAGGCATGAAGAGCCGCGGCGTATATGAGACACCGGCCGGTTCCATCATCTATTATGCACATAATGAACTGGAAAACCTGTGCCTGGACAGAGATACCTATCATTTCAAAGAAGGCCTGGCCATCCGGTATGCGGAACTGGTATATGACGGGAAATGGTTCTGCGCCCTGCGGGAAGCGCTGGACGCTTTCGTAAACGAAACCCAGAAGACCGTTACCGGTATCGTTCGCCTGAAACTGTATAAAGGCAACATCATCAGCGCCGGCGCCAAGTCTCCGTATTCCCTGTACAGCAAAGAGTACGTGACCTTCGGCGAAGACGAAGTATACGATCAGAGCGACGCAACCGGATTCATCAATCTGTTCGGCCTGCCGTTAGCCGTACGGGCGATGATGAAGAAAGGCACTCTGAAATAATGGCCAAATTATGGGGAGGCCGGTTCAGTAAAAATACGAACGAATTAGTGGACGCATTCAATGCGTCCATTAATTATGATAAGCGTTTGTATCGCGAGGATATCCGGGGAAGTATTGCCCATGCCAATATGCTGGTAAAGTGCGGCGTGATCCCGGAGGCAGACGGGAAGCAGATCGTGGCGGGACTGCAGGATATCCTGAAAGATATTGAAGCCGGTAATTTCGAATTCAGCGTAGCGCTGGAAGATATCCATATGAATATTGAAGCGCGCCTGACGGAGCGGATCGGGGACGCGGGAGCGTGCCTGCATACGGCCCGCAGCCGCAACGACCAGGTGGCGCTGGATATGCACATGTACATGAAGCGGCAGATCGTGGAGATCGGGGAACTGCTTCTGGACTTTGAACGGGAACTGATGACGGTGGCGAAGAAGCACGACAAGACCCTGATGCCCGGCTATACCCATCTGCAGCGGGCGCAGCCCATTACCTTCGCCCATCACCTGTTAGCGTATTTCAATATGTTGCAGCGTGATTTCCGTCGATTGCTTGGCGTGTGGGAAGACGCGGATATCATGCCTCTGGGCGCCGGCGCCATTGCCGGGACAACCTTTCCTATTGATCGTTTTTATGTAGCGGAACAGCTGCATTTTGAAAAAGTGTACGCAAACAGCATGGACGCGGTCAGCGACCGGGATTACATTTTGAATTTCCTGTCCTTTGCTTCCGTGCTGATGATGCACATGAGCCGCCTGTCGGAAGAACTGTGCCTGTGGAGCAGTACGGAGTTTGGCTTTGTAGAACTGGACGACGCCTTTGCCACCGGTTCTTCCATGATGCCCCAGAAGAAGAATCCGGATATTTCCGAACTGGTGCGGGGAAAGACCGGACGGGTCTACGGCGAACTGATAGCTATGCTCACCACCCTGAAGGGATTGCCTCTTACCTACAACAAAGATCTGCAGGAAGATAAGGAAGGCCTCTTTGACGCCATGGATACGGTGAAGTTCACGCTGCAGGTCTATAAAGATATGATCGCCACCATGACGGTGAATACAGACCGGATGAAGTGGGCCGTGTCCCATGATTTTTCCAATGCTACCGATCTGGCGGATTATCTTGTTCGCAAAGGCCTGCCCTTCCGCAAAGCTCATGCAGTGGTGGGGCAGTGTGTCGCCTTTGCAATCAAAAGCAACAAGTACCTTCTGGATATGACGCTGGACGAGTACAAACAGTTCAGTGAGCTCTTCGAGCCTGACCTGATGCAGGCGCTGGACCCGGAACATTGCGTCAATGCCCGCCTTTCTTATGGCGGACCCAGCTATGTGGAAAACGACAAACAGATGGAACAGGGCGAACGGATCCTGCAGGAGCAGGAAGAAAAACTGAAAGAAATGCAGGACAGGATCTGATACCTGCTTGCGGAGAAAGACGGGACTCTGGCAGCAAAAACAGGATGAGATAGTTTTTTCTGTGTATGAGTCCCTGTTTTTTATGGCAGATTTATGAATATTTTGTTATAATAAAAATTAAGGAAGCGCTGATTAAT
>DDQB01000023.1:26644-28795 GCA_002342505.1 Acidaminococcaceae bacterium UBA2453
CATTTAATCAGCGCTTCCTTAATCAGCGGTCCTTAAATATCAAGTCGGGTTAATAAGGAACGCTTTGCGGATTTTGAATATCCGTTCCTTTAGTTTGTTTTTTGGTATGGCAGCAACGAAAATGCAGAAAGCTGTATTTTGTTTTAGATGTAGAAAGACAGGGTGAAACCATTGCTGGAACAGTTTCAGGCATTAGGCAGGACCATCGGTATCCTGGATGTGATCGATACGGGTCTGGTTGCTTATTTCCTTTACCGGATTTATATTACATTGAAAAACACCCGGGCTGCTGCGCTTGTAAAAGGGCTGGCGGTTCTGGCTTCATTGGTCGTTATCAGCAAATGGCTCAACCTTCATGTGGTCAACTGGCTGCTGGAAAAATCCATGACCATGCTGATGGTAGCCCTGCCCGTAGTATTTCAGCCGGAACTGCGCCGTACCCTGGAACAGATCGGCCGCGGTCGTCTGTTCCGTAAACGGATCGAGCTGGACGAAGCGGAACTGAACGACATGATTGAAGCGGTGGCCAATGCCGCCATGATTATGGGGCAGCGGAAAGTGGGCGCGCTGATCGTTTTTGAGAGAGCGGTCGGGCTGGAGGAACGCATTGAGACCGGCGTGAAGATCGACGGGCTGGTAACAGACAGCCTGCTGCTGAACATCTTTGAAAAAGATACGCCGTTACATGACGGCGCCGTTATCATCCGGGGCAACCGGATCGTTGCAGCTTCCTGTCTGCTGCCGCTGACCGATGCCCGCGGCCTGAGCCAGGAACTGGGGACCCGGCACAGGGCGGCTATCGGCATTTCCGAACAGTCGGATGCCCTGGTGGTGGTTGTGAGCGAGGAGACCGGCACGGTTTCTGTTACGCGTAACGGGGAAATCTACAGGTATCTGCGGCGGGATGATGTAGTGGACATGTTGCAGTCCGCCATCGCGCAGCATCATAATATAACGCTGAAGCAGTTTGTGCGGGAAAAAATCGAGGAATACCGTAACGGGCGTAACAACGCAAAAGAAGGAAAACTGCCAGTAAAACGGGGGGATCGTCATGATAAATAACAGTACGGTTAACCGTGATAAATGGTTCGCCCGGTTCTTATGCGTGGTAATTGCCTGCGGGCTCTGGCTGTATGTCATGAGCGAGCAGAATCCCATCGTGGAGAAGGAATTCGCAGTACCGCTGGCACAGCGGAACCTGGCAGACGGTATGATCGTATTTAATGTGCCGGAAAAAGTCAGCGTCAGGGTAAGGGGGACCCGGACGGCCCTGGCGGACATGCCGCTGAGCGACATTTTTGCATTTGTAAATCTGAGCAAACTTTCGGTTGGGACGCACACGATCCTGGTCAACGCCCGTTTTGCCAGAGGCGATGTGGTGCAGGTCAGTCCGCCTTCCGTGAATTTGTTCATTGATGTAAAAAAGGACAAGATCGTGCCTGTAACCGCGGAGATCGTCGGCTCGCCCAATAAGGACTTTGCAGTGGAAGAGCATATGCTGACCCCTTCCGAAGTGAAAGTTTCAGGCGCAGCTACCCGGCTTGAAGCGCTGGAGAAGATCTTCGTCCCGGTGGATGTGGGCGGACGCAGCGAGGATTTTACGGTAACACAGAAGCCGCTTGCCATGGCAAAAGATGGAATGGATATGCAGGATGTCCTGATTGATCCGGCTGAGATTATCGTGCGAACGAAATTGAAGAAACGGATTCAGACTGCTTCGCTTCCTGTCAAGGTTTCCTTTAAGGGTAACCTGCCTGAGGGCTTAAAACTCACCAGCGCTACAGTGAATCCTTTTAAGGTCAATGTGTTCGGAACGCCTTCGGTGATTGAGCCGTTAAAAGAACTGGAACTGGAGCCGGTCAACCTGGATACCGTTACAAAAGATGGAACCATTCCGGTGAAGATCGTCCTGCCGGCTGGCGTGAAGGCGGCCAGGCAGACTGTCGACGTGGATGTGACAGTTGGGGAAAATGTGAAAGAAAACGAAGAAAAAAAGAGCGAGTAGTTTTTAAAACGTTCCGTTAATGGCAACGATAATGAAAAAAGGAAAGGGTTTCCTTTTGTTTTACCGGATGGCAGTGAAGGCGATAAAACAAAGGACTCTTTCCTTTTGTGTGTAGAACAGGTTTCAGGAAGCGCTGATTAATTCGT
>DDQB01000034.1 GCA_002342505.1 Acidaminococcaceae bacterium UBA2453
GCGAGGCTGTCTGAGGGACGCAGTCCCGAGTTCCGAAGCCACAGGCGAAGGAATCCATGGAATAGGAATCGTTGACGGGTTTGCGGTGCCTTTTCATGCTGCATAAACCAAGCAACTAACCTTCAATTTGTTATAATTATTTTACCATGAAATTCTGCTTCTTTCCATAAAAAAACTGCGCCGCGGAATAATATTTTTACTCCGGACGCAGTTTTCTGTTTTCTGTTATTTACTGCTGCTGCGCGCTTCTTCTGCGCATCATCATCAGTACAAGGCAAAGGACGATGACACCGAAAATGAGGGACAGCGCCGCGCTCTTGGTGAAACCGGCCACCAGGAAGGAGAAGAAGGATACGGCGGCCACGGTCAGCGCATAGGGAAGCTGTGTGGTAACATGGTTCAGATGGATACACTGAGCGCCGGCCGACGACATGATCGTAGTATCCGAGATTGGCGAGCAGTGGTCGCCGCACACCGCGCCTGCCATGCAGGCGGAAATGGAAATGATCATCATCTGGTTGTCAATGCCCTGGAAGCATGCAACCACGATGGGGATCAGGATACCAAAAGTACCCCAGGATGTGCCGGAAGCAAAGGCCAGGCCCACGGCAATCAGGAAGATAATGGCCGGCAGGTAGTTCATCAGGCTGCCAGCAGAATGTTCTACCAGGTGCGCCACATATTTGGAAGCGCCCAGGCTGTCGGTCATGGCTTTCAAAGTCCAGGCAAAGGACAGGATCAGCATGGCCGGAACCATCTGTTTGAAACCTTCCGGCAGGCATTCCATGCACTCCGCAAAGGGAATGCACTGGCGGAGCAGGTAAAAAGCTACGGTAATGAGCAGCGCAACGGCGGAGCCCAGCACCAGGCCCACGGAAGCGTCGCTGTTGGCGAAGGCATCTACAAAGCCTTTGTCTTCAAAGAAGCCGCCGGTGTAGATCATGCCAATGACGCAGCAGATGATCAGCATGATAATAGGAAGCACAAGATCGATGACGCTGCCGATCTTTTCACCTTGCTTCAGCGTTGCAGCCGCTTCGGAGGTAATCCCGGTCGTAAACAGATCTCCCTTTTCCGCATTCAGCTCATGGGTCAGCATCGGGCCGTAATCAACTTTCAGCCAGATGATCAGCACCATCATAATCAGGGTCAGCAGAGCGTAGAAGTTATACGGGATGGCCTGCACAAAAATGTTGATGCCGTTCTCCCCTTTTACAAAACCGGAAACCGCCGCCGCCCAGGAAGAGATGGGTGCGATGATGCAGACCGGCGCCGCCGTGGAATCGATCAGGTACGCCAGCTTTGCGCGGCTGATGTTGTATTTGTCTGTTACCGGACGCATAACAGAACCCACGGTCAGGCAGTTGAAATAGTCATCGATGAAGATGAGGCAGCCCAGCAGCATGGTTGCCAGCTGCGCCCCGGCCCGGCTTTTGATACGAGTGGAAGCCCACTGTCCAAAGGCCGCGGAACCGCCGCTGCGATTCATCAGCTGAACCATCATGCCTAAAATAATCAGGAAGATCAGTATGCCTACATTCCATTTATCGGACAGCACGGTCAGCATGCCTTCCTGGAACACCTGATTCAGCGTCCCCACCAGATCGAATCCGGCATTCAGGAACGCACCGGTCAGAATTCCCAGAAACAGCGAACTGTAAACTTCCTTTGTGATCAATGCCAGCGCAATAGCGATGACAGGCGGCGTCAACGACCAGACCGTTTCTTTTACCGGCATATGGTTGTGCACCACTGCATAAGCCATCCACGCCAGGAACAGCACTACCGCTGCCAGCGACATGTACGTTAAAGTCTTAGGTTCTCCCTTTTTCACTTTATTCACATCCCCCACATAAAATTTGCATTACATTTATTTAAGTGTATTATTACTTTATCGTAAAACGGCAAATCTGTCCAGCAAAAAAGTGTAAAAGTATTGATTCAATACTTTTTGTAAATAAATATGTTAAAAATTTGATAAATTTTTTTACTTTTTTTGTTATAATAAATACTGTGAAAAAATAAAATGAGCTGTTTCACGCACGCAGGAAAAATTTTTCTGTAAAATCATCCCATTTTGTTTTGCGGAATAAAATTCTTTCTTCAGGATTTCATTTTGTATGTTTTATATCGGAGGAAAAAAATGCTTTCTAAAAAACTGACTGCCGCCGTTTTGCTTTCCTGTCTTACGGCCGCCTCTTCCGTTTACGCAGAAAATAATGCAGCCCTAGAAAAAAACGCCGCTCCCCCGGCGTCCGTAAAAACGGCTGCCGCAGCATCCGAAACAGAGGCAAAAGCGATAGCCCACAGCGCGGTGAACCAAACGCCTCTGTTGCAGGAGCCGGTATCCACCACCGTCATTACGGCGGAAGAAATGGCGGACAACCATTATGAAACCGTTGCAGAAGCGCTGGCCTACGCGCCCGGCGTAACGGTAAACCCCGGTTCCGTCAATACGAACCATCAGGTCGTGCGTATCGACGGCGATGACCGCGTAGCTGTTTTCATCGACGGACGCAAACAGAATTTGGAAAGCGGTTTTTCCGATGGACGCGCCACCTATGATTTAGATATGACCCCGCCCGTCATGGCCATCGAACGCATTGAAATTTTGCACGGCACAGCCGGCGGCAGATTTCTGAATTATGATACCCCCGGCGGCGCAATCAATATCATCACCAAAAAAGGGACCGACCATAATTTTAAATTTGAAGCGGCCCGGGGACCCTACGACGCCTGGCGCTGGAACACCCAGCTGGAAGGAACAGGCAAAGGCTGGAGCTGGATCGCAACCGGCGGACGTTCCAATCTGGACGAGCTGCATTACAAAAATGTGGACGGAAACAAAGAGACCATGCCAAACTCCAAAGTCAACCGCCGTGAAATGTACTATCGCATCGACCGTCAGCTGACAAAGAACAGCTCCCTGAATTTTACCTATGGTCACTTCAGCAACGACCGGGGCCTGTGGTATTCCCGTGCCAACCCGAAAGATTATAATTACGCAAAAATGGCCAACCATTTTGCGCTGACCTACAATTATAAAGAGAACGCCGCCGTACCCGGTTACATTTCCCTGTATCATTATTACAACCAGGGCGATACCTATCGTCCCACCGGCGCAAGACATCAGGAAGATCTGAAATCGTACGGACGGTGGAAAACGCATACCAGCGGCATTGACTGGGGCGACGGATGGAAGATCAGCAAGGATCACATCATTTCCGCCGGACTGACCTGGCGTCACACTTCGATGAAGAATGACGAAAACTATAATGTGGCCGGGGATCCTCCTGGCGGAGAGCTTAACCGCAGCTTCGGGAAAAATTACGATAAGAGCCGTAGCACGGTAAACGCGTTCCTGCGATCAGTGCGCCGCTTCAACAAGCTGACCCTGACCGGGACCAGCGGCGTCAGTCACGCCAGCGGCTTTGGCACACACTACATATCCTCCGGCGGCGCGGAATACCGTCCCAACAACAAAACGACCTTTTACGGTTCCCTGCAAAACTTTTACGCAGTCCCCACCTTGGACGAACTGTATTACAACAACCAGCGGATCCAGGGAAATCCCAATCTGGAACCGGAAAAAGGCTGGAAAGCCAGCGGCGGTATCCGCCACCAGTTTAATAAAAAAATCTCTGCCGATCTCAGCGGATTTTTAAGCTACACGAAGAACCCGATCCTCTGGAATTACGACGGAGCCGTCTGGCGTCCCGACAACTATGACAGCCTGCACCAGCAGGGCATTCAGCTTTCCGTCACCGATATTTTCAGTCCGAAATACAACGCAACCTTTTCCTACACCTACACCAATTCCAAAACAGACTGGGGCGGAAAAGATCCCTCCTATGCGGATCTCGTGGCCCGGCATCAGGTGAAGGCGGCCTTCCAGTACAAAGACAGCCGCTGGAACAATAACATCCTGATCACCTCCGGTTTCGGACGGGACAGCGGCTGGTACTCCGGCAATTATTTTGTAGTGGACCTCAATCTGGGCTACAAGTTCAGCAAACACTGGAGCAGCTACCTGAAAATCCACAACCTCTTCAATAACTC
>DDQB01000032.1:0-37567 GCA_002342505.1 Acidaminococcaceae bacterium UBA2453
TTCCCTGACGCATCACTAACGTATAAACTTCAATTTTGCGCTATACATTTACATGAACATTTCATCTGTTTTACAAAAGGAAAAACTGAACAAAGACGACCTTATTTTCCTGTTAGGCCGTATTGCGCCGGATGAACTGGATCAGCTTTACGCTGCGGCTTATGCGGTGAAAAAGGAATGGGTCGGCAATGTGGATTATTACCGGGGACTTTTGGAGTTTTCCAACCGCTGTATCAAGAACTGCTGTTATTGCGGCATCCGACGGGATAATGGGGAAGTGGAACGTTTTGACACAGCGAAGGAAGATATTCTCGCCATGGCTCGCTGGTGTTATGAGCAGCAGTACGGTTCAGTAACGCTGCAGTCCGGGGAACGGCAGGACGCTGCTTTTATTGATTTTGTGGAAGCGGTTCTGCGGGAGATAAAGCAGATCGCCGGCGGCGCCCTTGGGGTTACTCTTTGTGCAGGCGAACAGACGAAAGAAACCTACCAGCGCTGGTATAATGCCGGAGCCCACCGGTATCTGCTGCGTATTGAAAGCAGCAATCCGGATCTGTATAAGACGCTGCACCCTCAGGACGGGTATCACCGTTGGGATGTGCGGAAGGCCTGCCTGGACAGCCTTGCAGAGATCGGCTATCAGGTGGGGACCGGGGTCATGATCGGGTTGCCGGGGCAGACGTTGGAAGATCTGGCAGATGATATCCTGTTTTATAAACAGCAGAACATCGCCATGATCGGTATGGGCCCTTACGTGGTACATCACAATACGCCGCTGGGTAAGCAGGTATGCGAAGATGGGCTGGACTCGCCGGAAGCGCGGATGGAACGGCTTCGACTGAGCGTGAACATGGTGGCGGTGACGCGGTTGTTTTTAAAGGATGTGAACATTGCGGCCACTACGGCCATGCAGACATTGCATCCCTTTGGTCGCGAGATGGCGCTGAAAGCCGGCGCCAACATCCTGATGCCGCTGGTGACGCTGCCGCAGTTCCGGAACCAGTATCAGCTGTACGACAACAAACCCTGCCTGGAAGACGGGCAGGAGCAGTGCCGCAACTGCCTCAGTGCCCGCGTTGCATCTGTGGGCGACAGGGTAGGCTGGGGGCAGTGGGGGGATTCCCCGCACTTTTTTAATCATCTGAAATAGAATTTCATACAGATCGTGGTTTGATTGCAAAAAAAGGAAGCGCTGACTGTTCTGCCAGCGCTTCTTTACATTTCAAGGTTTCTTCTTTAATAAAAGCATTGGACATCAGTGCCCAAAGATGGCGATGTAGCCGTTGACGAAGATGTACAGCACCACCAGCGGCAGGATGTAGGTGAGGTAGAACCGCAGCCACTTGGGGAAGGCGATGCCGTTTCCGGTGTCCGCTTCTTTGATGAAGTTATCCCAGCCCCAGCCGTACCGGCTTGTACAGAAAGCAAGATAGACCAGGCTGCCCAGGGGCAGCAGGTTGTTACTTACTACGAAGTCTTCCAGGTCCAGCACGCCGGTGCCTTTGCCCAGAGGCTGGAAACCGCTCCAGATATTGAACCCGAAAATACAGGGCAGGGACAGCACGATGATGGCGACGGTTCCCAGCTTGATGACGCTCTTGCGTTCCCAGCCGGTAAGGTCGCAGATGCAGGCCACCAGATTTTCAAATACGGCAATGACCGTAGACATGGCGGCGAAAGTCATGAACAGGAAGAACAGGGAGCCCCAGAACCTTCCGCCTGCCATATGGTTGAACACGTTGGGCAGTGTGATGAACAGCAGGTTGGGACCCGCGCCGGGATCCACGTTGAAGGCGGAGCAGGCCGGGAAAATGATAAGGCCGCTCATGATTGCCACAAAGGTGTCCAGCAAAATTACGCAGATGGCTTCGCCGGTGAGCCGCTTTTCCTTGCCGATATAGCTTCCGAAGATGGCCAGGGCCCCGATACCCAGGCTTAAGGTGAAGAAGGCCTGGCCCATGGCGGCGAAGATGACTTCGTTGGCCCCGTATTTGGCAAGGCGGCTGAAATCGGGAAGCAAAAAATACTGCAGGCCTTCGCTGCCGCCGGGCAAAGTGACGGAATTGATCGCCAGCGCAACCATTAAAAACAGCAGGCAGGTCATCATAAATTTGGTGATGCGTTCCACGCCGGCTTCCACGCCCAGATAGCAGACGCCGAAGCCAAGGATGACAGCTAACGCCATGTATCCGGTCATAGTAACGGGATCGGATACCAGGCCGCCCAGTACGCCGCCGATATCTTTGGCGGCAAGGCCCGAAAAACCGCCGGCGATCATTTTATACAGGTAATAGAACATCCAGCCGGTGATGGTGGTATAGTACATCATCAGCATGGCGTTGCCCAAGATGCAGCCGTATTTATACAGATGCCACTTTGTCCCTTTGGGCTCCAGCACATCAAAGGATTTGGCGGCGCTGCGCTTGCTGGCCCGGCCAACGGCAAATTCCGCCACCATGATGGGCAATCCCAAAATTGCAAGGAAGAAAAGATAGATCAGTACAAACGACGCGCCTCCGTACTTTCCGGTAATGAACGGAAAACGCCACACATTCCCCAGACCGATGGCGCAGCCGGCCGATACCAGTATAAAACCCAGACGGGTAGAGAAACTTCCGCGTTCCATAATAGAGCCTCCTGAAATCCGACGTGTAGTTGTTTACAGAACCAATGATTGCGCAATGATTCCTTATGCTGATCATCCGGACAGGAATTCTGTCAGGAGTGTCAGCGTTTCTTTAATATTATATCAATTAATGAAGCAAAAAGCTATTGGAAAAATTCATGAAAATGTAAAAACAAAAGGGGAAAATGCAGAGAAAAGAAACGGATGAAAATGGATCGGTGTTTCCTGACAACAGGCGGGATGTAAAATTCAGGCAAAATCATAAACAAAATGCGCGCGGCAAAATTTCTGCAGCAGGTATTTGTTGACTAATAAATGCTGTTGTGGTTTAATTATCAGTAAGGTACTGTTTATAATAACTGTTGCGGCTGATGCGGCAACGGCTGTTACTGCAACAGGCAGAATGGGGATCCGGCGCANNCGTATGGGGATCCGGCGCAGGAATTAATCGGCCCCTGTATTTCAAGGAGGAATGACTATGAGTTTTTTCAGTGAATTTAAAGAATTTGCGGTACGCGGAAATGTTGTAGATATGGCTATAGGCGTTGTTATCGGCGGCGCGTTCGGCAAGATCGTAACTTCTTTTGTAAATGATATCGTGATGCCCCCGTTAGGCAAACTGGTCGGCGATGTGGATTTTTCCAATCTGTACATCAACCTGACAGACAAAAACTTCGCTACCCTGGCGGATGCGAAAAAAGCCGGCGCGGCTGTTATCGCATACGGTTCCTTCATCAATACGGTCATCGATTTCCTGCTGGTTGCGCTGGCAGTGTTTGTTGTCATCAAACAGATCAACCGTTTCCGCAAACCGGAAGAAGAACCGGCTCCGGCCCGCACCTGCCCCTACTGCAAGAGCGAGATTGCGGACGACGCTACCCGTTGCCCCCATTGCACCAGCCAGCTGGACTGATGCGATTCGATTGATACAGGTTTCAGGTTACAGGTGAAATTAGTGTTTACAGTAAATCGAATGCGAAATACGATACGTTCTATTATAATGCTGGCCCTGCTTGCAGCGGGGCTGGTTTTTTGTGCCACGGCGGCGGCCAGTTTTGTGCCGGCCAATAGTCCCCGGGTGAAGACCATGGGCCGGTGGATCCCGGCGGATAACGGCAGCCTGTATGCCGGACGGGGCGCTGTCATCGCGTCCGTTGAATTTGAAGGAACCGGGGCCCAGGTTCAGATGTACAGCGATTCCCAGGGCGACGTGTGGTGGCTGAAAAAACTGGACGACGGACCCCTGTACCGTTTCAAGGCCCACATGGGCATGAACATGCTATATCAGAACCTGCCCATGGGCAAACACACCCTTACCATGATCCGGGATACGGAAGGCATGCGCGGCGTCACCATTTTGCGCGGCTTCCATTTTGCCGGGGAAAATGATGCGGCTGCCGAAGGCGTAACGTCTCCGGACAGCAGTGCGGCGGTAACAGGGAACAACGCGGACAATGTTGCGTCGCATACGCCGCGTCGGCGTTTCATCGAAATTATCGGCGACTCCGTGGCGGCGGGCGCTTTCATTTATCCGGAAGGGGATTACTTCCAGCGGGAAAGCGGGTACCTTGCCTTTGGTCCGCGGCTGGCCCGCCTCCTGAATGCGGACTGGAGCTGCGTGGCTTCCTCCGGGGAAGGCGCCGTGCGGAACAACGAAGAAAAAGCGCCGTACAATGCAAAGCACGCGGAAGAACAGATCGAGCGCGCCTTCTATACCCAGAAGGAACCGCGCTGGACCAGTCAGATGGACGATCCGGATCTGGTCATCCTTGCTTACGGGGAAAACGATTTTAATGACGCGGTGAATCGTCCTTCCGACGCTTATTTTAAGGAACAGTATAAAAAGCTGATCTTAAAACTGCGGCAGTTCCGTCCAAACTCCGTCATTTTCTGTATGACGCCGGCCAACACCGTCACCAGCCGCCAGTCCGTGCCCGGCATGGGCGGCGCTGTGGCAGAGCTGCGGGCGGCAGGGGATACGAAGGTGTACTTTATCGACTTGAACGCCAACGGGCCGCTGTTAAACGCCTCCGACTTCCTGGACGGGGTGCACCCGCTGGCCAGCGGGCACGAGAAGATCGCCCAGCATCTGCGGAGCAAAACCCGGACGCTTCTTGGGTGGAAATAGGAAAACGCAGATTGGTTTCGTCGTACGCGCTGTGCGTTTCATTCGTTACAGTATTGGCTGAAAAATCCTTACCGCTTTCTTTGGCTGACGAATTTGGTTGACAAAATGTAAAATGCTATTTAAGATAATCCTATCGGCTGAGTATAAATTATGTCGCAGCCGATAGGATTTATTGTTGAAGGAGAGATTGAAAATGAAAAAACTGATCTGTGGAATACTGACCGTAGCCATGGCTTCGCTGCTGATGGTTGGCTGTGGCGGCGGCGCTGAAAAGAAAGCGGCGGCTCCGGCGGCCGGTGATGGTAAAAAAGTGGTAGTAAAAATCGGCGCGACCCCGGTTCCCCATGCGGAACTGCTGAACTTTGTAAAGCCCCAGCTTGCCAAAGAGGGCGTGGACCTGCAGGTGATGGAATTTACCGATTATGTAAAGCCGAACCTGTCCCTTTCGGATAAAGAACTGGACGCCAACTTCTTCCAGCACATCCCCTTTCTGGAGAAGACCTGCCAGGAACGCAACATGAAACTGACGGTGCTGGACAAGATCCACATTGAACCCATGGGCTGCTATTCCAAAAAATACAAGAGCCTGAAAGACCTGCCCAGCGGCGCCAAAGTGGCCATCCCTAACGATCCCACCAACGGCGGGCGCAGCCTGATGCTGCTGGAAGCGGCGGGCCTTTTGAAACTGAAAGAAGGGAAGGGCATTACCGCAACGCCCAACGATCTGGCTGCCAATCCGAAAAGTCTGAAGATCATCGAAGTGGAAAGCGCGACCCTGCCCCGTGCGCTGGACGATACCGATCTGGCGGTCATCAACTCCAACTTTGCTATGGAAGCCAAGTTGAATCCGGTAAAAGATTCCCTGTTCATCGAGAAGGATTCCCCGTATGCTAACATCATCGCAGTCCGCGCCGGCGACGAGAAGCGGCCCGAACTGCTGAAGGTTGCCAAAGCGCTGAAGACCCCGGAAGTGAAGAAGTTTATTGAAGACAAATACAAAGGCGCTGTGGTTCCGGCGTTCTGAGATACTGAAAAGAGTTGGCCGTTGTTCGGCAAAGTGCTGTAAAAACGGTAAGAACAGAATGCAATGTGAAATTATCATTGCAAAATAAAACGTTGCAACTATAAAACGCTGCAAGGAGAAAGTATTGCAAACAGGCTTGATGTTTTGCTTATGCTTTCATCCATGCAGCGTTATTGTTTATAATTTGTTTCCTAATTTGCATATAAAACTTTCCTTTTTCCCTCGAATGTGCTACAATAAATACGAACAGTTGTTTTGAAAATAACATCGTTATAATATATTGCAAGAGGTAGATACTATGGAACAGGCTGGTATTTTCGACGATCTGGTCAGTCAGCCGCTGGCCGCCCGGCTGCGTCCGGAATCATTGGAGGAATACGTCGGACAGGAACATCTGTTGGGGAAAGGCAGAGTGCTGCGCCGCATGATCGAGCAGGACCGCATCTCTTCTATGATCTTCTGGGGACCGCCCGGGGTGGGAAAGACGACGCTGGCCCAGATCATCGCCCATATGACACAGTCGGTGTTCATAAATTTTTCCGCTGTCACCAGCGGTATCAAAGAGATTCGCAACGTGATGGAAAAAGCGGAACGCAACCGGCAGATCGGGCAGCGCACCATTGTATTTGTAGACGAAATTCACCGTTTCAATAAAGCCCAGCAGGANNCCCTGCCTTTTGTGGAAAAAGGAAGCATCATCTTAATTGGCGCCACCACGGAGAATCCATCTTTTGAAGTGAACGGGGCGCTGCTTTCCCGTTGCCGCGTCTTTGTGCTGCAGTCGCTGGCAGCGGATGATTTGAAGAAAATGTTGCGTCACGCACTGGAAAGTCCTAAAGGACTGGGCGGGCAGAAAATTGAAATTACAGAAGACCTGCTTGACCTGATTGCCAACTTTGCCAACGGGGATGCCCGGTCGGCGCTTTCTACCCTGGAGATGGTGGTGCTGAACGGGGACATGGACGGCGACACGGTTGTGGTGAACCGTGATATTTTGGAGCAGTGTATTTCCAAAAAGTCGCTGTTGTATGATAAAAACGGCGAGGAACATTACAATCTGATCTCCGCCCTGCACAAAAGCATGCGCAACTCTGACCCGGATGCGGCGGTGTACTGGCTGGCCCGGATGCTGGAGGCAGGGGAGGATCCCCTGTATGTGGCCCGACGGGTGACGCGTTTTGCCAGCGAAGACGTGGGCATGGCGGATCCCAAAGCGTTGGAGATTGCCGTGGCGGCCTACCAGGCCTGTCATTTTATCGGCATGCCGGAATGCACTGTGCACCTGACGGAAGCTGTGGTGTACATGGCGCTGGCGCCCAAGTCAAATGCGATGGAAGTGGCTTACAATACAGCCCGGGCGGATGCGCTGAACATGATTGCGGAACCGGTGCCGCTGGTGATTCGCAACGCGCCTACAAAGTTAATGAAAGAACTGAATTACGGCAAGGGCTATCAGTATGCCCACGATACGGAAGAGAAACTGACGAATATGCAATGCCTGCCGGATTCCCTGCTGGGGAAATGCTATTACCGGCCTACCGAGGAAGGCTTTGAGGCAAAGTACAAGGAGCGGCTGCGGCAGATCAAGGAATGGAAGCGGCAGCACGGGGCCAAGATATGATTAAATGCTGTCAGGCGCGGCGTTGCGTCGAAAGACATTGACGAAGTTTTGCTGCGGACTTGCCGGCTGGCACGCGGGGAAATATATCTGTAATTTTATCAATGCGCAGGAGAAGACGGCTGATAACGGAGTGAGAGCATGGACGTATTGGAAAAACTCAAAATTTTGGCTGACGCGGCAAAATACGATGCGGCCTGTACGTCCAGCGGTCTGGAACGGAAAGGGACGGGCTTTGCCATGGGGTCTTCCCGGGACTTTGGTATCTGTCACAGCTTTGCGGGAGACGGGCGCTGCATCAGTTTGTTAAAAGTGTTGCTGACAAACTGCTGCAGTTTTGACTGTGTGTATTGCGTGAACCGTCGCAGCAATGCTGCCAGGCGGACTGCCTTTACGCCACGGGAGCTGGCAGACCTGACCTGGCAGTTTTACCGGCGGAATTATATTGAAGGCCTGTTCCTGAGTTCGGCCGTTTGGAAGTCGCCGGACTACACCAGCGAACAGATGCTGAAGGCGCTGGAGATCCTCCGGTATGAGTATCAGTTTGGCGGCTACATCCATGTGAAGGTAATTCCTGGGACCAGCCCGCTTCTGGTGGAAAAGCTGGGAACGCTGGCAGACCGTATCAGCGTGAACATTGAATTGCCGTCGTCCGGCAGTCTGCAGAAGCTGGCGCCGGATAAGTCCAAAGACAAGATCCTTCTTCCCATGAAACAGATCCAAAATAAGATCAGCGAGAACCGGCAGGGACGGGGCCGCTTTGGCGGGATACAGCCCGTGGGGAAACAAAAGGAACTGGCGAAGGGGACCGATGCGAATGGATTGCTGTATGACGGAAGCATAACGAATATTACAAAGGAAGAAACAGACAGCCGCTGCCTGGAAGAAGCAACGCCGTATGCGTCGCAACAGACGGACCGGAATGCTCTGCAGAAACCCTGGAAAAAAGGAAGAAGCAGTTTTGCCCCAGCCGGGCAGAGCACCCAGATGATTATTGGCGCGTCTCCGGAAAGCGACCGGCAGATCCTGCGCCTGACGGAAGGCCTGTATCATCAGTATCAGATGAAACGCGTTTTTTATTCTGCCTATATCCCGGTGGTGGAGGACAGCCGCCTTCCTTCAAAAGAAACCCTTCCGCCCTTATGGCGGGAGCATCGGTTGTATCAGGCGGACTGGCTGCTACGCTTTTACGGGTTTACGGCTTCGGAACTGCTGGATGAAACAAATCCGCAGCTACATCCGTATCTGGATCCGAAATGTCATTGGGCACTGCGTCATCCGGAAGGGTTCCCGGTGGAAGTGAACCGGGCATCCTTTGATGAACTGTTGCGGGTCCCCGGTATCGGTACGGAAAGCGCATATCGTATTGTCCGGGCCCGGAAGCTGTGCCTGCTGGACTGGGATGGTCTGAAATACATCGGCGTGGTGCTGAAACGCGCCCGGTATTTTCTGCTGTGTAAGGGGAAACCATTCCCCTTATTATCACGGAGCAAAGAGGATTTTTTAATGGCTATGATGTCGCCGAAAGAACGAGCCTTATTCCGGCAGCGGGAACGGCAGTGGTTCCAGCCGTCGCTGTTTGACGGGTTCACAACGGATGCGCCTTACAGTGAAAAGGGAACGGCTTCCGTTCCTGTGTTGGACGACAGGCAGAAAGAGGCGTTGCAATGCGTAACGATACCGGTGTTCGGATGACGGACGGGTTGGCGGAAAGGCAATTTGCATATTCTTATGAAGGGAAAGAACTGCATGCTGTCATTCCGGCAACGACCCCGGATCTGGCCTATTATTATGACGGGACTTGGGAAGGCTGGCTCTGTTGCGTAGGAGAAAGTTATCTGGCGAAAGAGATTCCGGGCGTCATTGTTCCGCAAACAGAAGAGGATGGTTTCGTAGAAGAGAATCTGTTTTATACCAGGACGATCGTAACGCGGACGGATTTGGCCAGACGGGTCTGCAACGGGATCGTCGCCAGGATTGGCGCTGATTTCCTGCAGATCCTGCAGCGCGTTTTCTGTTCCTGCATTCCGGATAAGGAAGCGCAGATGCTTTTGTTTACGCATAAGGGGTTCCGTTATGGGAAACAGATCCTGTACCTGCGACAGGATGTTGCAGTAAAAAATGTATTAAAAGGATTACGGGATCTGGGCCGCGAGGTGGATAAGTGGTGGGGGTTTGTCCGTTTCAGTGATGTGCGGGGTATTCTTGTTGCCGTCATTGGCGCGAAGAATCATGTGCTGCCTTTTATCGCGCCTCATTTTTGTGACCGTTACCACAATGAAACGTTTATGATCTTTGACCGCAACCATCGCATGGCGTTGTTGTACCGGCCGGGAGAAAAAGCCATTGTGCCCATGGAAGAATTTGCCATAGCGGAGATCAGTGAAGAAGAACAACGGTACCGCTCCCTTTGGAAGCAGTACTATGATGCCATTGAGATACAGCCGCGGCACAATGAAACGTGCAGGCGTACGCATATGCCGAAACGGTACTGGGATTTTCTGACGGAGATGACGGAATCAGAAGATTGCATTTCTGCGTATAAAGAATTAAAATGAAATAAGAGTTGTATAAATGAGTTTGTATGATGGGCAGAGTCTTTTATTTATATATAAATGCCGTCGTTTCCGAAAACCCGGGCGTTGGTTCCGCAACCTGCGGGGACGGAAGGACGAGAGTGGCGGCGTATTCTACTGTGTTTGAGTTCCGTAATCTGCGGGAACTAAAGGTCGGGGACTGCATCTTATATTGAGGGGTTTTATTGCGATGCAACTGTTCAATGAAAGTGTTTCTGAAAAAGTCAAAAGAGGAGCTGGGATTTTTGGGATCGTCGCCATCGTGGCGCTGATTATTTTTCTGGTGCTGGCACAGATCGCCAGCCGCGGCGCAGCCCGGCTGTTTAACCGCGAAATGCTGAAGCAGGACATGCTGCGCGGCAGCATCACGGTGGAAAGCATCAGCGCCAATCTGAAGGGCGACGTGGTTTTTGAGAATCTGCTGTGGGTGCAGCCTGACGGGGATGTAATCCTGCGGGTTCCAGAGGGCTCCTTCCACGTGCGGGTCTGGGATGTTATTACAAGGAATTTTAAGTCTACGACCATCCAGAGGCTGGAACTGAATAACGCATTGGTCTCTGTGGGATTTAATGAAAATATGGAAGTGGACTTTCTGGAGCAGAAGCATCTGAGCCCGGGCCGACGGGAAAAAGCGGCAGAACAGAAGAAGGGACTCTTTGGCGACGCGGACAAAGAGGAAGAGACGAATTTTAATCCGGACGGAAGAAAAATCAAGGCCGAGATCTTATTAAATGACTGTCGGCTGGAGGCCCGTTACCGAAACCGGCATTATATTATGAACAATGTGAATGTGGATATGAAACTGGACACGTCCAACTTGACCCATGTCAAACTGTCTACGGGAAAATTTGGCGGAACGATGGTGGGAGGCGGCATTTCGGTGGCCGGTTCGG
The DNA here is from genome assembly GCA_002342505.1 of Acidaminococcaceae bacterium UBA2453. Classification (GTDB taxonomy): domain Bacteria; phylum Bacillota; class Negativicutes; order Acidaminococcales; family Acidaminococcaceae; genus Succiniclasticum. The sequence goes on from DDQB01000032.1 coordinate 10,866, forward strand.
TTAATTTTAAACCGGAAACGCCGGAAATGGATCTGGATGTTTCTATTCGCGATGTGGAGCCCGACTCGCTGGGAATCGGTATGAAACTGAAAGACCATATGACGCTGGTAACCAAACTTACAGGCCCGGTGACGTCGCCTGTGGGAAGAGGGACGGTCCGGATGAAGGAACTGAATATTCCCGCGTTGCATTTTACCGATGTCATCGGGGACGTAAATTATTCCAATTCGCTGTTCCGTTTAACTGATGTGAACGCGAAAGTGTATGGCGGCCGGTTAAAAGCCCGAGGAGATTATAATCTGGATACCCGCAGATATAATATTTACGGTAAGGGAACCGATCTGGACAGCCGGATCGCGTTACGGGATATGAATTTTTCCTGCCGCGTGGATACGGAACTGACGGTGCGATGCGACGGGAATCCCCGACACATCCTGATATATGGTAATTTTAAATCCGGTAAGGGAAGGTACTCCATCATTCCCTTTGACAGTTTGCAGGGGCGGTTTTCCAACCGCTACAGGGAACTTAAGATTTATGACGCAAAAATCGTGATGCCATTTGGAACGATCACGACGGATGCGTTCAGCATTATTAACGGGAAACTGACGCTGGGGCCGATTCTGTATACGGATCCGGACACCGGGAAGGTCATTACAATCAGAAAAGCTGACAGGAAAGACGGCTCTGTCGAAAAATCTGGCAAACAAGACGATGCTGTTAAAAACAAGAAATAGGAAAGACAGGAGAAAGAAATAAGGTGACCGCATGTTACATATAGTGAAAGTTCCGCTTGGCTGCAGCGCCGCCGACATCTTCTTTAAAAAGGCGATGGCGCGTGGGTATAACGATGTCATGCTGGTGACTTCTTCCCGGGCGCTGGTGCAGCGGGCCAGAAGCCGGGGAGTCAATGCTGTTAATTTTGATTATCTGGCTAACGCAGTCCTGCGGCAGCGCGAGGTGGACCACGTGCGGAAGATCAGCCGCAGGACGCAGGAACTTATCGTTGGAAAAATTTTGGATAGGCTGGCGCAGGAAGGGAAGCTGCATTATTTTGCGGGACTGGTTTCCAAAAAGGGATTCCTTCGTTCCATGACAGCTCTGATGGATCAGATAGGAAGCTGCGGTGCGACGCCGGATGAAATTGCGACTGCGTTTTCCCATTGGGAAGGAAGATCGGAGTCTTTCTGCCAGAAGGATCGGGAAGTAGCGGAAGTGTACCGGGAATACCTTGCGTATCTGATCCGGCATGACGTGTTTGATGTACAGGGATTATACCGCATGGCGGTGGAAACTGTATCGGCTCTGGACGGAACATCCAGTCCGTTTTCGTGGAAGGCGCTGTATGTAATGGGCTTTTATCAGTTTGATGCGCTGCAGCTGGAGATGATCCGGCAGCTCAGCCGGTTTCTGGATATCTGGATCGCGCTGCCGTATGAGGCGCAGCGCCCGGAATTATACGGCGTGACGGAATTTACATACGGCAGTCTGATGGGCTACGCAACGACGGAACAGATTTCTTTTTCACCGACAAGGGAGCGGAAGCCCGCATTGCGGCATATCCTGCAGGGGCTGCGCAACCCTGCGGCGAAACCGGTTCCTGTCGCCGACGGGATAGAAATCTGGCAGACGGCGGATAAAAATGAAGAGATCCGAACAGTATTGCGCGACATTAAATTACAGATACGTGATCGTAAGGTCCGCCCGGATGAGATTACCATGGTGGTGCGGCGCATGGATGAATACAGCGGGATCCGCGCATTGTGTGACGAATATGGGATCCCGGTGCAGATGACGGCCGGCGCTTCCCTTTCTGCCAATCCTCTTTTTAACTATATGCTGGCCGGTTTGAAGCTGGCGTCACTGCATGGCAGGGAGAAGGCAGATGCCTGCATCCGCTTTTTATCGCTGCCGATGCAGCGGTTTGTTTTGGGACTGCCTGTGGAAATTGTAACGGAAATTGCGGCGCAGCGGTATTATACAAATTGCGAAGCGTTTATGGAACAGATGTTCCGTCGCGTGGAAAAAGCTGCGCTGTCCTCCCTTTGGGAGCGGATAAAACAGATACCTGCGGAAGCGGCCCCGGCCAATTATTGTAAGCTGCTGGAAAACTTGCTGGATTCCCTGTCTCTTTTTCAAAAAGCAGGACTGTTGTATCGGCAGGGAGATCTGTCGCTGCAGGAATTTAAAAATATCGTCTGCGCAGCAGAAGCGATCCGGTCCCTTTTGCAAAAAATACCACAGGATTATCATTTGGGCGGATCGGGAGACCGGAACATTTCCTGCGCTGTGTTTGCGGATGTGTTAGCCGAAGCGGCGGAAGAGGAAATGCTGTCGCTGCGGCCGGAAAACAAGGAGGGGATCCTTGTGCTTTCCGCAGTGAATCTGGAGGAGATTTCCTGCAGGCAGGTATATGTGCTGGGGCTGCAGGAAAACCAGTTCCCATTTTTGAAAAAGGAAAACTGGATTTATAACGACAGCGAGCGGAACGAGCTTGCGTCGCTGGGGATCGATCTGCCCCGTTCTGCGGACGGGTATCAGGAAGACATCCATTTTTTTGCCAATGCCTGTGTGGCGGCAGAGGAGCGGCTGGTGCTGGCGTATTCCACGGAAGACGACCGGAATGTGTCACCCTATATAAATGAGATCCGGGCTTTGTTTACGAATTTGGAAATTCAGAAAAAATCATGGGAAGAAACGGTGGAAAACAGCCTTTCCCGGAAAGAAATGGAAACATCCCTGGTGCGAAAGGGGGAGACTGGCCGGTTAGGACGGCTGGTGGATCCGCTTCTTGCAGAAGCCGGCCAGAGCGATGCGAAACGCACAGGGAACGAACAAAAATGGAACGGGATGCTGGAAGATGAATTCCTTGTACAGCAGGTGGGAAAGAATATCGGAAATCGTTTCAGCGCGTCTAAACTGGAAACGTTCCGGCAGTGCCCGTTTAAGTTTTTGGTGATGTATGGCTGGCAGCAGCAGGAAATGGAACCGGCGGAAGAAGATATTGATCCTATGCAGAGGGGGAGCCTCCTGCATACGGTTCTCGAACGTTTTGTCAGCCGTCATCTGGGAGAAGGACTGGAATCGTCCCGGACGAAGGAACTGCAGGATGAACTGGATGCCGTCTTTGAGGATGTGTGCCGGGAGATGGGAGAAGACGGCAGGATCTTTACCGGCGATCTGTGGAATTATGACAAGGAACAGCTTCGCGTGATGCTGCACCGCTGGCTGAAACAGGAGATTAGTTACAGTGAAGCGGGAAATCTCCGCCCGGTTTATACGGAAAAGGAATTTGGGCGGAAAGATGAAACGGAATTTTCGCTGGATCTTGAAAACGGGGAACGGATTTTTCTGAATGGAAAAATTGACCGGATCGACAGGGCGGAAAACGCGTATTATATTACGGATTACAAAAGCGGGGATGCGCCGGCCAGGAAGGATTTTATGGACAAAGACCTGCAGATGCCTCTGTATATTCTGGCAGCGGAGACGTTATTTGCGAAAAATGAAAATGCCGCAGTAATTGGCGGCAGTTATTACACGTTGAAGAAAGGGGAACGAAAAAGCGATTTCTGTTTTTCCGGCAGGGCGGCAGAAAATGTAATTATTCCCTGGAAGTCCCGGCCGACGAAAAAGGATGCGGACGGAAATAGAACCGGCTTTGCCGACAGTGCTGCATTGTGTCAGGCATTGAAAGAAACGGTGGGGAACATGCTGCAGCAGATGCGCAACGGGAGATTCAGCCCGACGCCGACCTACGGATGCGAGGTATATTGTTCGGCGGCCAGGATCTGCCGTGCTGCCGTACTGTCTCCGGATAGCAATGAGGAGGAGTCTGATGGCTGAGTTGGAGTTTACGCCTGCGCAGGACAGAGCAATCCGTTGCATAGATACGAACGTAGCCGTATCGGCCGGCGCCGGCAGCGGAAAGACTCGAGTGCTGGTGCAGCGCTTCCTGTATATTTTGTCGCTTGGGATGGGGCAGCCGGAAAAGAAAGTGCTGCCGAAGAACGTGCTCGCCGTTACCTTTACCCGGAAGGCTGCGGCGGAGATGTTGGAGCGAATACGGAAAGAGATGGAATTGCGGGCTGCAGACAGCAGTGACAGCGCATACTGGGAGGAACAGATGAAAGGCCTGTCTAATGCGACTGTCGGTACGATACACAGTTTCTGCAGCAGTTTGCTAAGGGCGCATCCGGTGGAATGCGGACTTGACCCGAATTTCATTATTATGGAAGAGTATGATTACACAGACTTCCTGAAGAAAGAGATCCGGGATACGCTTCGTTCGTTGCTGCACAAGCAGGATGCCGCAGCATCAGCGCTCTGCCGAGAATACGGGAGCCGCAGTCTGCTGGAGCAGACGCAGAAGCTGTTGCAAAAAGGAATAAAATTCCGAAAAGGGGATTTGCTTTTATCCTATACAGAACAGGCGGAAGAAATCAGGCGGCAGGCCTTACAGCTGCGGGATGAATTCACCGAGGAACTGGCGGATTCTTCCGCGCCCGGTAATAGAAACGTGTTGGCGCCGAACCTGGGCAGGATCCGGGACGCGATGGTGGATATTGATTTGCCGGAGAATGTTTCCTTTTTACGGGAAATTGGAAAAAAGCTGAAAAAAACCGGCAAGAATAAGGATGCGATCTGCACTATAAAAGACCGGTTAGAAACAGTTGCGCTGTATTCCGCATGCAGGAAGGCTCTGACGCTGATTCCCTTCTGGGAAGAGTATCTGCTTTGCGTACAGGAAACGCTGGGAAATAAAAAGCGTCAGCAGGGGATGCTGGGGTTTGACGATCTGGAAGAAATGGCGTTGGAACTGCTGGAACAGCATCCGGATGTATTGGCTGGATGCAGGCGGCGGTTCCGGTACGTTATGGTAGACGAGTTTCAAGATACCAATGAACGGCAGCGGCAGCTTGTCTATCTGCTCTGTGGCGGCGACAAAGATATTCTGAAAGATACAAGACTGTTTGTGGTCGGCGATCCGAAACAGTCTATTTACCGTTTCCGAGGCGCGGATGTCAGTGTGTTTGCCAGAGTGAGAAAGGAAATTGAGGAGACCGGCGGGGAGAGCATTTGCTTAAATGACAATTTCCGGACGGTGGCTCCTGTTTTGGATTTTTGCAACAAGGTATTCCCGGATCTGATGGGAATGAATCGGGGACAGGATGTTTTCTATGAAGCATTGGAGGCGCACCGGGACAGCGACAGAGATCCGGAATTGTGTGTATTTCATTATAATAGCGGCGATTCTGTAGCGGCAAACAGGGAAAAGGAAGCGCATTGGCTTGCGCAGCGGCTGCAGGCATTGCATAAGGAAGGAACCGCATATAAGGATATGGCGGTCCTGTTACAGAAGATGACGCATGTGTCCGTTTTGACGGATGCGCTTCGGGAACAGCATGTTCCCTGTGCCGTAGTGGATGGGCGGGGGTTTTACGACCGGATTGAAATACTGGACATGATCCATCTGTTTTCTTTCGTAAGCAATCCCCATGATAATCTAAATCTGGCCGGGGTATTGCGTTCTGTATATTTTGGCCTGCATGATGAACAGCTGACCCGATTGCTACTGGATTTAGCGGACTATAACCGGAACCGGGATGTGAAACTTTCTTTATGGGATTTTCTGTTGCAGTCGTATACTGTAGCGGAAAAAGAGACTCTGCTGTCCCGTTGCGTTTTGACGATGAAGCGTCTGCTGACTGCGGGAACTGTGCTGAATCTTCCCGATTTCTGCAGGGAGCTGCAATGCGTTCTCCATCCGGAAATGGTGCTGGCGATGCAGAAGAATGGAGAAGAACAGCTGGCGGATATTAGGAAGTTCTTTCGGATGGCGGATACGTTTGCTGCAGAAAAGAATGGAACGGTCCGGGATTTTGGTCTGCATCTGTTGCAGATGAAAGAAGAAGACGTCCGGGAAGCAGCGGCTGACGTTCAGACAGATGACGCAGTACTGCTGATGACGGTGCACAAGTCCAAAGGATTGGAATTTCCCGTAGTCGCCATTCCGTTTATGGATGCCAGAGGGCAGGCGAACACGGATACGTCCGACTGGTTGCCGGACATGGGACTGGGCATTTCCGTCCGTGATGACGAGGGGCTCCTCAGCGCCAGCAGTGTGTTGAAGTCGATTAAGGAGACTGACAAAGAAAAGGAACAGGATGAAAAGATCCGTCTGTTGTATGTTGCCATGACGCGGGCCCGGGACAGGCTGATCATGTCCGGCGGCCTTGCCGATACAAATGGCAATTCTTCGTCGTCGCACTGGATGCGCGTTTTGTTGGATGTTCTGCCGGAAGGATACGAAGGCATTTTACGGACAGATATAGCGGCCGACGCTATGCCGGGGGGACAGGATGCGGTGAAGCCCGCTGCAGAAATACCGGCGCTTTCAGCCGGGGAATTTGAGCTGGCATTGCAGAATATCCGGCCGTTGGATTCGTATGGAGGCAGTTCCCTGACATGGTTTTCTGCATCTTCGCTGCAGGAATATGCATATTGCCAGCGCCGTTATTATTATCAGGCGATTGAAGAGATTCCTGCGTTGGAATCGCAGGTGACGCATGGCGATAAACTCCCGGCGGCCGCGTTGGGATCGCTGGTTCATGAAGTGCTGGAAAAATATGCAAAGTGGCGCATGGCGCATCAATATAGGGAAGAGGAAGAAGTGTGGCGCGGTTTTTACAGGGAGAGCGCGGAAGAACTGACCTATGGCCGTCCGGCCATTGCCGGCGAGGTGGAAACTTTGTTGCAGGGATATCTTCGTTCTGAATTGTACCAGGCATTTTCCGTTCATCAGAAATATGCGGAATACGGATTCCAGCTCCCTCTGCTGCAGCATGGCGGACACACTTTTACGATTACTGGATTTATTGACGGCATTGCAGAGATGCCGGACGGATCGCTGCAGCTTGTAGATTATAAGTCCGGACAGGTAACGCAGGACGGGGCGGTAAGCCGCGGGTACGCATGGCAGCTTGCTTTATATAAGATGGCGGCCGAAACTTTGTTGCAAAAACCGGTGAAAACGGCAGCTCTTCATTTTATTCGGAACTGCAGCGAATGGAAGTTGCCGGACGAGGATTACCGGCAGGAGATTGCGCGGCTTTGCAGTGAGATCGCAGATAAAAAAGAGGAAAGCGACTTTAATGTAAATACGAACCACTGCGACAATTGCCCCTTTTCTTATATGTGCAGAAAAAACTGAAAGACATTGCACAGAAGATATAAGAAAATATAAATCGTAAATTTTTAGTGAAATATTGCTGTTTTATCGGAAAAACGAAACGAATATGATGAAAGTGTGATACAATATAACATTATAAAGTGTTCTGTAATATAGCATGAGTTCCCGTATGGTTAATGAGGAATGATGCGTGTAATGAAAAGGAGTGATCGAAATGGCAAATGTATCCCAGGAAACTATGATGTTTAAGAGAAATCGTGAAAAAGCTCCGGTTGAACAAACGATCCGTGAAGTATGCGAAGCGTTAAAAGAAAAGGGATATAATCCGAAAGACCAGCTGGTGGGGTATCTGCTTTCCGGCGACCCGACTTATATTACCAGTTTTAAAGATGCGCGAAACAAGCTGCGGCAATACGAGCGCTACGAATTAGTGGAAGAACTGCTGGAAAGCTATCTGTCCGGAATTAAAAAGTAGGAAACGCGATATGAGAAGCATGTCGTTGGATCTGGGGACCCGTACCATTGGTGTGGCGGTCAGTGATCTGACCGGTTTGATCGCCAATGGGGTGGAAACGATCCGGAGGACTTCGCCCGAGAGGGATTTCACGCGTATTGGGGAATTGGTCGCCGCGTGGGAAGTGGAAGAGATTGTATTAGGGTATCCCAAAAATATGAATGGAACGATTGGCGAACGCGCCAGAGTTTCAGAAATGTTTGCCGAAGAACTGAAAGGTCGTTTCCCGCAAGTAGCTGTCGTTTTATGGGATGAACGGCTTTCTACTGTGGCTGCGGAACGGGTGCTGATTGATGCGGATCTGCAGAGAAAGAAGCGGCGTAAGGTGATTGATATGATGGCTGCGGTCGTCATATTGCAGAATTATCTCGACAGCAAGAAGCTGCGCGGTTCATAATGGAAACCGGAAGTAATATTCTTGCAGGAAACAGGGGAAGAGTGTGGAGAGAATCTCAGAGAAAAACAGATTTATCATGGGCGGTGCGCTGGCAGTCCTGGTTGTCATTGCTCTGATTATAAAAACCGGCGGCGGCGCTGCTACAAAACTGGCGGAGCAGATGCTTGCCAGTCAAAATGTTGTGGCCGGGACGCTGGAGTATGAAAAGATCAATGCCGGTTTTGCCGGCGATGTTGAAATCCGGAATCTGACATGGAAAGCGCCGAATGGGCAGGTAAAAATGCAATTACCGATGGCTACTGTGTCGGTCAACTTTTTTGACGCCCTCCGGAATGGCGGCGGGATTGCGTCCGTTACCAACATCGTTCTCAATCGGCCGGAGTTTCATGGCGTTTATGTGGAAGGACAGGGGCTCGATCTTCTGAATTTATTGCAGTTTGCGGGAAAAAACGCGGCGACCGGCAGGAAATTGGCTGGGGATGTGGAAGACAGGCCGACGCGGTTTCGCGGTCTCATCGAATTGAAGGATGGCGTTTTAAAGCTGGACTCTAATGGAAAAGAGGTCGTGCTTTCGCGCATCAATTCACAGATGGCCTTTAAGCAGTATCCGGTGCTCCGGGCCAGCACCACAGCCAGCAAGAACGATTGCGATCTTGTATTGAATATGACGTATGAAACCGGGACGGCGCAGGTAACCGGTGAAATGAAAAACGCCGCAGTAGCAGATCTTCTGGCCATGTATCCGGATCTGAAAAATATAAAGGTTGCATCAGGACGTGTTCCGACTGTAAAAGTTGTGGCTTCCAAAGACGATCAGGGATGGCATATACAGATGGAAGGCAAACCCCGTAACATGTCGGGGGAATTCTTTGATGTGCCGTTTACGGACGGAGAGGGAAGTTTTTCCGCCGACAGGGATGTAACATTTCTGCAGAATCTTCAGGCCAATGTGTACGGCATGCCTGTCACGATGCGGGGAACAATAAAAAGCGGAAGAGGTACGCCGTTGCCTCCGGGTTTTGACCTGACTTTTTCGGCAGACCGGTTTAAAACCCAGTCCCTTAGCAGCGGTATGTATCTGGACGATGCTGCTGTCAGCTTTACTGGAAAAGTGACCGGCACTGCGGTAGAACCGAAACTGACTGGAGATTTCAGAAGCGCGTACATCTTTGCAGAGCCGCTGAAGCTGATGGATGTGAAAGGTGAATTTATCTGGGAGAATGGGAAGATTACTTTAAAAAACGCATCGGCGCAGGGCGCCGGGGCGGCCATTTCCCTTGCCGGTTATTTAAACCTGCCAGGTAAAGAGTATGCGTTTTCTCTTGCCGGAAACAATATGGACGCGGCCCAGCTTACGGAAAACCGGGTGACCGGGCTGGTGTCTGCCGAGGCGAGAATTACAGGTAAAAATCAGGTGGATTCTGCTGTCGGCGACGGACATTTTTCGTTAAGAAAAGGCCGGTATTATTACTCTGAAAACGGGCCCCGAAGCGAGGAATTACGCTTTCTTGAGGGGAATATAGTAATTCAGAATGGGCGTTTCGCTACAAAGAAAACGGAAATAAAGCTGGGACGTACCAAATATGAAGCGTCCATCATTACGAATGATAAGGGCAGCGCTGAAATCAAAATCGGGGAAAAAACAGGAGCTTCATTATTTTGATTGACAAATTCCCCACGGTTTCATAAAATACTTTTTAAATTTATCGATAATCTTAAAAAAGAAGATAAGGAGCAAAAACATGACTGAAAAAGAGATTGCAAATGCTGTGGAAGAGACTATTGAAACGTATGAATTTACGGATGATGACGGACAGGAACACTGCTTTGTTGTAGAAAGCAAGTTCAAAGTGGGAAATGACGATTATGTCGCTTTGCTTGAAGTGGATCCGTCAATTTTCGCGGAAGAGGAAGAAGAATGCAGTTGCGGTTGTGAACACGATCATGCGGAAAACTGCTGCGACGGGCATGACCATGACGAGGAGGATGACGAGGAGGATACAAATATCATCCTTGCGAAAGTGGTTACGGATGAGAATGGGGAAGTTGATATTCAGGTTCCCTCTGATGAGGAATTTGAAAAGGCGAAACAGGTTTATGAAAATCTGGAAGCATGACCTGCTGCAGGTTTGCTTTGTAAAAAGCGTTGATTTATAACTTAAATAACGGAGGTAATGGATTTGATCAAACGCATTATTCCATTATTGCTCGCGTTTACTTTGATGCTTGGGCTTGGCGCTTACTGGCTATTGTATTATACGGGGAACAATACGGAGTTTGCAAAAGGGCATCGTTATCTGGTGACCATAAAGCCGGGGATGACAACAGCGGATATTGCTGATTTGTTACATAAGAAGCATTTGGTGAAAACGCCGGAGGCGTTCCGGATGGAAGCGAGGATCAGGGGGCTGGCCGGAAAACTGGAAGCCGGACGGTATGAGATCGTTGGCGGTATGTCTAACAGTGAAATTGTAGATATCCTGTCCAAAGGACAGACCTACAATGTCAAATTCACTGTGCCGGAAGGTTTCAATGTGGTTAAGACGGCCCGGAAATTGGAAGCGGAAGGGCTGGGGGATGCAAGGAAATTTGAGGAAGCAGCCCGGAATTATACGCCGTATCCTTATATGGAAACCAGCAATCCCGATGTCATATTTAAAGCGGAAGGCTTTATTTTCCCGACCACGTACCAGCTTGACCCGGACATGTCGGAAAAAGAGATCCTTGCTTTGATGGTCAGGACATTTAACTCTGAGATGAACAGGGAAAAAATCCCCTTGCTTGCAAAAGAAAAGAAGATGAATCTGCGGGATTTAATCAATCTGGCGGCAATGGTGGAACTGGAAGCGGTTTTCCCAGAAGAACAGGCCCGTATTGCCGGCGTATTCCTGAAGCGGCTTCATATTTACATGCCAATCCAGTCGGATACAACGATCCAGTATCTTTTGGGTTCACAGAAGGAAGAAGTGACGATTGCGGATACACAGATAAAAAGTCCGTATAATACGTACCAGAATCCCGGCCTGCCGCCGGGACCGATTGCTTCCCCCGGGATTGATGCCGTCAAAGCGGTTTTAAATCCGGAAGCTACGGAGTATTTGTATTTTGTGGCGGAGAAAGATGGACATCATCGTTTTACCAAAACGTATCAGGAACATTTAAGGGCCATTGAAGAGATCCACAAAAATGATTGACGCATACTTTCAGGTTTTGCTGACCGATGTGGGTCTGGTGTGCCTTTGCGGTTGTTATTATGAGAGAACAACCGATACAGAAAATTTGCGATGAGCATGGAGAGAATCGCGGTATGAAAGTGCCGCGATTTTTTTGTAAAGAGTGATTTGTGAGGCAGTATGATGAGAAAATTGGTTAAACCTGAGCTGCTGGCTCCGGCGGGAAATATGGAAAAACTGAGAATGGCCCTGTTGTATGGCGCCGACGCGGTCTATCTGGGCGGTAAGATTTTTGGACTGCGGGCTTTTGCCAGCAACTTTTCGCTGGATGAAATGAAGGAAGCTGTACAATTTGCCCACAGCCTGCGCAGGAAAGTTTATGTGACGGTCAATATTTTTGCTCATAACGAAGACCTGAAGGAATTGCCGGATTATCTTCAGGCCTTACAGGACATTCAGGTCGACGCCCTGCTGATTTCCGATCTAGGCATATGGTCCATAGCGCGACAGGTAGTGCCGGATATGCCGTTACATGTCAGCACGCAGGCCAATACGACAAACTGGGCGGGTGTAAGAGCCTGGGAACAGATGGGCGCAAGCCGCGTTGTCCTTGCAAGGGAACTGTCCTTTGCGGAAATGAAGGAGATTGGCAGTCGCACGGAAGTTGAACTGGAGGCTTTTGTTCATGGAGCCATGTGTATTTCATATTCCGGCCGTTGCTGGCTCAGCAGTTATCTAACCGGACGCGACGGAAACCGTGGCGCCTGTGCGCAGGTTTGTCGCTGGGAATTCGGTTTGACAGAAAAGAACCGCCCCGGTGAAGTATATGATGTGGCGGAGGATGAACGGGGCACTTACATTATGAATTCCAAAGATCTCTGCCTTTTGCCGTATCTTCCTGAACTGATGGGGGCCGGTATCTGCAGTTTCAAGATCGAAGGCCGTATGAAGAGCGCCCACTATGCAGCCAGTGTGGCAAGTGTATATCGCAGGGCTATTGATGCCTGCTGGGAAGCCCCGGATCGATTCGCCGTGAAACAGGAATGGCTGGATGAACTGGGAAAAGTCTCTCACCGTCCGTATACTACAGGCTTTGCATTGGGAAAACCGGATGCAGACGCACAGGTCTATGCAACGTCTTCTTATCTGCAGACGCATGAGTTTGTTGGACTGGTAAAAAAATGGGAGGCCGGACGATTGACGGTGGAACAGCGGAACAACATGAAGGCCGGGGAAGAGTTGGAGGTCTTTTGTCCGGATGGAAGTCTGGGAAAGCTGGTTTTACAGGCGATGCGCGACCGGGACGGTATTTCCATTGACTGCGCGCCGCACGCGCAGCAGATTTTTACCTGCGCCGCTGATGAACCGATACCGGTATCGTCGATTCTTCGCAGAAAAATAAAATGAGAAACAGTTAGGGCTGTCTGTGAAGGGAATGTGGCGGCTCTGTGCATATATGAAATTTATAGTAGCGTAAATACGGATAATATGATAAAATAATTTGGCATAACTAATGTAAACAAAAGAAGGTATGAAACGTTATGGAAAGAATAGGCAGAATATTTAAGTTCATGAAAGAACATGGCTTAGAATGCATTGCTGTCAAAGATACCTGTACAATTCGTTACCTTACCGGTTTTACCGGAGATTCCAGTATTCTATACGCGGATGACCGGATTGCTGTGCTGATTACTGACGGACGTTATACCGAGCAGGCGCGTTCACAGTTAAAATATTGCCGTGTGATGGAATACAAAGCCAGCCATAATAGCAGTATCTGGGAAGCTGTGGCAGAACTGATCGGAACGCATCAAAAGGTTGGGTTTGACGGGAACGTGTTTTCTTATGAAGAGGCGAAGCTGTTAGGCAGCCTGTTGCCGGAAAATACGGAAATGATCAGTGTGGATCTGCGCCCGTTACGCCTGATAAAAGATGAACGCGAACTGGAAGATCTGTGGCAGGCCTTTAAGATTGCCGATGGTGCCTTTGAAAGACTGCTCAGGGAGATCAAATCCGGGATGACGGAAAAGGAACTGGCAGCCAGGTTGGAATATTATATGCGCAGTCTTGGTTCGGAAGGCGTTTCCTTTGATACGATCGTGGCGTCCGGATATCGCAGCGCATTGCCCCATGGAGCGCCGACGGATAAAGCAATTGAGGTCGGCGATTTTGTGACGTTTGATTTTGGCGCCTTATACAACGGATATCATTCCGATACGACACGGACGATTGTAATGGGGATGGCGAATTCCTGGCACAGGGAAGTCTACACCGTCGTACAGGAAGCGCAGTACCGCGGAATCAAGGCGGCAAAACCCGGCATCACTGGCAGGGAGCTGGACGCGATGATCCGTGAATATATTGAGTCCCGGGGTTATGGTAAATACTTTACGCATGGTCTCGGTCACGGCGTCGGATTGGAGATCCACGAACTTCCGAATATTAACAGCAGAGGCGATATGGTCCTGGAAGAGGGCATGGTCTTCAGCATTGAGCCCGGTGTTTATATTCAAGGAAATGGCGGAGTCCGGATCGAAGATACCGTTGTCCTTACCAAAGAGGGCGCGCGGAGTCTGACCGGACTGAAGAAAACGCTGACAGAAATTGTGTAAAGGCATTAATTTTTAATAATTATAAAAAGATAAATTGATTTTATCAGAAACACAGGAGGATGTATCTATGGTATCTACCAACGAATTTAAAACGGGCCTGACTGTAACAATCGACAACGATCCCTGGCAGGTTGTGGAGTTTCAGCATGTAAAACCGGGCAAAAGCGCCGCCTTTGTACGCGCCAAGATGCGTAATCTGGCAACCGGCGCAGTAGTTGAACGAACATTTAATGCCGGCGAACGTCTGCCGAAAGCCAATATCGACCGCCGCGTCATGCAGTATCTGTATGAAGGCGATGGAAACTATGTATTTATGGATAATGATACATACGAACAGACTGAACTGACAAAAGAACAGATTGGCAATGGCATTAACTTCCTTAAAGAAAATATGGATGTAAAGGTCATTTCTTTTGAGAACCGCATTTTGGGCGTGGAACTGCCGAACACGGTTGAACTTGTCGTTGTTAAGACAGAACCGGGTATTCGCGGCGATACGGCGACTGGCGGAAACAAACCGGCAACCATGGATACAGGGTATGTAGTCAAGGTTCCTCTGTTTATCAACGAAGGCGATCATCTGCTGATCGATACCCGTAGCGGCGATTACATTCAGCGTGCTTAAGCTGTAGTCTTACAAAGGACTTCTGAAAAGAAGTCCTTTTTTCTTTTATTATTATTATTAGTATGGTATAATAATACATAATTTAAAAATGGGGGATACTTGCACTTTTTGTCTCTGTCGTCCGATTCGATTCGACGACAGGGGCTACGGTATCTGTACAGGTATATAAACTCATATCATTTCGTTATGCCGGATTCGGGGAGGTACAGATGACAGATACAAAACGAAAAGGCTCGGAGCCGGAACAGTTTACGAACCAGCCTGCGGCTGTTTCGGAAGAAGAAGACCTTGGATATATTGAACTTGCCGACGACGTGATTGCTATCGTTGCAAGTCTGGCCGCTTTGGATGTCCCCGGAGTCGTTGCGATGAGTACGGGATTCAGAGAAGGGATCAGTAATTTTCTGGGAAAGAAAAGCTTGGCGAAGGGCGTTCGCGTAAAAGTTACCGGGCACAGCTGCCGGATTTCCGTATATGTAACTGTGGAGTATGGCTGTAATATTCCTGAAGTTGCAATGAAGCTGCAAAAGAAGATCAAAAGCTCAGTGGACGAGATGACGGAGTATACGGCTGAATTTGTCGACGTCCATATTGAGGGAGTGCGGCGCAGGGAAAAAAGCGCGCTGGAGATCAGCTTCAACAACCCGGATGAGGAAAAACAGGGAACTATTTTTAATTAAGGAGTGGGGTATATGGGAATACCGGATCGAATCATATTGACATTATATACGCTGCTGATGGCGCTCTTTGCTGTCGTAGTAATTTTGATTACAATAGGAATCATTCCGTCTGTCGCTTTTGCGCATATTATTACAGAATTGCCGGGAAACTGGGAATTTGCGGCAGGCGGCGTAATACTGTTCGTCCTCAGTGTCCGGTTGTTGCTGGCCGGTATCGGGCTGATTGGGGACAGCAGCTCCCTGACGCTGGCGGATGCGGATTCCGGAAAGACTGTAGTTTCCAAAAGGGCGCTGGAAGACTATATCGCAGACATTGCTCAGGAAGTATACGGTATTTACAGCGTAAAAGTAGCTGTTGACATGGAAGACAAAACCACGATCAATGCCCGTATCCATGCTTCTCTTGAACCGGGTGTGAATGTGTTTGAAATTACCGAAGAAGTGAAAGATAATATCAAAGAAACCATTAAAAAAGTGGTAGGGCTTGAGGTAAAAAATATAGAGCTTTATTTTAAGAAAATAAAGAATAACGGTAAGGACAAAGGGTAAGCAAGGGGAGGAACTGCGATGTTAAAGGATATATTTACCGACATCTGGCTCAATTATCGCGGTCGTTTCCTGTGTTCGCTGACCGGGCTGATTGTTGCGTCGCTGTTTTTGGTGATAGGCTTCTGGCGTACGCTGTTTTTGATGCTGTTTGTTGCTGGAGGATTCTTTATCGGTTATAAGATTGACAAAAAGGAAGACCTGGTGGAGTGGCTGGACCGGCTCCTTCCGCCCGGATATCATAAATAAACGGAGGAATGCCTGCAATGATTCGTAGAGTGGCAAGAGAAATGGTTTTACAAAGTTTGTTCCAGATGGATTATACGCATGCTGATGCTGACGAAGCGCTGGCCATTGCGTTAGAA
Source organism: Acidaminococcaceae bacterium UBA2453 (assembly GCA_002342505.1). Classification (GTDB taxonomy): domain Bacteria; phylum Bacillota; class Negativicutes; order Acidaminococcales; family Acidaminococcaceae; genus Succiniclasticum. The sequence goes on from DDQB01000032.1 coordinate 26,970, forward strand.
GTGCAGCAGGAAGAGGAAAAGAGCGAGGAAGCGGAAAAGGCGTTTAAATATGCTGAAAAAGTGTTGAAAGGCACCGCTGAAAATTTGGCTTTGATTGATGAATTGATCGGTCGGTACGCAATCAACTGGGAAGTTAAAAGGATGCCTGGGATAGACAGGAATATTCTGCGCATAGCGATTTATGAGATGCGATTTGCGGAAGAGAAAATTCCGGTTACCGTTGCTGTCAATGAAGCGGTAGAACTGGCAAAAATGTTCGGTTCAGACAAGTCGGCCCGGTTTATCAATGGGGTATTGGGCAAATTGATGCGGGAAGAAAAATGACAGAGGAAGTTTATCTGGGCATCGATACCAGTTGTTACACTACATCGGTCCTGTTTATGGACCGGAGGGGAAGAGCGTTAACGGAAGCCCGCCGTATTTTGAAAGTGAAACCCGGGGGATGCGGTTTACAGCAGTCGGAAATGTTATATCAGCATACCCGTAACCTTCCTGATCTGATGGAACAGGCTGTAAAAGGCCACGATTTTTCTGTCAGGGGAATCGGTGTGTCATACCGTCCCCGTCCGTTGGAAGATTCATACATGCCTGCCTTTTTGTCCGGGCAGGGATTTGCCAGATCAATGGCCGCTTTGTATCATGTTCCGCTTTGGCAGATCAGTCATCAGGAAAATCATCTGGAAGCGGCACTGTGGTCTGCCGGAGGGCCGAAAACGGATCGTTTCCTGTTTTTACATGCGTCGGGCGGGACTACGGATCTGCTGCTTGTGGAAAAATCAGGATCATCATATACCCTTACAGAGATTGGCTCCAGCCTGGACCTGCATGCGGGACAGTTTATAGACCGTGTGGGCGTTGCGATGGGGCTTTCCTTTCCAGCAGGGCCTGCCATGGAAAAACTGGCGGAACAGCACAGGGAGATTTGTGAGATCCCGGTGTCTGTACATAAGACCAATGTAAGCTTTTCCGGTCCCTGTACCGCTGTGTTGCGAAAACTGGAAAAGGGAGCGGTTCCGGCAGATCTGGCGGCAGGCGTGCAGTGGGGGCTGGCCGAGACCTTTGTACGGATGATCCGCAATGCGGCCGGGGAAAATAATATAAGCCAGGTGATTCTGGCTGGCGGCGTTTCATCCAATCAATGGATCCGGCGGCATGTGGAAGCGAAACTGGCCAAGCGGCATATTAAAGTCTGGGTTCCGGATAGCCGTTACAGTTGCGATAATGCTGCAGGGTGCGCGGCGTTTGCATATCGTCAGGGGGAAAGGCATGGCTGAGATTCATACCTACAGTGTTACTGAAATGAACCGCCTGATTAAAAATCTGGTGGAAAGCAGCGGCAGAGTTACAAATGTTCAGGTTCGGGGGGAGATCAGTAATTTTAAGAGATATCCTTCCGGGCATTGTTATTTTTCTTTAAAAGACAGTACAGGCGTGTTAAAGTGCGTCATGTTTCGCCGTCAGGCGTCCCATCTGCTGAAGGATCCCGCCAACGGGGATACGGTAGTAGCAGTTGGAAGTATCGGCATCTATGAAAGAGACGGCGTTTATCAACTGTATACAGATCTGCTGATCGCAGAAGGAACCGGCAATCTGATGCAGGCCTATGAAAATCTGAAGAACAAACTGGCGGCAGAAGGCCTGTTTTCAGAGCAGAGAAAGAAAAAACTGCCAGAACATCCGCAGACGGTTGGGATCATTACCTCTCCTGCGGGTGCTGCCGTAAGGGATGTAATTACCGTATCGCGGCGCAGAGATCCAGGCGTGCAGTTATTGCTGTATCCTGTACAGGTGCAGGGAAAAGCGGCGGCAGGTGAAATTGCGAAAGCGATCCGTTTCATGAATCGTCACCGGTTGGCCGACGTGCTGATCGTAGGCCGGGGTGGCGGTTCCATGGAAGATTTATGGGCATTTAATGAAGAAATCGTTGTCAGGGCGATTGCCGCTTCAGAAATTCCGCTGATCTCATCAGTAGGGCATGAAACGGATTTTACTTTATCGGATTTTGTTGCAGATAAACGGGCCGCGACTCCTTCTCAGGCAGCGGAACTTGCGGTTGCGGATACAGGACAATATCGCCGGCAGATAGAGCGGGAACGCCAGAAGCTGGAGAAAGCAGTCCTGCGGATGTTGCAGGAAAGGACCCGATTGTATCAGAAAGCAGCTGCCAGCCGGATGTTGCAGGATCCGTTGCGTATCATAGACCGGGCGGAAGAACGGCTTGACAGAACGATGGAAAAGCTGCGCCGCTCTTTGCCTGTCCGGATAGAAAACAGAGAGTTCAGGCTGCAGCAAGCAATCAAAGTACTGAAAAGACCGGATCGGATTCTGGAAAAAGCAGAACAGCGTTTTACAGCAGTACAGAAAGCTTTATATAATCAGGCTTCCTTTCCGGAAGGTTATGAGACTCAGTATAGAGAAACCTGGCGGAGAGGGAATGAACGAATCCGGGAGTTGCTGCGGAACAAGGAACAGAAGCTTGCTTTGCAGGCTGCCGGGTTGCAGGCGGTCAGCCCCCTGAACGTGCTGGCTCGCGGGTATTCCGTGACGTTGAACGAGCAGGGAGAACTTTTAAAATCGGTTTCAGCTGCGCGCTGGGGCGAAGAGATATGCACCCGTCTGAATGACGGAAAGATATATTCGGTTATCCAACAGATAGAAAGGCAGGACGACGATGGCAGGTAAAAAAATTGCAAAAAATATAAAGTTTGAGGAAGCGCTTTCGGAACTGGAAGCCGTGGTTGAAAAGCTGGAGAACGGAGAATTGCCGCTGGAAGATGCGATAGAGGAATTTCAGAGGGGGACGGAATTGAGCAAGATCTGTCTGGAAAAACTGAATCGGGCTAAGGCGACTGTGAAAAAGCTGGTAGTGGATCCGGACGATGAAACCGATTACCATACGGAAGATTTTGCGGAAATGGAAGAAGAAAGCGCTGGTTCCGACTGGGAGGGAAATGACTGATGGATTTTATGCAATATTATGACAGCCGGAAGAAGCTGGTAAACAATTATCTGGAAAAACGGATGGAAAAGCGCGGCATCTCCAACGTGGATGACGCTATGAAATACAGTTTGCTGGCCGGGGGCAAGAGGCTCCGTCCTATTCTTCTCATGGCAACGGCAGATGCCGTGGGGGCGAACGGATATGATTTTTTGCCGGCGGCATGCGGATTGGAAATGATCCACACATATTCCCTGATCCATGACGACTTACCGTGCATGGATAACGACGATTACCGTCGCGGACGCCTGACAAATCATAAAGTGTTTGGAGAAGCGATGGCCCTGCTGGCCGGCGACGGCCTGTTGACTCTGGCCTTTGAAGTGATGTTGGAACAGCGCAACGTGAAACCTTCAACACTGGTTGAGTTTGTGCATGAAACTGCCATGTGCGCGGGAAATTTCGGCATGGTCGGAGGGCAGGCGCTGGATCTGGAAGCAGAGAACCGCCAGATTACTGCCAGGGAATTAAAGACGCTGCATGAGGGGAAAACGGGCGCCATGTTTATTGCCGCTATCCGTGGAGGAGCCCATCTGGCGGGAGCAACGGATGAGCAGCTGCTTGCATTGACCCGCTTTGCCGAGCTGGTGGGACTTGCCTTCCAGATTGAAGACGATATTCTGGATGTTACCAGCACCGATGAAGAATTGGGAAAACCTATCGGCAGCGATGAAAAAAATCATAAATCAACGTACGTGACCTTATTCGGGTTGGATGGCGCACGGAAAATGGCCGATGAGACAACGGTAGAAGCCTTGCGCTGTCTCGAAACATTTGGCGACAAAGCGGAACCGTTGCGCGAGTTGGCTAAAATGATGTGCCATCGTAAGAACTGACATTTGTTGAAGGGTGGATTGGAATGTCGAGGGATAGGATACTTGACCGGGTAAACAGCCCGTTAGATTTAAAGATGCTTTCGCTGGAAGAAATGAACCGGCTGGCTGCGGAAATCAGGCAGCTGATGTTGGATGTTGTTTCTAAGAACGGAGGACATCTGGCCCCCAATCTTGGCGTGGTTGAACTGACGATTGCGCTGCACAGGGTGTTTGATTCTCCCAGAGACAAGTTTGTCTTTGACGTAGGGCATCAGGCTTACATACATAAAATAATAACGGGAAGAAAAGACAGATTCCCAACTTTGCGCCAATATAAAGGACTTTCCGGTTTTCCAAAAAGGCAGGAAAGTGAACACGACGTATTTGGCGTAGGGCATTCGTCAACCTCGATTTCCGCAGCGGACGGAATTGCGGCGGCCAGGGATCTGCTGGGGGACGACTATCATGTAGTCGCCATTATCGGCGATGGCGCCATGACAGGCGGAATGTCTTTTGAAGCGCTGAATCATGTTGGCGATACAAAACGGCGGCTGATCATTATACTGAATGATAATGAGATGTCGATTTCAAAAAATGTGGGCGCTATGTCCCAATATTTATATCAGCTTCGGACAGGAGAAACCTATAACCGCCTGAAGCATAATCTGGAGAACTGGCTTAGCGGGCTGGAGCATGGCGATGACGTGCTGGAAGCCATCGACCGCGTGAAGACGGGCGTGAAATATCTGGTAAATCCGGAGTCTATGTTTGAGCATCTTGGCATCAAATATTTCGGACCGGTAGACGGGCATAATATTGAAGCGCTGATACCTATGCTGACGGCAGCTAAAAAAGAAGACGGCCCGGTTCTGCTCCATGTGATAACAAAAAAAGGAAAGGGATATGCTCCGGCAGAGGAAAGTCCCAATAAATTTCACGGCACGGGTCCGTTTGATATTGCTACCGGTAAAAAGATTACCAAGCCTGGAGCGCCTCCTTCCTATACCGATGTTTTTGGAAAGACGCTTGTTGAATTAGCTGAAAAGGATAAGAGAATCGTTGCAATAACGGCTGCCATGCCGGATGGTACCGGCGTGACCGGTTTTGCGCAGCGGTTTCCGGACCGCTTTTTCGATGTGGGGATTGCAGAACAGCATGCAGTCACGTTTGCCGCCGGTCTGGCAACTCAGGGTATCAAAGCAGTCGCAGCGATTTATTCTACATTTATGCAGCGCGCCTACGATCAGATCCTGCATGATGTATGTATGCAGAAGCTTCCTGTAAAGCTGTGTATGGACAGGGCCGGACTTGTCGGCGACGACGGCTACACCCATCACGGCGTGTTTGATTATGCCTATCTGTTACCGATGCCGCACATGGTCATTATGGCCCCTAAGGATGAAAACGAGTTGCGCCATATGCTTGCAACGGCGATGGAATATGATGACGGCCCGATTTCACTGCGATATCCGAGGGGAAGCGGGCTGGGAGTTGACTGCAGTGAAGCGTTGCACACTCTTCCCATCGGGCGTGCGGAACGAATTCGCACAGGAACGGATGTATCTCTCTGGGCTATCGGCAGTATGGTTTCCGAAGCGGAAAAGACAGCGGAACTGTTGCAGGAAAAAGGAGTTTCTGCCGGTGTTGTCAACATGCGTTTCGCAAAGCCGTTGGATACAGAAATGTTATTTCAGGATGCCAGAGATACGCATTGCATTGTTACCATGGAAGAGGGCGCCGTCATTGGCGGTGTCGGGGAAGTGCTAGTGCAGGCGCTGAATAATCATGGACTGCTGGATAAGACTTTGGTTTTGAATTTTGGCATTCCTGATGAGTTTATATCCCAGGGAGACCGGAAGCTGCTGCTGCGGGATATCGGACTTACTCCTGAATTGATGGCAGACAGGATCCTGGACTGGATGAAAAAGGCATGATGGAAAAAAAGAAGAAGATTCGATTGGATGCTTATCTTACGGAAAAAGGGTTATTTGCCAGCCGGGCAAAAGCACAGGCCGCTATCATGGCTGGGCAGATCCTGGTGGATGAGCAGAAAATAGACAAACCCGGCACGCCGGTGAAAGAAGACGCAGCGATACGGATTCTTGGAGACAGGCTGCGGTATGTGAGCCGGGGCGGTCTGAAACTGGAGAAAGCATTACAGGTATTTCCTATTTCTGTTGCCGGGAAAGTGATGGCAGATATCGGCGCGTCTACCGGAGGCTTTACCGATTGCGCCCTGCAGAATGGCGCTGTCAAGGTCTATGCGGTAGATGTCGGATATGGACAGTTAGACTGGAAGCTGCGAAACGATCCCAGGGTCGTTAACATGGAGCGGACGAATGCCAGAACGCTGACAGAAGATAGTTTGCCGGAACCGGTGGACGGTGCTTCTATTGATGTGGCATTTATCTCGTTGGATAAAATACTTCCTGCTGTTAAACGGATTTTAAAACCGGAAGGGTTTGTGCTTGCGCTGATCAAGCCGCAGTTTGAGGCGGGTAAGGAAAATGTTGGAAAAAAGGGTGTTGTCCGCGATCCGGAAATACATAAGGAAGTGATCCGAAATGTTATTGCGTTTGCAAGGCTTGAAGGATTTTGTGTCAGGGGACTTGATTATTCACCGGTAAAAGGACCGGAGGGCAATATTGAATATCTGTTGTATTTGACAAACGGCGCGGAAGATGCGGATTGCGATCCGGATATAGAAAGCCTGGTCGGACAGTCCCACAACGCGTTAGACAGATAAAGGAAAAAAACATGGACAAAACGATTAAGCTGGGGATTTTTCCCAATATGAACATTGTCAAGGTTAGGGTGCATTTTGAAGCGATACTTGCGCTTTGTCGAAAGCATAATATCCGCGTGGCAGTTCCGCAGGAACTGGCAGAAGAATATCACCTGGATGCCTGTAATGAGAAAGCCGCCGGATTGGACGCGGCGGTCTCGTTGGGAGGCGATGGCACATTTCTGCGCATGGCGCGGGAACTGGTGAAATATAATGTGCCGGTCTTTGGCGTTAACTTTGGGCATCTTGGGTTTCTGGCCGAAGTTGAATTTGAAGGAATGGAAAAAGCGCTGAAACTTTTGGGCACAGGAGAATATACAGTTGAAAAACGCTGTCTGCTGCAGGCAAGCGTCTTTTCGGAAAGCGGGAAAAAACTAACAAGCGAACTGGCCATCAATGAATTTGTAGCCGCCCGGGGGAATCTTTCCACTATCAATCATATGGAATTATATATTAACGGCAAGCCTTCCGGCCGATATAAGGCTGACGGCCTGATTCTTTCTACGGCGACGGGTTCTACGGCGTATTCTTTGTCTGCGGGAGGTCCTTTGGTGCAGCCTGGCATGGAAGTTATGATCATTACGCCTATCTGCGCCCATTCCCTGTCGACCCGCCCGTTGGTGATTCCTGCCACCGAAATTGTAGAAATCAGGCTCCTGCCTGCAAATTTGAGCAGTATGGCTCTTTCCGCTGACGGCGTCCGTATTTGTGAAATCGGGCAGCACGATATTGTAAGAATCACAAAAAACCGAAAAACTATGCAGTTGATTCGTTTGACAGACCGAAGTTACTATGAGACCTGGCAGGAAAAACTGATCCGGGGCGTGTAAGGAGGATATCCATGAATAAAAAGGAACGGCATCAGATCATCCGGGATCTTGTTGAGGCACGAAATATTGAAACGCAGGAAGAGCTGGCGAGGGCATTGCAGGAAAGTGGTTTTAATGTGACGCAGGCAACCGTTTCCCGGGATATTAAGGAATTGATGCTTGTCAAGGTTTCTGATATGCGGGGCGGGTACCGGTATGCTTTTCCAAAAGAACGGAGTCATATGATGTCTTCGGAACAGCTGGAACGACTGATCCGCAGTTCTGTGATCTCGATCCGCGCGGGCGGAAATCTGGTGGTTCTGCATACGCTTCCCGGCACAGCGCAGGGAGTAGCATATGCCATTGACAGCATGAAATGGCTGGGCGTAATGGGAACGGTTGCAGGAGATGATACTATCTTTGTTGCGATTGAACAGCCTGAAATTGCGAAAGATTTTTTTGCATATTTCCATTGGCATGACAAAGATGACAACAAAGAAACGAATGCTGTTAAAAATGAAAATGTAAAGACAAGACCGGAAAAGGTAAAACGGTAATTAAATGGTAAAAAGATGAAACGAGAAAATTCAAGCAGGTAAGGGATGGTAAAGGATGTTGCAATCATTGCAGGCGCATAATTTTGCCCTGATTGAAGATGCAAATGTGGAATTTTCCAATGGATTTAATATCTTGACAGGAGAGACAGGCGCAGGCAAGTCTATCCTGATCGATGCATTCGGGATTGTGTTAGGTGGTCGGGCGTCTGCTTCTTTTGTCCGTTCCGGATGCGATGCGTTCTGGGTGCAGGCGGTGTTTGATTCTTCTGATAAAAGGATAGCAGAAGTCCTTCGGGAACAGGATATCGAAACGGAAGAATTTCTGTTTTTAAAGCGCAGGGTTACGTCGTCTGGAAAAAGCCAGAGCAGCATTAATGGGGTACAGGTTCCGCTGGCTGTATTAAAACGCGTCGCGGGGATGTTGGTAGATATTCATGGGCAACATGAGAATCAGGCGCTGCTTCAGGTAAAGGCGCCGCAGCTTTTTACTGACGCTTTTGGAGGAGAAACGGCGGCAAAAGTTCTTGCTTCATACCGCGATGCGTATCAACGGTATGAATCTGCGAAAGGCGCTTTACAGAAATTGGAGGAGCAGGGCGAACAAAGGGAACGTTTAATGGATCGGCTTTCCTGGGAGATACAGGAGATTGACGATGCGGCGATCCACATTGGAGAAGAGGCTGCATTGAAGGAAGAGGCGCGGTTCCTTCAAAACAGCGGAAAGATCATGCATGCTTTGCAAAAAGCGTATACAGGACTGGAACAGGATAGCGGCGCGCTGGCGCAATTGGCGGAAAGCAGGGAGCAGGTGGCTTCAGCCCTTCGTTACGATACCCGGCTTCAGTCCGTGTTTGAAGGACTGGAAAGCGCCTGGATCGCGGCGGATGATGCCTGCAGTCAGTTGCAGAATTATGTGGAAGGACAGAATTACGATCAGTCCCGTATGACGGAAGTGCAGGAACGATTGGATCTTTTATACCGTTTGCAGCGAAAATACGGGAACGGGGAAGAGGAGATCCTGGATTATTTGAAACAGGCGAAAGAGCAATACAACCTTTTGCAGGATCTGGATAACCGGATCGCGAAAGCAGGAAAAGAACTGGCAGGTATTACTGCTGTCCTGAAAGAGAAAGCGGAATCATTAACGGCTTTGCGAAAAGAGAATGCAGAAGCGCTTTGCGATGCTGTGAAGCGTCACATTCACGATCTGGCGATGCCGGACGGAGATTTTGCGATACGTTTTTCGCAAAAAACGGACTTTACACCGGATGGAAAAGATCAGATGGAATTTTTGTTTTCGGCGAATGCGGGGGAACCGTTGCAGTTACTGTCCCATGTTGCTTCCGGCGGAGAACTGAGCCGTCTTGCGCTGGCTCTGAAAACGGTACTGATCGATGTCAGCGGCGTGGGGACGATGGTCTTTGATGAAATTGATACCGGTGTCGGCGGCGTGACCGCACAGAAAATGGCAGAAAAAATCGCGCTGATAGCCAGGCGCGGCCAGGTGCTATGTATTACCCATCTGGCGCAGATAGCCGCCTTTGCGGACCGCCATATCCGGATCCACAAGGAAACAGTACAGGGAAGGACGGCTACGGAATTAACCCTTCTGGACCATGCCGGCCGTGTGGAAGAACTGGTTCGGATGACAGCCGGTGAGCTAGATACCAAAGCGGCAAGGGAAAGCGCAGAATCGCTGTTGCAGGAGGCGTCCTGTTTTAAAAAACGGAAAAAGAAACAGCCTGTCTCTGATACTATATCTTAATGAAAGAAGAGAAAAACGATGAAAACGATTCATGACCCTGCTTTAGATGAAAAATTTATATGCAGTAAGCCTGCCTTTAACGGAAGACTGTTGCATGTCCATGTAGATACGGTACAGTTACCGAATGGCAATACTGCCACGCGGGAGATGGCCGATCACCAGGGCGCCATAGCGGTAGTTCCGATCCTTCCGGATGGACATATCATTTTTGTAAAGCAGTACCGTCATCCGATGGGGACGGTTATGTATGAGATTCCCGCAGGAAAGATCGATCCCGGAGAAGAACCGGACCAGTGCGCAGTGCGGGAGCTGTCGGAGGAGACCGGATACGAAGCGGAACAGTGGGAATACCTTTGCGCGATCGCGACCACGCCGGGTTTTACAAATGAAGTGATCCATCTGTATGCAGCTTACGGATTGCATTCCCATAAACAACATACGGATCCGGATGAGTTTATCGCGGTGGAAGCAGTGCCCCGTTCCAAGGTAGTGGAAATGATTGAAGACGGAACCCTGTTTGATGGGAAAACGCTTGCGGCTCTGGGCGTATTGTCCATGAAGGGAAAGCTTTGACCGGAGCACATTTTACAGGACATTTGGCGACATCATATAAAAAAATTAAAAATTTGAAATTACAAGCAGGAAAACCTGCGTTTGTAGCGAATAATATAATTTAAATGAATTTGCGAAAAGGGGGATTTATTAATGAAAGCTTATACAGGAGACAAAATCAGAAATGTGGCCATTGTGGGTCATGGTGGAGCTGGAACGACATCCGTAACGGAAGCTTTGCTCTATCGTTCAGGCGCAATTGACCGTATGTGCAAAGTTGAGGATGGGGCTACCACCACGGACTTTGAACCGGAAGA